>CBHTVU010000333.1:0-3681 GCA_966096785.1 uncultured Gammaproteobacteria bacterium | reverse complement strand
TTTTTGCCTTACGATTGGCTAACTATGGTACTGGTGTTCGGCTACCTCCTGATAAACTTACCAAAAAAACAAAAATAACGACGAGGAAACTATGAGCAATCTAGGTTCTATCAAAACTATAGTGATCGCAACGGCCTCAGGTGCTGCTATCACTTGGGCTGTGCTTAGTGCGAGCTCCAATGAATCCATGCAACGCGACCAGATTGCGTCTCTCGAAAAGCGCATTGTGGGCCTGGAAGCATTATTGACACTGAAGGATGAGGCTCTCACCAAGGCACGTTCAAGATCATGGACTTCAGGTTCGCAAACGCAAACGGCAGCGCTTCCATCGGCGAACAATCGTGTTCAGCAACCCGGTAACAATCTCGTTGCAGCGGCACCTGCTGCTCAAGATGCGCCTTCAGATTCGATGGCTATCGATAGTCAGCAAATTTTGCGCGATTTAAGCACCAGGTCTGAACGGGACTCACGCTCTTTCTCGACCAAGGTTAATGAATTATTGGCGATGAATCCTAGCCCGGAGAACGTTGCTATCGTGAGCCAGGGTGTGGTCGGTATTGCGGATAATCCGGATTTATTGCCTGACCATGAGCTTGAAGTTCTCTACCAAAGCCAGACAAATCCGGAGGTGAAGCGGGTTGCCGCCCAGGTGTTATCAATGCGCGGCGACAATACCTTGATAGAAAAACAAATAAGCGGGGCTGACAAGGCATTGCATAGTGAGAACGCAGCAGAGCGCCAACAAGCGGTAATGGAGCTGGCGAAAACCCGCTATGCAGGTGCAGCCAATGCCGTTGCGCCACTCCTTCAGGATTCCAACATCGATGTGAAGATGAATGCGCTGCTCGCGTTAAAAGCAACCGGTAACCAAAGCCATATCCATCTCGTAGAAAGTTTGGCTCATAGCTCAGATCCAAACATCAGTTGGTTAGCTAATGATGTGATAAATAGCCTGCAAAATTTGAGTGACAAAGCCAGAACTAGGGTAACAAGTTCCGACGCAGTCGCTGAATTACCCATACTGGCTGGTCAGTAGGACAGGGTTCACAGAAATAAAAAAAACTTTAGGCGCGAAAAATTGCATTTTTTGTCGTCGAAATGATTAAATATCGATTTATTTTGTGTGAAAAATAATCTAAAAGTTATTTTGACGCGTGTTTTATAGTTATATTTACCATAAGGATATGGTTAATGTGACCATATTTATATGGTTTGCTTGACAATAAGATAATATAACCATAAAAATATCACCAACGAGCAAGCTACGCCGTTTTACAACCATAACAGCAATGCAGTATAGCTCTCGTAAAAAATGCCTGTTTGCAACTAGCAGGTAGTCACAAGCAAGCCCTCAGCCTCTAACAATAAAATGGGTCGAGAGCCTAATCCCGGAGTCTACAATAATGAAATTATTTAATAAGATTTTACTTTCATCTGCAATTTGCGCAGGTGCACTAGCTGCAACAGGTGCAAGCGCACAAACTTTGTCCAACAATTCAGTTGGTACAAACAATGGTTTTTACTACTCATTCTGGAAAGATTCAGGTAGCGCTACCATGACGCTTCAAAGTGGTGGTCGTTATCAGTCTCAATGGACTAACAACACTAACAACTGGGTTGGCGGTAAAGGTTGGAATCCAGGAAACAGTTCAAGAACTATTAGCTACACCGGTTACTACGGTGGTAGCAATAGCCAAAACACCTACCTGGCACTCTATGGATGGACCAGAAGCCCATTGATTGAGTACTACGTTATCGAAAGCTACGGTTCATACAACCCGGCTAACTGTTCTGGTGGTACCGACTATGGTAGTTTCACCAGCGACGGTGCTACTTATAACGTTCGCCGTTGTACACGTAACAACCAACCATCTATCGATGGCAATCAAACCTTTTATCAATATTTCAGTGTGAGAAATCCGAAGAAAGGTTTTGGTAACATCTCTGGTACAGTTACATTTGCTAATCACGCAAACTTCTGGAGAAGCAAAGGTTTGAATCTGGGCAACCACGATTATCAAATTTTGGCAACTGAAGGTTATCAAAGTAGCGGTAACTCAGACATTACCGTTAGCCAAGGTAGCAACAACAACGGTAGCAGCAGCTCAGGTTCTTCATCTAGCAGCGGCAACAACGGTGGTGGTAGCAAAACCATTACTGTACGCGCTCGCGGTACCGCTGGTGGCGAAACCATTAACCTGAAGGTAAACAACACGACTATAGGTTCATGGACCTTAGGTACTTCGTTCAACAACTACACCGTAACTACAAGTGCTTCAGGTGGTTCATTGGTTGAATTTACAAACGACGGCGGCAGCCGCGATGTACAAGTAGACTACCTGAGTGTTAACGGAAGTGTTCGCCAAGCTGAAAATCAAACTTACAATACCGGTGTATACCAAAACGGTTCTTGTGGCGGTGGTAGTGGTAGAAGCGAATGGTTAAATTGCAACGGCGCCATCGGATTCGGCGATCTGTAATTTGGTTCAATTAATTAAACCGTAGTGTTAAAAAAAGGGGTAGATTATCTACCCCTTTTTCTTTTTAAAAATAATAGATATTGAATAAGCAAAATGAACGTCCAAAAAAAATACCTGTCCTCCCTATCCGTTCTGTTAATCCTTATTATTTTGGTTTTAGCTGGATTATTAGTGGCCTCCTATCGCCAAACCAGCCAGCTGGAAAACAAAGTTCATGAGTTGCAATCCCAGCTAAGTGCCCAGGCTCAGGCACACTCGGAACCACAACAAGTTGCAGGGCCGGGAGTAGCGAGTTCGCCAGTAGATCGAACGCTAAAGGATCTATCCACACGATTTGTAGGTGACCCTCGTTCGTTATCTGAAAAGGTGAGGGACTATCTAAAAGAAAATTCCGACTTTCAGCATGTGGCCATTGCATCCAAACTCGTTGCAGATTTGGCGGATAATCAGGACGCTTTAAGCAGCCAGGAATTGAATTGGTTATATCAACAAGAGGTCAAGCCAGAACTCAAGAGAGTGGTTGCCCAAGTCGCGTCCCATCGCGGCGACAATACCCTTTTGGATTCTTATATTGCGCAATACAAGACTGCGCTGAGCAGCAATAATCCGGGCGATCGCCAAGCGGCATTAATGGAGCTGGGGAAAACACGTTATGTTGGCGCCGCTAATTTGATTGTTCCTCTGCTCGACGAAAAAGATCCGTCTCTAGTGCAAAATGTCATGCTTGCATTGAAAATTACGGGCAATGAAAGTCATACCAAAAAACTTAACGCTTTATTAAATCATCCGGACTTATCCGTGAGTTGGCTGGCAAAAGATACACTCGATAGTCTCGACGTGCTCAGCAAAAAAGCTCGAATACATTTAAGCAATGCAGACATTGTTGCTGAGTTACCGCCAATAATGGAGCAATAGATATTAATGGAAATTAAGTTTCCGAAAATTTTTTTGCTGCCAAACCCATTCAAAAATTATGGATTTTAATGTTGGGTTCCGCATTGCACGCGGAGCCTAAACCTTCCTCGCAATAATGAGTAAACCTTAGTCGCTTTATTTCCTTAAATGCCTTGCACCGTATTTTCATAAAGGTCTATACAAAATTCTGCGTTGTTTTCTTTTGTAAAGTAAATATCTGATTTAAGTATGCAGTTATGCACTTCATAAAATTCGCATTCAAATGCATTATTGCGATATTTAAAAA
>CBHTVU010000332.1:0-3681 GCA_966096785.1 uncultured Gammaproteobacteria bacterium | reverse complement strand
AAGTTATATTTTAAGTTTATCATGTTAAAGCTATTTTACAATTTAAAAGTAAATCTTTTTTAAAATACGTTGAGCAATAAGCTATCTCACTGTTTCTATAGCACAAATGCAAGAAGCCAAGCCTCAAAAATTCATCCTGAACTATTCGAAATTTCCGAATAGCTGCCTCATCTCCACTCAAATCTCAAAAATGTAATATTTAAATCACCATATGATATATTTTGCCTATTGAGAGCAAACTGTGTATTCCGGCTTGATCCGAACACCAATTCCGGCAACATCCGAACACTGATTCCGGTTTTATCCGAACACTAAATCCGGAAACATCCGAACAGCGATTCCGGTTGCATCCGAACACCTAATCCGGATCATCCGAACACTCATTCCGGTTTTATCCGAACAGTTATCTAGGCTCACGAAGGTTAATTTATATACAATACCCCTCAATACAAAAAACGAGGGGTTCTAACCGTGAGACCATTATCTATGCGTAAAATTAGTGAAGTTTTAAGGCTACGCTACGAGCTTAAACGTAGCCTTCGTGATATCGCTCGCAGCTTGAATATTGGCACAACAAGCGTTTCTGACTATTTGGCTAGAGCAAGAGCTGCTGGAGTTGAGTGGCCATTACCAGAGGATATGTCCGAACAAGATTTATTCAATAAATTATTCTTGCCTAGCAAGAATAATTCCAAAAAAAGACCATTACCTGACTGGGAATATGTCTATCAAGAATTACGAAAAAAAGGCGTTACCTTGCAACTCTTATGGCGTGAATATCGAGACACGCACCCAAGTGGATTAAGCTATACGCAATTTTGCGAACGTTATCGCGCCTACACAAAAGCTACCACACCGGTTATGCGCCAAATTCATAAAGGTGGCGAAAAGACCTTTGTTGATTATGCCGGCATGACGGTTCCTTGGACTGATTTGAGAACGGGTGAGATACATCAAGCACAAATTTTTGTTGGAACATTAGGCGCATCACAATTTACATTTGTTGAGGCGACAGAAACACAGAGCATCCCAGATTGGATTCAATCACATATTAGAATGTGGGAGTTCTTTGGTGGCGTGAGTGAAGTTGTTGTTCCTGATAATTTAAAATCTGGCGTTACCAAGGCGCATAAATATGATCCTGATATTAACACTAATTATCAGCATGTAGGTGAGCATTACGGTTTTGCAATTGTACCTGCACGCGTTGCAGAACCTAAGGATAAAGCAAAAGTTGAGAATGCGGTTGGCTGCATAGAAAAACAAATTCTTGCACCAATGCGTCACATGACTTTCACCAGCATTACTGAAATCAATGCAGAAATCAAACCGCGTCTTATTGCATTTCTTCAAAAATCATTTCAAAAAATGAAAACTTCGCGACAAGAATTATTTGAAGCGGTCGATAAGCCGGCTCTTAAACCATTGCCACCAGAAAAATATCAGTACGCTGAATGGAAACATGCGAAAATTCATATTGATTATCATTTCTTATTTGATGATCATTATTACAGCGTGCCCTATAAATATATTCATAATGAAGTTGAAATTCGTGCTACTGCAAAGAGTGTGGAGTGCTTTCATCAAGGCAAACGTATTGCCTCACATCCACGCAGTCATCTTAAATATAAACACAGCACTCTTAAAGACCATATGCCGCCAGCGCACCGCGCTCATGCTGAATGGTCGCCAGAGCGCATGAAGCGATGGGCTAATAAAATTGGCCCACATACCATGAAATTCATTGAGCGATTAATTTCTTCACGAGCTTTTCCCGAACAATCTTACCGCACTTGTCTTGGCGTCCTTCGTCTTGGATCACGATACGGCGAAAATCGTCTTGAAAAAGCATGCGCTATTGCCTGTGAATCTGACGTCACTCGCTATCAGCAAATCGAAGCCATTCTAAAAAATAAAATTGATACACTCCCTCATTCTCATGTGTCGAATACGCCCGTTATTACGTCACATGAAAATATCCGTGGTTCTAACTATTACAAATAATATTAGGAGATTTAAAATGTTAAACCAACCTACCGTAGATAAGCTAC
The DNA here is from genome assembly GCA_966096785.1 of uncultured Gammaproteobacteria bacterium. Taxonomy (GTDB): domain Bacteria; phylum Pseudomonadota; class Gammaproteobacteria; order Pseudomonadales; family Cellvibrionaceae; genus Cellvibrio. Next base: position 1,630 of record CBHTVU010000332.1, on the reverse strand, counting down.
GCACACTTAAGTTAACTGGAATGGCAGAAGCTTTTTGCGAGCAATTGCAACAACCCATGCCTGATTTAGATTTCGAGGACAGATTAGGTTTGTTAATTGATCGCGAACATTATTTACGAGAAAATCGTCGCCTTAGTAGAAGGCTTAGTCAAGCCAAGCTACATCAATCAGCCTGCATCGAAGATATTGATTTTAAGCATCCGCGTGGTTTAAATAAATCTGTTATTCAAGAGTTGGCACGCACACAGTGGGTTCAACATCACTTAAATTTATTAATCACAGGCCCAACAGGTTGTGGTAAAACATATCTTGCCTGTGCTATAGCGCATAAAGCTTGTCTAACAGGATTTACTGTAAAATATTATCGTCTCCCGCGACTATGGAATGACCTTAAGATTGCCAAAGCAAGCGGCACTTATGCAAACTGGCTTTCTTTGCTCGCAAAAATCGATGTATTGTTATTAGATGATTGGGGGGTAGCCGCTCCCGATGATGAGCAGCGCAGAGATTTATTGGAAATACTCGATGACCGTTATCAACGAAAATCGACAATTATCACTAGCCAGCTACCAACGACTCACTGGCATGAACATTTAAACGATGCAACACTTGCCGATGCCATTTTGGACAGGCTTTTGCATAATGCAACTAAGCTTGAATTAAAGGGTGAATCACTTAGAAAAAATCAAAAACCTTTACAGGCTGTCGATGCTTAACAGATAATGCCAACGTGAGCCAATGGTAGTGTTCGCATACACCGGAATTGGTGTTCGGATGTTACCGGAATAAGTGTTCGCTTACAGACCGTAATTGCTGTTCGTTTCGACCGGAATACGCACATGGGATATAACCAAACTGAAAGGGCCGCAAAAATGGCAATACTATTATCTGTATGTCATCATGGATATTTACAGCCGTTATGTTGTTGGATGGTTAATTGCCGACCGTGAGTCACAAGCACTCGCAAGCAAATTGATACAAGAAACTGCATTAAAACAAGGAATCCAGCCGCAACAGTTAACGCTACACGCCGATCGTGGCGCAAGCATGACATCACATTCAGTCTCACAGTTGTTAGAGTTTCTTGGTATAACAAAATCACATAGCAGGCCGTACACCAGCGACGATAATCCGTTTTCAGAAGCGCAATTTAAAACACTAAAATATCATCCTGAATTTCCATCAAGATTCTTTGCAATTGAAAAAGCTGAAGTCTTCTGTCAGCGATATTTTAACTGGTATAACTATGAGCATTATCATTCAGGCATAAGCTGGCTAACACCGCAGTCTGTGCATTATGGAAGTGCCGATAAAATTCTACAGAACAGACATGATACGCTTACTCAGGCATACCTGCAGAATCCAACTCGCTTTAACAAGCGAGCACCAAAACTGAAGCATTTACCGGAGGCGGTATATATTAACCCACCACAAACAATTGAAATTAATTCTGGACAACAAGAGGTGATTTTGGCAGGATGAATTTTTGTGATTATCTAAACACACAAATTGTCTCATTTGCCCTGACACGTTCCGTGCTGCTTTCAATAGTTTCCATGTTAACTCATAAGAAAATTCAAAACATTGAATTGTGGCCTCTATCATTAATTTATTATCATCGAGTGGTGTT
>CBHTVU010000331.1:0-3702 GCA_966096785.1 uncultured Gammaproteobacteria bacterium | reverse complement strand
AAAAATAGAGTAACTATTTTTGGATTTACCCAGGCTTACAACACTGTTATTCCAAGAGAAAATGTTTGCATTTTTAATACAAGTTATGCTGTCGATTTTTTACGCAACCAAGTCCGACTGCTGAATGAAATATTTGAGACTGGTATTCGTCGTAAAAATGTCACTTTTGTTTTTTTTTATCTTTTCCGAAGGCTGGTGAATGGATTATTGACACCTGAGTGCCATTGGCGCACTTTTGGATGGGTCGGTCCCGCTTGCAAAATCCCGTGTTTAAGCTGCGTCTTGAGGTTGCTTTTGTTACACTGCGCGCCGTTTTGAGTGCCGTTTATCCTGGCCTCACTCAGGTACTCTTTGAGGCGTCAAATATGTCTTCTGCTAATTTTTCCAATATCCGTATAGTTCTTGTAAATACCACTCATCCGGGCAACATAGGCGGTGCTGCCCGTGCTATGAAAAATATGGGGTTGTCCCGGTTATATTTAGTTGCTCCCAAAGAATATCCGTCTGATAAAGCGATTTGGCGTTCAGCAGGCGCAACGGATGTGTTAGATAATGCGATTGTGGTTGAAACCCTAGATGAAGCCATTAGCGATTGCTCGCTTGTGGTGGGAACAAGTGCCCGCGAGCGCCGCATTCCCTGGCCTTTACTTGACCCGCGCGAGTGCGGCGAAAATTTGTGGGCCGAGGCAGGACAGCATCAGGTTGCAGTTTTATTTGGCCGTGAGGATCGGGGCTTGACCAATGAAGAGCTGCATAAATGTAACTATCACGTCCATATTCCGGCCAATGAAGAATACTCATCGCTTAATCTCGCTACGGCAGTTCAGGTGATTTGCTATGAAATTCGTATGGCATTTTTAAAGAGTACCGAAGGTAAAACCCTGCCTAATCATGTATGGGATATGCCGCCTGCAGATTCAGGGGCGCTTGAGAACTACTATGAGCACCTCGCGCAAACCCTGGCGCAGCTTGGCTTTCTTGATCCGGAAAACCCGAAGCAGACTATGACTCGATTGCGTCGTATGTATAACCGCGTGCGAATGGATGGTATGGAGTTGAATATCCTTAGAGGGGTATTAACTGCCATGCAGAACTACATTTATTACACCAACAAAGTGGTGAGTAAATTGGGAGTTGCTCCCGGAATAGATGCCTTGCGAGAAGCAGCCAAAGCGGACGAATCCGGACCCAAGTCCTGATTTCCCAGATTAAATCCAGCCCCTGTTTTTTTAAGCGTTGGAAAACATTGAATAGTTGAGTAAAATGCTCGGATATAGCAATTTCTATATTTAAAGCACTCTACCCGTCAGGATTTCTCCCATGCGACTCACTACCAAAGGACGTTACGCGGTTACCGCCATGCTCGATTTGGCGCTTCATACTGAGCATGGGCCGGTGAGCCTGGCTGATATATCGGCAAGGCAGGGGATTTCACTATCGTATCTTGAGCAGCTTTTTGCTCGCCTGCGCCAATGCAACCTTGTACAAAGTGTTCGTGGTCCTGGTGGTGGATATCGTCTTTCGGGTAATACGGCGGATATTTCGGTCGCTCAGGTAGTAGATGCAGTAAGCGAATCGCTGGATGCTACCCGGTGCGAAGGCAAGGGTAATTGCCATGAGGGGGAAGTGTGTTTAACCCATCATTTATGGGAAAACCTGAGTGAGCAAATTCATCGGTTCTTAAGTGAGATTAGCCTGGCGGATTTAGTCGCGCGCGGTGAAATTCAGGCTGTGAAAGAGCGCCAGGATAATCGCTTGCATGGTGGCATCAAACCCGAGAATCATATCGTTGTAAGTGAAATTCTGTAAGTTTTTTGAAATACCCTGTTTTGAATTATTGAGAAATTTGCGTGACTTTTAATCCTTCACAAACATCCTTTCGCAAGCCTGTGTATTTGGATTATGCCGCTACCACGCCGGTAGCGCCGCAGGTTGCTGCCAAAATGGCGGAGTGTTTGACACTTGAAGGAAATTTCGCGAATCCGGCGTCTCGCTCGCATTTGTTTGGTTGGCAAGCAGAAGAAGCGGTTGAGAATGCGCGCGCGCAAGTCGCCAATTTAATTGGCGCCGACACACGTGAAATTGTGTGGACGAGTGGAGCAACCGAAGCGAACAATTTAGCGCTCAAGGGGGCAGCAGAAAATTATCGCACCCAATGCTCGATTGGTGGTCACATTATTGTATCGGCCATTGAACACAAGGCGGTACTTGATCCTGTAGCGTGGCTTGAACAACAAGGTTTTTCTGTCACATATTTGTTGCCTGATCACAACGGAATCATTACGCCAGAAAATTTAAAAGCTGCGTTTAAAGATGAAACATTTTTAGTTAGCTTGATGCAGGCCAACAACGAGTTAGGCTGCATCAATGACATCCAAGCACTGAATGAAGTTTGCAAAAGTCGCGGCATTTTATTTCACAGCGACGCCGCACAAAGTGTCGGAAAAATTGTTGTTGATGTTAAAGATTTAGGGGTGGATTTATTGTCCGTATCCGCCCACAAGTTTTACGGCCCGAAGGGTGTGGGCGCGCTTTATGTCCGCCGTGCAAGCAATGTAAAAATCGCAGCACAGATTCACGGCGGCGGTCACGAGCGAAACATGCGTTCTGGAACTTTAGCGACGCATCAATGTGTTGGAATGGGCGAAGCGGCAGAGCTTGCGCAAGTAGAAATGCATAGCGATGCAGAGCGTATATCCCAATTGCGCGACTTGTTGTGGCAAGGCATCGCTGATTTACCCAATGTAAAGCGCAACAGCGGTTGTGCACAAAGCGTCAGCGGAATTTTAAATGTAACCTTCGCAAATAATGGCGCACAAGGTTTCGATGGTGAAATGCTTTTATTGTCGTTGCGTGATCTCGCTGTGTCGAGCGGGTCAGCCTGTAATTCGGCAAGCATGTCGCCAAGTTACGTATTGAAAGCCATTGGTTTGGATGACACCCAGGCGCAAGCTTCGCTTCGGTTTAGTGTAGGGCGTTACACCACACGTGAAGAAATTGAATTTGCAGTTGAACATATTCGCAGCACGGTTACCAAACTGTTGCGCACCTCTAGTTAAGTAGTAATCGTAAAGAAGTAAAGACAATGTCTGAACAAGTCGAACATCTCATTAGAAAAGAATACGCTGCCGGTTTTTCTACGGATATCGTTTCTGAGACCTTGCCACCTGGTTTGAACGAACAGGTAATTCGTTTTATTTCCGCTAAGAAAAACGAGCCTGATTGGTTATTGGAGTGGCGATTAAAAGCCTATGAAGCCTGGCTCGAAATGACCGAACCTGAATGGGCGCACGTTAAATATGACGATATTGATTTTCAATCTGTGTCATTTTATTCCGCGCCTAAATCAATGGATGAAAAGCCAAAAAGTTTGGATGAAGTAGACCCGGAGTTACTGCGCACCTACGAAAAGCTCGGCATCCCTTTACATGAACAAGCCGCATTGGCTGGCGTGGCTATGGATGTTGTTTTCGACTCGGTTTCGGTAGTCACAACTTTCCGCGAAAAATTATTGGAAGTCGGTGTAATTTTCTGCTCGATCAGCGAAGCGGTGCATAAATATCCCGAGCTGGTAAAAAAATATATCGGCTCGGTCGTCCCGCAAAAAGACAATTATTACGCTGCGTTGAATTGCGCAGTATTTTCAGATGGTTCTTTTGTTTATATTCCAAAAGGTGTTCGCTGCCCTATGGAATTGTCGAC
>CBHTVU010000330.1:0-3812 GCA_966096785.1 uncultured Gammaproteobacteria bacterium | reverse complement strand
AAAATATCGATATTTTTATCAAGTTTGGTATTTAGATCTTGCCAATAATTTGTTGGCATTGTGCCAAATACTTTTTCCAATACTGGATCAAAGCTGTAGTAAGTTGGGCAAAATATAATTTTTTTTGCGGTTGATATTTCGGCGACCTCATGCATTAAATCAATTTGGATGTTGGCGAGTTCTGGAATGTCGCCGCGCATATCATCAAATAGTAAGCACAGAATATCGGGACACAAATGATTGATCTGCTCAACACGTTGGCGCAGGCGATCACGATTATCACAGGAGTTATCTAAATAAATTTCGTGCGGACTAAGCCCTATTCCAAAATCAACATTGGCGGCTTTGTAATTTGCGCGTAAATTTGTGAGGTCTTCTTTTATATCGGCTGGCCAATCTTGCTGCCAATGTTTACGCAGATATTTGTCGCTTTTTGGGGCGTAGACGTAAAAACCGAACTTATTTAGTGCAAGGAATTTGGCGTATGCATTACGTTCATCCCAGCTCCAGCTGCGGCCAAAAAAACCCTCAATTATTCCTAGTTCAGTCGCGTTGATTGTGTTCACAAAATAGCCTTGTTTTTAAATTATTTCGATGCTGAGTGTAAAACGTAAAAAAATTTAAATATAGCCGCCGATTTTGCACTTCTTTCGAGCTTCTAAGCAGGCGCATTAATTGACACCCCTAGACCATGTGCCTATCATAGCGGCCTTTTTGCGCATCCTAATATTCCAGCGAAGCCGTCTTGCGAAAGATCGTTCGATGGTTACCAACCAAGCGGAAAAAGCTAATAATCAGGAATCACCCCATGCGCGTTTGCTATTGTCTTTCGGGAGCGACAAATGACTAATCTGACCTCATTTTCTCGGCCAACAGATTTACCCTCATGGACCGCTTTAACCGCCCATGCCAAGCAACTTAAGTCGCGCCATATCAAAGATTTATTCGCCGAAGATGACACCCGCTTTAATAAGTTCTCGATTGAATTACCCCGCATTCTGTTTGACTACTCCAAGAACCTGATTACCTCTGAAACCAAGGCGGCCTTGCTGGCCCTTGCTAAAGAATCTGATATTGAAGCCTGGCGTAGCAAAATGTTTGCTGGCGAGCATATCAATGCCACTGAAGATCGTGCTGTTATGCACGTTGCTTTGCGCGATAGATCTTCCAAGCCAATTTTGATTGATGGTCTGGATGTTCGCCCGGCGATTAATGCCGAGCTTGAGCGTATTCGCAAATTGTCTGAAAAAATTCGCTCCGGCGAATGGAAAGGTTATACCGGCAAAACCATTACTGATGTGGTAAGTATTGGCATTGGTGGTTCCAACCTTGGTCCCCTCATGGTGACCGAAGCACTCAAGGCTTATGGCAGTAGATCGTTAAAGATGCACTATGTTTCTAACGTCGACGGCGTGCAAATCGCAGAAGTGCTTGAAAACCTGAATCCTGAAACAACTCTCTTCGTAATTTCATCCAAAACTTTCACCACCCAGGAAACCATGACTAATGCCAAAACGGCAGAGCAATGGTTTATGAAGGCGGCAAAAGATCACGGTGCTATAGCAAAACATTTTGTGGCTGTATCCACTAATCGCAAATTGGTGACGGCTTTTGGTATTGCTGAGGAAAATATTTTTGACATGTGGGACTGGGTTGGCGGCCGCTTCTCCTTGTGGTCAGCTATTGGCCTGCCAATTGCTCTGTCTATCGGCTATGAAGGCTTTGTAGATTTGCTGCAGGGCGCTTATGAGATGGACCTGCACTTCCAACAAGCTCCTCTCGAAGAAAATGCTCCGGTCATGATGGCGTTGATAGGTATCTGGAATCGCAACTTCCTCGGCTACCCTGCACAAGCTCTTTTACCTTACGACCAATGTTTGCATCGCTTCCCTGCCTATATGCAGCAGGCAGAGATGGAGTCTAACGGTAAACATGTTAATTGGGCTGGAGAACAAATCAGCTACGGTAGCGTGCCTTTGGTGTGGGGTGAGGTCGGCATTAATGGCCAGCACGCCTTTTACCAGATGCTGCATCAGGGCACAGATATTATTCCGGCAGATTTTATTGGTTCGGTGAGGCCAAATGTTGTTGTTGAAGGGCATCATGATGCATTGATGGCAAACTTTTTTGCCCAAACCCAAGCCTTGATGCAAGGCATAGATGCTGATCAGGTGCGTCGTGAATTGGCTGCCAAGGGTACAAGCCCCCAGCGTATTGAAGAAATTGTGTTGCACAAGGTTCATGAGGGTAATCGCCCAACCAATACCCTATTGTTGCCACAGGTGGATGCGAAAACCCTGGGCGCTTTAATTGCGCTTTATGAACATAAAATCTTTGTTCAAGGTATCATTTGGCGCATTCACTCATTTGATCAGTGGGGTGTTGAATTGGGCAAGGTGTTGGCATCGGCTATACAGCCTGAACTGGCCGCTGGTGCGCTGGATAATCCCAAGCATGATGCCTCAACTCGCAATTTGATTGCCTATTACAAAGCGAAAGCAGCGAAATAAAATTTACGATGGATTATCCATCGAAGTTGCTTGGCTGTCGGTGGTGGGGCCAAGTGAGTAAACTAAAGTGGATGTACAGAAACGACTACTGCAGCGCACCTAAACGTAATGAAGTGTCTGCAAGTTTCTTTTGTTTTTGGCATAAGTACATTCCTATGTTGGCACATGCCAACGAAGCAGACTAACCAAAGAAGCAGACTAACCAAAGTGGAATGCCATGACTGATTCAAGACTTGTCGATATCACCAACCGGATTATCGAAAGAAGCCGGGAGAGCCGCGCGAAGTATCTATCCAAGGTGGAAAAATCGCGCAGAAATGGTCCGTCCCGTCATCACTTGGGTTGTGCGAACCTAGCCCATGGTTTTGCTGCTTGTAATGCTGCCGATAAAGAGGCGCTGGCAGAGGGTACCGCCCCCAATCTTGGGGTCATATCTGCATACAATGAAATGTTATCTGCCCATGTTCCCTATGCCGAATATTTGGAACCCATCAAGAAAGCGGCTCATGAAGTCGGCATGACCGCCCAAATGGCGGGTGGCGTTCCTGCTATGTGTGATGGCGTAACCCAAGGTTTCGCTGGGATGGATTTGTCGCTGTTCAGTCGTGATGTTATTGCCATGTCTACCGCAATCGCTTTATCGCACGATATGTTTGACGGCGCTTTGTGTTTGGGTATCTGTGACAAAATCGTTCCCGGTTTAACCATGGGTGCACTGTCATTCGGCCAACTTCCGGTGATTTTTGTTCCTGCAGGACCTATGACTCCCGGTTTGCCTAATGCTGAAAAAGCCAAGGCTCGCCAGCTGTTCGCAGAAGGAAAAGTCGGGCGCAAAGAATTATTGGCCGCTGAAAGCGCGTCTTATCACAGCGCAGGTACTTGTACATTTTACGGCACTGCCAACAGCAACCAGATGCTCATGGAGATCATGGGTCTGCATTTGCCCGGTAGCTCGTTTGTGAATCCTTATACTCCGTTGCGCGATGCTTTAACTCGTGAGGCCGTACATCAATTGGCGCGCATCACCAAGCCAGACAATTTCACTTCAATGGCAGACATAGTTACCGAGAAGACTATTGTTAACGGTGTTGTTGGTTTATTGGCTACCGGTGGTTCGACTAACCACGCGATGCATATAGTTGCAATCGCTCGCGCTGCAGGCGTATTGATTAACTGGCAAGATCTGAGTGACTTGTCTGATATAATTCCGCTCATGTGCCGTATTTATCCGAATGGTCTTGCGGATGTAAACCGTTTCCAGGCCGTTGGTGGAATGGGTTTCCTGATGCGTGAGTTGCGTTC
>CBHTVU010000329.1:0-3824 GCA_966096785.1 uncultured Gammaproteobacteria bacterium | reverse complement strand
TATGCAGCTTTTTCAGTAGCGATGACGGTTGGACGTTTAACGGGTGACAAAGTTGTGCAACGTTTTGGTAGTAAACGCGTTATGTTTATCGGCGGGCTTTGTGCTGCAGTAGGCTTTTTTGTTACGGTGTTTTCACCAACACCTTTGGTTGCGCTTGCAGGATTTATATTAATCGGACTCGGCGCTTCAAATATTGTTCCTATTCTTTTTACAGCTGCCGGTCGCCAAAAAGATATGCCCGCAGGTTTAGCCGTAAGCGCTATCACTACCATTGGTTATGCAGGAATCTTAGCGGGTCCCGCGTTCATAGGATTCGTTGCCCATGCGTCGAGCTTACATCTCGCTTTCGCAGGCTTGGGTTGTGCAATGCTGCTGGTGGCTGCGAGTGCAAGCCGAGCTACTCGCAATTAAACATTAGCGTTTAATGTTTTAAATTTTCAATGTACTTAATCCCCAGCAACTTTAGCAGGAGGGTGCGAAAAATTTTTCCAAGCGGATAAAATATATTCGCACCGATCTTTGTGCTAAATACATAATAATTAATTCGATTAAATATTCCGGAAGGTGTGCTTAATAGTGTGAGCATATGGATTGCATCTGCACCGTAATAAATTACATCTTTAAATTTCAATACCATGCCCTGGTCAATGTCGAGGCCTGCGGCGGTAATTTCATCCATCAATGTTCCCGGTTGGCGAGCATCTATCAAGCGCAAGTTACCTACGGCCTCGCGAATGCGAATATATTTACAGTAGGTTTTGCAAACCGGGCATTCGCCGTCGTATACCAGCCAAACATCAGTCTGCTGCTTTGTTAAAGATTCCATAGGTGTCTCTTGTCTTTGTACTTGGCACATTCATCACTTATATGCTAGCTTATACATTAATTAACTAATTAGCTAATTATTTTAAAGGCTAAATCAATGAATATAGATCGTGTATTTGAAGCGCTGGCTTCTACTCCCCGCCGACAGATTTTGGCCTATCTGTCGGAGACTTCTATGACGGCTGGTGAAATTGCCGACCGTTTTGATATGACAAAACCCGCTTTATCTAAACATTTGAAAATACTCGAACATGCAGGTTTGGTTTGCTTTGAAAAGAAAGGGCAATTCGTTCATTACAGCATTGCAGATGATAATCTCACCGCAAAACTTCATAACTTGCTCGCTACTTTTTGCCCGGTTGGCAGCAAGTTGAAAAAAGAAAGTAAAGCAAAAGCTCAGGAAGCAAAAATCAAGAAATAGTGGGGATCTATGCGCGTTATATTGGTGATTGTATTGACGGCTTTGCTTTTAGTTCTTTGGTTGCCTACGTTTATAGTATACTTCTTATTCGAAAATTCACATTTAAAAAAATTATTTGGTTTCTCTTTTTTGAAGTCCTTATTACGATTGCTTTGATCGCAATACTGGTTTTGATACGCTCTACCAATCTTTTGGATTTTATATTTACAGGCCCAATATTGGTTTCCATCGGCGGGTTTATCTTCGCTTGTTTTAAACGCGTTAGGTAAAGAGCAGGAAGGTTCAAATGAATTCGAATTATCAAACTCTTCGCCACTGGCTAATTATCTGGATGTATTTAATTACCCTTGGGCATTTTGCAGCGGGCGTTTTGCTGGCTTGGTTTTCTAATTTGGACTTTTTTAATCAATATCACCAAGCTATTTTGGAACAGTTTGGAATGACACAGGCAGGCGCGCAGAATTTGCAAGAATGGTGGTTAAGTTTGTTCGGCGCAACTTTGCAAAACCTTGCTATTTTTATGGGTGTTCTGACTTATATTGCTAATAAACATCGCAATGCCTCGATATGGTTGTGGATGATTGTCGCACTGATTGTGTGGGCACCGCAGGACATGCTTATTTCTTTGCGCATTGATCTTTGGTTGCATGTTTGGATTGATCTTGTTGCGCTGATATTAATGCTTCCACCTTTACTTGCTTTATGGCGAATTGATCGAATCAAAACTTATAAATAGGGATAACTTATGAATGCTGTAAATCCATCTGAAGGTGAGTTGTTCAGAAAAATTTTAGGTGATGAATGGAAAAAATTGCATGTAGATATTCAGGCGCGGTTTGCTAAAAACCCAGGCGTAGGTGCTCCCCTTTATTACACCGGCTTTTTAAGTGAGTTAAGTTGTTCACGGTTAGGAAAATTTCTGGGTTTGATTACCATGCCTTTTATTAAAGGTGCATTGATTCCTTACAGCGATCGAAATTTCCCGGTGGATATTCAGGTATATTCAAAACCTGATTGCCCCTTTATTTTTAAACAGCGCATCTATCGTCTGCATAATCGTAAGCCGATTCAATTTACCTCCTACATGCGTGAAAGTGAAAAAGGTGAAGTGCTTGAATATGTTGGTGCTGGTTTGGGCATGAAATTGGTGCTGCATGTTCACGAAGGCAATTTGTACTTCACCAGCGACGGTTATTTTTGGGATATTTTTGGTTTTCGTATTCCCTTGCCTGGAATATTAACGCCGGGCAAAACGTTTTTATGTCACCGCAATGATAATCCAGGTCAGTTCAATATTCGTATAGATATTAAACACTGCTTATTTGGTACGACCTTTACGCAAGTCGGTGTATTTCATGAATTGCCGGCAGAGAAACCTGAGACAAAATCTACAGCAGCAGAGGAGTTTATATGAATACTCATTTGCTCGCATTGCAATTAATGGCTGCGCAAGGTTTGTTGGGCGCATTCGACACTTTATATCATCACGAATTTACTGAAGCTCTACCTAGCCGCCGTAGCGCGCGCAAGGAATTGTGGATTCATGCAACCCGCGCTAGTTTTTACAGTTTGTTATTTGTTGGGTTGTCTGCGTGGAAATGGCATGGCCTTTGGGCTGTGTTGCTGATGATTATTTTTACCGTAGAAATTTTGCTAACCCTCTGGGATTTTGTGATTGAAGATAAAACGCGTTTACTGCCTGCGACTGAGCGTGTTACTCACACTGTGTTAGCGATAAATGGCGGTGCGTTTATTATCTTGTTGGCGTTAACCTTTCCCAGTTGGTATGCGCAGCCGACTGAATTGAAGTGGGAGTATCAAGGTGCGTTAAGTATTTTTTTAGCGCTTTGTGGAATTGGTGTTGGCCTTTCGGGTGTTCGCGATGGATTTGCAGCTTATGGTTTGGGCAAACTAACAAAAAATGAGGAAAATAAAATGCCGTTACATTTTAGTGATACGAGTGAAAGTGTTTTGGTAACAGGTGCAACGGGTTTTATTGGCCAACTATTAGTGAATGCATTAATTGCTGATGGTCAGCGAGTTACTGTTTTAACACGCAACGTTAAAAAAGCGGCATGGACGTTTAATGGAAAAGTGAATTGTGTTGAAAGCATGAATGAACTTCCGGCTAATTATCCTATAAATACCATTATCAATTTAGCCGGCGCGCGAGTTTTAGGTTGGTGGTGGACTGCATCTCGTCAAACCGCTTTGCGAAAAAGCCGTATTACCTTAACGCAACATATAATTGATTGGATTGCTAAAGCTGAGCAAAAACCTAAATTATTATTATCTGCCTCTGCAATTGGTTATTACGGCATTCAAGCAATCGGCGACAATACTGAGTTAACAGAAGAAAGCCCGACACAAAATATTTTTATGGCGAAGCTCTGTCACGATTGGGAAGTAGTAGCGCAATCTGCACAGCAATACGGCGTACAAGTTTCATGCATGCGCTTTGGAATGGTGTTAGGTCATCAAGGCCCATTACCTATGTTGCTTTTACCGATTAAATTATTTCTTGGCGGTACCTTGGGAAGTGGTAAGCAATGGATGTCGTGGATTCATGTGGATGATT
>CBHTVU010000328.1:0-3838 GCA_966096785.1 uncultured Gammaproteobacteria bacterium | reverse complement strand
GGATGACGACTCCCTGCTATATAAACTTTATATTTTCCGCAAATTTATTTCTTATTAGCCAAAGCTGCTTTCACAAAACTCGTAAACAACGGATGGCCGTCACGCGGCGTTGACGTAAATTCTGGATGGAACTGACATGCAACAAACCACGGATGGTCTTGCAATTCAACCATTTCAACGAGAGTGTCGTCTGCAGACCATCCACCAATTTTTAAACCAGCTTTTTGCATTTGATCAACATAATTGTTGTTCACTTCATATCTATGACGATGGCGCTCAACAATTACATCTGCACCATATATTTCACGTGCTTTTGCGTCAGCAACCAAACGGCACTCTTGTGCGCCCAAACGCATAGTGCCGCCAAGATCAGATGATTCATCGCGTTTTTCTACTTCACCGTCAGATGTTGTCCATTCTGTGATCAAACCGATCACCGGATGCGGTGAGTTTTTATCAAACTCAGTAGAGTTGGCGCCTTTTAAACCTAAAACATTTCTTGCGAATTCAATGACAACAGATTGCATGCCCAAACAAATACCGAGGTATGGCACTTTGTTTTCACGTGCATATTGTACGGCCATTAATTTACCTTCAACACCGCGCTCACCAAAACCACCGGGAACAAGAATCGCGTCGGCATCTTTCAAAATTTCTATGCCTTCATTTTCAACGCGTTCGGCATCGATAAAATTAAAATTGATTTTTGTTTTGGTATGAATGCCAGCGTGAGTGACAGCTTCGATTAATGACTTATAGGCATCTAGCAATTCCATGTATTTGCCGACCATGGAAATTGACACCGTGTTAACGGGATTTAATTTGCCTTCAACAACTTTGTCCCATTCACTTAAATCTGCTTCGTTACATTGCAAACCTAAAAGCTCAACAACGATTTGGTCCAAGCCGTAGCTCTGTAATAAACGAGGAATGGAGTAAATAGTATCTGCATCTGGCAGAGGTACTACGGCACGCTCGGCAACGTTGGTGAACAGAGAAATTTTACGACGTGAATCTTCGTCCACCAGGCGCTCGGAACGACACAATAAAATATCCGGTTGCAAACCAATTGAGCGCAATTCTTTAACAGAATGCTGCGTTGGTTTGGTTTTGGTTTCGCCTGCAGTGGCGATGTAAGGAACCAAGGTCAAATGCATCAATAATGCACGTGAACCCATTTCAACTTTTAACTGACGCACGGCTTCTAGAAATGGTTGCGATTCTATATCGCCCACAGTGCCGCCAATTTCTACAAGAGCAACATCCATATCGCGGCCGCCTTCGAGAATACGGCGTTTGATTTCGTCGGTGATATGCGGAATAACTTGTACTGTGCCACCCAAATAATCGCCACGGCGCTCTTTGCGCAGCACGGTTTCATAAACACGGCCCGTGGTGAAATTATTACGGCGTGTCATTTTAGTGCGGATAAAACGTTCGTAGTGGCCCAAATCCAAATCTGTCTCAGCGCCGTCTTCCGTTACAAAAACCTCTCCATGCTGAAAGGGACTCATGGTGCCGGGGTCAACGTTGATGTAAGGGTCGAGCTTCATGATGGTCACTTTAAGACCACGCGCTTCAAGAATTGCCGCGAGCGACGCAGACGCAATTCCTTTCCCCAAAGAAGAAACAACACCACCGGTGACAAATATATATCGTGTCATTGAAAACCTGATTGCAAATAATTAATTAAGCGCTGTAAGCGAAATAGATGGAGATAAACGATCAATTTTGCACCCGTTGCGGGGCGTTAGGTTTATCTTTCAGGACGGGGCGCCAGTCTACCCGAAAGAGGTGATTGGCTCAATGAAAAGGTTATTTTTATCCTGCGAATGACTTGCGAATCAATAAAAATGGGCAGTCTGCACTGACATGCTAATCCACTTTTCGTCTATAGCTCAGCAGATAACCAGCCTCTGCCTGAAATCCCTCGCAAATCCATAGATCCGCGACGGCCACCAAATTTTCACCACTGTAGATGAGCGGCAAACTCTCTCTTAACCAAGGCTCAATTGCGTAATCCTGCAGCAGTCGTTTTAGGGTTTGCGAATGAGCCCTACCTGCGGGACGACAGCGCTCCCCCCCCTGCCGAAAGCGCACGTGAAGATTGGGAAGGTTCGGATTTAGAAGCAGTTGATCAGACGACTCCATAAAATAAAATGAAAAGACGAGCTTGCCAGACATTTCGATATTCGTTGCAAACTCTAAAGATGAGACCGTCATCTGCGGTAAATCCCCAATCGGTAAAGCGTAAACACGTTGTCGATAAACTCTCAAACTCGCATCGCCCCAATTAACCTGCGCCTCTGCATCCGGTCGGCCACCAACAATTTGCTGTTCAATTTGCTGGAGATGTTGCTGTTCCGGTGTACTCAACCCCTGCCGCCGCAGCCAGGCTCGGATTAAATTATGACGACGAATAACGGATAAGGATTCAACATAATCTAGCTTAATGCTAGTACCTACCAAAGCCGGTTTATAATCCGCTAATGCCAAATCCTGCGCGGCGAGTTCTTCAATCAAACCCTCATTTGCTGCACATAAATCTGCTGTCTGCTGCCACTTCTGTGAAAACTGCGGCCAACGCTCACGCAATAGCGGCATAACCTGGTTGCGTACAAAGTTGCGGTCGTAATGATCGTCAGTATTGCTCTCATCGTTTACCCAACTCAGTTGACGGGCGAGTGCATAGTCTTCCAATTCAGCTCGCGTAAAATTTAATAATGGCCGACATAAGATACCTTTCCCCAATGAACGCTCCTTCGCCATAGCCGCCAAGCCACGCGGACCGGCGCCACGCAACAATCGCAGCAGTATGGTTTCGGCCTGATCGTCTGCATGGTGCCCCGTTAAAAGATAATCACCGTTCTGAAGGTGCTTTTCAAAAACCGCATACCGCGCTTCGCGAGCCGCATCTTCTATTCCACGCCCACTGTTTTTTACATTCACCTTCACTGCGGTAAAAGGAACATCTATCCGGGAACACAAGTCAGCACAATGCTGCTGCCAATCATTAGCATTCCGTGAGATTTGATGGTTAATATGCAACGCATGTAACTTAACAGGCAAATTCAAAGCAGCAATTGAATGAAGTAAAACGCAAGAATCCAAACCACCGGATAAAGCAATCCACCACACACCTGTATGAGCTTGGGGTAGATTTTCTTTTAGTTGGTCAGTGGAAAAAGTCATTAAACCTACTTAGCATTAAATATTGGTTATTAAAGCGGAAAGGAGCGCATGATAAAAGTGGTGTTTGATGGATATTTGCAGCCTGTATTATATTGCGTACATTCAAACACAGCCAAGGCCAATAGCAAGCTTACTACCTTGGCTATCTAAACGATGACCTTAAAATTGTCTTGCATCAAGAGTTAATTCGGTCACAGAACAATATTTATTCCAAAGAGGCAGGCAGCTCATCATGAAAAAATTTCTTTATATCATTCAACTTATTTTGGTTTTTGTGTTATTTCAATCAGCAGACAAAGATTCAAATATTTTGACAACCCTATTACCCATACATCCACCACAAATGTATTTCGTTAAAGATAATGCGATAGACACTTCCATTCTTGATAACGACGGTAATTTATATTTAACAACCTGGGATCTAGGCGATAAAGATCCAGAAGAGTTCAAAAAGACAGAAGAAATGTGCGAGAAGAAAATTTATCCAAAAACACTTATAAAACAAACAACCGATATCAGTGAGCTTTCTGAAAACGATATAAAACCAAGCCTTTTTAAAGAGAACGGACAATGTTTTATCTCTCAGGGGTACGTATTAAAAGCCAAAAATGGTTTTTCACCGGATAAATTTAAATTTACAGTTTCT
>CBHTVU010000327.1:0-3843 GCA_966096785.1 uncultured Gammaproteobacteria bacterium | reverse complement strand
ATTTGATTTTATTAAATAAATTCCTATTGTAGAGTTAATTTTAATTGAAATTAATTTCAAATGTTTTTGAATGATTTCTAAAAGCTGTGTCTAATTCTACGTGCTTAGTGCACAAACTGTTACATTCATTCGAAAGAGGGTTTTAACATGGCTACAAATAAAGGTGGTAGAGGTTTCGCGCAAGATCCAGAACGAGCATCTGAAGCTGGTAAAAAGGGCGGAAGTGCAAGCGGAGGTAACTTCAAAAATGATCCCGAGCGCGCATCAGAAGCCGGGAGAAAGGGTGGCCAAAATAGCCACGGCGGCGGAAATAAGTCTTAATTTTTTGCCGGGCGGAAATGGATTTCCGCGTAATTTCGCCCCTTTGTCGATTTCACATCCGTTTAAATAATTTCAACTTATTCACTCCTACGATTTTGTCAATTCAACTCTGATTCCCAATTTGATTTCGCGAATGCGTTTTGCGCCAGGCATTTTGTTTCCCAGGAAAATATAAGCGAGACACACGAACGCAGCTAGGGACAAAGCCGACATAGTTAAGCGGAGTAATCGTTCGGCAGCGCACGGAAAAGTGAAGTGAATCAACCCCATTATATAAAGAGCTAAATGTCGCTTTAATAAAGCATTTTAACGACGAATTACTTATTTTAACGACAGCTATGTCAACGAATAACTAATCGTTAAATGTTTTCCATCGAATTAATCAAATTATTTAATCGGTGTACCTCTAACTCACTTTGATAAGAGACGATCAGAGCAATTTGATTTTCTTATCTTTGACTCAATATTTTGGAGAAATAAGATGCCAGACCAAGAGACAACAACAGATAATATAAATGGATCAGGTTCTATTTTAAGTACAGTATCCGGCCCCTCCACACCAACGTCCCCCGATAGTCTTGGATCAGAAAATCCAATCGGTGATCGGTTACTGGAAAAAATGGCTGCGGGAAAAGATTTGGCCGCTGCCATGCCAGTCAATGAAAATAAAGTGAATGAATACGGAGAAGCAGCGCGTTGTCCCTATACAGGAGCGACACGCGAACCTGCTGCGCCATCTGCAACCGGCAGTACATCAACAGAAGTTATTTCTTCTGACAAAGTGGGCGATGGGCACCCTAATATCGGTGAAAATCCTACCGTAGAATCACTCGATCGTGTTCGTGTGGACGCCAGCAATCAAGTGTTAACAACAAACCAGGGCGTACCAGTTGCAGACAACCAACATTCATTAAAAATTGGTTTGCGCGGCCCCACCGCCATGGAAGATTTTATTCTCCGTGAAAAGCTTACCCATTTTGACCACGAACGTATTCCAGAACGTGTTGTGCACGCTCGCGGTTCAGCAGCTCACGGATATTTTGAAACTTACGAATCTTTAAGCCATGTTACACGCGCTAATTTATTTTCTGAGCCAGGTAAACGTACACCGGTTTTTGTGCGATTTTCTACAGTCGCTGGTGAGCGCGGCTCGGCAGATGCAGTGCGCGATGTGCGCGGATTTGCAGTAAAATTTTATACCGACGAAGGTAACTGGGATTTAGTGGGAAATAATATTCCAGTATTTTTTATTCAGGACGCGATGAAATTTCCTGATCTGGTTCATGCGGTTAAACCTGAGCCTCATCATGCAATGCCACAAGCTTCAAGTGCGCACGATACCTTTTGGGATTTCGTGTCGCTAACTCCTGAGTCAACACACATGTTGCTATGGCAAATGTCTGACCGTGCAATTCCACGCAGTTATCGCACCATGCAAGGTTTTGGTGTTCATACGTTCCGGTTGGTTAACGACGCAGGCCAATCAGTGTTTTGTAAATTCCATTGGACTCCACTTGCAGGCACTCATTCGCTGGTGTGGGACGAAGCTGTAAAAATTAATGGTGCAGATCCAGATTTCCATCGACGTGATTTGTGGGAAGCTATTGAAGCGGGCGAATTTCCTGAATGGGAATTAGGTTTGCAGATTTTTTCTGAAGAACAAGCGGATCAATTCGAGTTCGATATTTTGGACCCTACCAAAATTGTTCCAGAAGAATTGGTGCCCGTAACTCGTGTTGGTAAAATGGTGTTGAATCGTAACCCGGATAATTTTTTTGCAGAGACAGAGCAAGTTGCTTTCTGTACGGCGCATATTGTTCCCGGAATTGATTTCACTAATGACCCGCTATTGCAAGGTCGTATCCATTCTTATTTGGATACGCAGCTCACGCGTTTGGGTGGGCCAAATTTCCACGAGATTCCAATCAATTCACCGATTGCGCCGATTTATAACAATCAGCGCGATGGTATGCATCGTCAAGCTATCCACCGTGGCCGCGTGAATTACGAACCTAATTCATTGGCGGGCGGTTGTCCGTTTCAGGCGGGCATTTCAGGCTTCACCAGTTTTCCTCAACCGATTGTTGAAGATAAAGTGCGTGGTAAACCGGAATTATTTGCTGAGCATTATGCGCAGGCACGTTTATTCTGGCAAAGCCAAACGCCTGTCGAACAGCAACATATTATTGCGGCGTTCCGTTTTGAATTAACGCGTGTGCAAATACCTGCGATTCGTGAGCGCGTTTTATCTTTACTTGTTAATGTCGATACATCATTGGCGTGGAATGTGGCCAAGGGTCTGGGCCTTGAGTTGCCTCCTGCTGCACCAATCGCATCCTCATTGCCAACTCCGATATATGAACCGTCACCTGCCTTGTCGCTTTTGGCTCGGCCTGGTCAAACCGGAATTCGCACGCGCAAAGTGGCGATACTCGTAGGTAACGACGTAGATGCCGAGTCTGTTTCTGCGGTATATGCAGATTTATTAAGCGAAGGCGCCGTGCCGCGTCTTGTAGGTTCGCAACTTGGAAAAGTAAGTACTGACGACGGAAAATTTCTGGATGTCGAAATCTCAATCGAGGCAGGCCCGTCGGTTTTATACGATGGTGTTGTAGTTGCCGGTGGTCAATCCAGCGCAAAAGATTTGGCACGAGATGCGCACTCGCTGGATTTTATTCGTCAACAATATCGTCACTGTAAGCCGATTCTCGTAATAGGTAATGGTGCAGATTTATTTACGAAAGCTGATGTACCTGTTGCTTTGCCAGATGGTTCTGCAGATCCTGCAATCGTATTCGCAAGTGGTGCAACACTTGAGGATGATCTGAGTAAATTTAAAGCGGCTTTGGCAACGCATCGCGCCTATGTAAGAGAAACCGATCCGCCAATGGTGTAATTATTTGTGGTGTTAAAAAATATTTCTGCAATAAAACTCGACATTTATGGTCGATTGCGCCCCGCCTGATGGCGGGGCTTTTCAAACGAACAAAGCTGCAAAACTACCAGATCTTCAATGTTGAGTTTATTGATTTTTGGGTATTAGTATTTAAGTGATTGTTTGGGGTGAAATATGTTTGGATTTTCCGCGCTTGAACTGGCAAGAATGCAGTTCGCTTTTACAATTTCATTCCACATTATTTTCCCTGCCATCACAATTGGTCTCGCAAGTTACCTCGTCGTATTAGAAGCCTGCTGGCTGCGCACCAAACGCGAAGTTTATCGTGACCTCTACCATTTTTGGTTAAAAATATTTTCGGTAAATTTTGGAATGGGCGTTGTGTCCGGCATTGTGATGGCCTATGAATTTGGAACCAACTGGAGTTTTTTTTCAGACTTCGCAGGAAGTATCACGGGCCCACTACTGACTTATGAAGTGCTTACGGCATTTTTTTTGGAGGCTGGTTTTCTCGGAGTAATGTTATTTGGTTGGAATCGTGTCGGCCCCGGATTGCATTTTATGGCGACCACGATGGTCGCCCTGGGCACTTTAATTTCCGCAACCTGGATTCTTGCATCAAACAG
>CBHTVU010000326.1:0-3852 GCA_966096785.1 uncultured Gammaproteobacteria bacterium | reverse complement strand
AAAATCGATTTCTGGAAAAAGTCGAACCAGTCTACCCGCTGCCAAATCATCCCGCGCCATAACACTGCGAGCCAAAGCTATACCGTGCCCGTCGATTGCTGCTTGTAACACAGCTGCGGAATTATTGATTTGCATTCCCCTGATAATTTTTGCTTCGCTTGCACCTGCGTCGCTCAACCACTGAGCCCACGAAGGAAAACCAGTATGAGTATCCATGGAAAGATCATGAATCAAGGTTTCTCCGATAAGATCGGAGGGGCTTTTAAAGCGATTTTTTTTGCTCAGCAAGGTGGGTGAACACACCGGGTAAATTTCTTCATCCATCAACTTCTCTGCTACCAAACCTGGCCAATGTCCAAGGCCGTAGCGCACACCAATATCCACACTCGCCGTTGCGAAGTTTACGGGTTTAAGGCTTGTATCAAGGCGAACGTCCAGAGCTGGCCATTCACTTTGAAATTTATCGATACGCGGCAGCAACCATTTTGAGGCGAAAGCAGGGCTGATTGTTATCGTCAAAACACCTTTGGCCGAACCTTCCTTCAACCGCTCCAAACCTAGGGTCAATCTATCGAAGCCAGCTCGAATATCAGGAAGCGCGCGTTCTGCCGCCTCGGTGGGCACAAGTCTCACCCGCCCGCTAGTAGCTCGCTGAAATAGTGGTACGCCAAGCCAGTCCTCAAGCGTTCGCACCAATTGGCCAACAGCTGCAGGCGTTACATTTAACTCATTCGCTGCCGCCGAAAAACTTTGGTGGCGGGTACTTGCCTCAAAGGCTTTTAATGCATTCAAAAAGATAGGTGTTTTCATAGCGATAAAGATTTTCTTTTGATTTGAGAAACTTTATCTGGTTTGTGCAGAGGAGTAAATCACTTAATAATAGCTTTCATGTTGAAGAGAATCGCTGGGATAACCTTATGACTTCAACACCGATCATTTAAAGATTTTCTTCTATTATCAAAGAGAGATTTATTATGAGTACTCAATTCGAAGGTAAAAAATTGCTAGTCGTAGGTGGCACCAGTGGAATGGGCTTTGAAGTAGCGCGTGCCGTGCTGACTGAAGGCGGTACAGCTGTGATAGTTGGCAACCGCGCGGAGAAAGCTGAGGAGGCTAGCAAGGCGCTAGCGGTATATGGTCCGGTCGACGTTCTGATTGCTAATTTATCCGAGGAAGACGGTGTTTTATCTCTGTTAAACGTGATTGATGAGAGGCACTCAGATATCGACTTGCTGGTCAACGCCGCAGGCATATTCTTTCCAAAGCCGTTTTTGGAACATGAGGGCGCGGACTATGACCAGTACATGCGGTTAAACCGGGCATTCTTTTTTATCACGCAGAAAGTTGCCGCTAACCTCGTTGCCGGAAATCGCCCCGGGGCCATCGTGAATATTGGTTCAATGTGGGCTAAACAAGCTATAGCTGCAACGCCGTCATCAGCCTATTCAATGGCCAAAGCTGGCCTGCATTCCCTGACACAACATTTGGCAATGGAGCTGGCCCCCAAACAGATTCGTGTAAACGCCGTATCCCCTGCGGTTGTTGAAACACCTATCTACGAAGGCTTCATACCTAAGGCGGATGTTCATAATGCGCTTCAAGGCTTCAATGGATTTCATCCGATTGGCCGGGTAGGTACCCCGCAAAATGTGGCTGATGTAGTCATCTTTCTGCTGTCCGAAAAGGCAAGTTGGGTTACGGGAGCGATTTGGGATGTGGATGGCGGCGTAATGGCCGGGCGTAACTAATCAACGAGGAACAAGTAATCAGGGCAAGTCTGCGAGCTTGTCCATGATCGCAATCAACAACTGTCTTCACCGTGATATGTGGACCCTACACAAAGTTGCCGCTAACAAAGCCTATCGAAAAATAAAATCTGAAAAGTTCAAATTTTGAATGATCTATCATGAAATAATTCAAAAAATAAAAGTGCTCAGATGCAAGAGAAGTAGGGCGAGTCCTTAGCTATGAATGAAAAGCAAACACAGTTGAGCGATTTTGCTGAACTAACCGAACGTGATCAACGCAATAATATTTGGCGGCTCACTCTCGCCCAAGCCTTGGCAGGCGCAAATTCTGTAGTCGTTTACGCAACGGGTGCGATTGTTGGCAATATGTTAGCGCCAAGCCCGCTGCTAGCAACATTACCCATTTCCATTTTTGTAGTTGGTATGGCTGCATGCATTTTGCCTGCAGGCGCAATTGCCAGGCGCTTTGGTCGTCGCACAGCTTTTTTATCTGGAACTCTAGCGGGCGTATTGGTTGGATTATTATCCATGTACGCCATGATCGTCAGTTCTTTCTGGCTATTTTGTGTAGGGACTTTTTTTGGTGGCGCTTATGCTGCTGTGGTTTTATCGTTTCGCTTTGCAGCGACTGACGGCGTTGCACCAAAACAAAAAGCAAAAGCACTTTCGTTAGTCATGGGTGGTGGTGTAGCAGCTGGAATTGTAGGTCCCCAGCTCGTGACCTTCACAATGGAACTTTGGCCAACGCATTTATACGCTGCAACATTTTTAGTGCAAGCAATTGTGGCTGTAATTTCAGCGTTGATTTTGTCAGGTGTTCGATTACCAAAACCCACTGTTGCCGAAATATCTGGCGGCCGTTCACTCGCCGTCATCATTGCACAACCAAAATTTATTGCCGCTGCAACCTGTGGTGCTGTGTCATACATGCTGATGAATTTCCTCATGACGGCGGCTCCACTCGCTATGCATCTGCATGGGCATTCACATGCGAATGCTAATTTAGGATTGCAGTGGCATGTCATCGCGATGTACGGGCCAAGCTTTTTCACGGGCAGTCTAATCACTCGATTCGGTGCACCATTCATTACGACTTTTGGTTTACTCTTAACGGGAATTTCCACCGCAATTGGACTCGGCGGCGATGATGTATTTCATTTCTGGTGCATGTTGATTTTGCTAGGTATAGGTTGGAATTTTGGATTTCTTGGGGCCTCAGCCTGGGTACTCGAATGCCATACTTCAGAAGAGAAAACCCCTGTGCAATCCCTTAATGATTTCATCGTGTTTGGAATGATGGCTGTAGGTTCTTTTTCGTCAGGCGGAATTCTGGGCATTTACGGATGGAATAGGGTTTTGTGGATTTCCTTTGTTCCAATAATTATTACGGTCATCGTCTTCACAATGTTCAGAAAGAAAACAGGCTTTAAATTAGTTATGAAATAATCAAAACACTATTGGCTTGTACAACTGTTTTAGCTTCTGAGCGTTCAATCATTTTTACCAATGCAGATTGAATCATTTCATCTTCGCGCGCATCGGTTTTGCTAGTGAATTTTTCTGTTTGAGTTTCGGCGCCTTCCTCCATTACAAATTCAACCATTACTTCATCGGCAAGGTTAGCGGTTTTACCACAATAAGTTATGGAAATTTTAGGATAACCTTGAAAACCCATTTTAGATCTTTTTGCGATACGCTTTTTTGATTTATCCAGGTTCATAAGTTTCTCTATAGAATGTGGAAAATAGATGCAGTCAACTTTTCGATGCCAAGTTGCCGCAACGAAAACGTCGCAAGGCGAGCCTGGAAGCTTTATCAACTAAGGTAAATATTTTATCAATATCATTTTTTGCATGTGGCGGCTTATGTCCATCCACTTTAATAATTTGGCAATCATATTGATCTATAATGCTATAAAAATGTTGATAAAGATTGGCATTTTTTAAAATTTTTCCGCTATTTGTAGTGTAATCACGCTGCTCTAATTTTTCCCGGCGCGTTAATAGGCCTAAAATATTTTGTGAGTCGGTATAGATAATTAATTTTATTGTTTTTTCTTTATTTGAAAAGACTCCATCATCCATAGCCCACAACAAGGTTTGCA
>CBHTVU010000325.1:0-3895 GCA_966096785.1 uncultured Gammaproteobacteria bacterium | reverse complement strand
GTCAAAATAGTTGCTGTAATTTCTTCCAATGCATTCACAGCGTACACCTGAATGTTTGATGGTAGACGTTGGCTAATTTGTTCCAGCTTTTCATCAACATCATTCACCAAATCTCGCTTGGTCAAGACGATAACGGGTGTAACCTGCGCCGCTTGTACAATCGTAAGATAGCGTTCCATCCGACGTAAATTAAAATCCTTGTCCAAACCCATTGCCAACAGTGCTGTGTCAACATTCGTGACAAGTAATTGAGTATTTCCCTGTGCACTACGGCGAGTAATTTGTGTAACAGGTTCCATGCGATTGGTAATTTGATACGCATTGGTTTCATGTGGTTCAGCAATAACCCAATCACCCACGGCAAGTTTTCCTAATTCCATATTTGGAAAGCTGCGCGTCTGCAATTCATTTTTTCCGTTATGTAAAATAATTCTGTCGCGGTGAATTTCAACAACGCGTGCAGGAAATGCGTCGGTTCCGATAGCATCCAGCATTAGTAATTGTTGTGCGATATAGGGTGTAAGGCCAATAGGTTGTAGTGATTCAAAATCCAGATTAATCATGATGGAAAATTCCACATTCGTTAAGTTCAGACGAACAAAAGCATCGCAATATAGGCGACAGTTAAAAACGAACGGAAAGTCGGCGTGCGATTACGCAGCCATCAATAAACCTGAAATGTAAGGAGTAGTTAAAGCCAGGTAATCAAGCAGCCGACAGGAGAGCAATGTCATTCAATTTCATAATTCGAACTCCTGTGGTAGTGGTAGGGAAATAGTTGAGGGATGCAGTGTGTCACTGGCGGGACAGTGAGTCAATAATTTAGAAGCAACTTAAATTGAATAATGTATTCATTCAATTTACCAAAACATTATTAAATTTTTAGCGTCGACCTTAAAAGTTTGATTGTTTGGGGAAGAGTAATTTCATCCTCCCCGCATCACATTTACTTATATTTTTATTATGGTCTGCGCACCGCGCGTAATTTTCCACTAGGGCCGCCTCCACAGAAAAATCGGTTGGCGCCGTCAGATTCGAGTCCTGAGATACCCATACCTTTCGGCATAGTCAGTATTTCTAAAACTTCACCGCTGCGGTGATCGACGTGGCGTAAATCACTTTCATCGTCTTGCCAGGTTGCATGCCAGAGTTCGCCTTCTACCCAGGTGACGCCGGTTACGAATCGGTTTGATTCTATGGAGCCAAGAATTTCGCCAGTTTCAGGATTCACCTGATGGATTTTTCGATTGCGATGTTGTCCGACCCATAGCATTCCGTCCGCCCAAGCCAATCCGGCTGCACCGCCGGGTGGGGTGGGAATTTTTGCCACTACATCACCCGTGTCTGGATCAATTTTCTGGATGTGTTGCTCGAATATTTGAAACAGGAATTTTCCATCGAAGGCGGTTCCTGCATGTGCAGGCACATCGAGCGAACGATTTATGTTGCCGCTGTCGGGGTCAAGGGCGTTGAGTTTGTCGCCCGATGCAAACCACACCTTTTCTCCGTCGAAGCTTACGCCGTGAACCGCATCTACACCGGGGAAGGGCCCGTATTCGCCAATAATTTCTGCTGGGGATTTTTTCATCTTGAAAGTCTCATTTGTTGAATGTGTGAGATGAGTTTACGTACCCGGAAGCGGGCCTGGGAGTAACAATATTGTCGTGACCCCTGGTAGTGGAGAGGTCACCCAGCGACGAGCTTGCCCGCGACCAAAGGATTGTACTTTTCCCGAATCGGCGAGTGATTCGAGTGAGCGCTGCACAGTGCGTTGGCTGGTTCCCAGTACCATCGCCAGCGCCGAACTTGACCAGGCTTCCCCGTCAGCAAGTATAGCGAGCAGGTCAGCGTACTTTTCCTGAATAGGTTGATCGAGCACAACCAGATTTTCTGTGCAATGAGGCACAAGCCTGTAGCCACTCTGGGTAGATTTAATTTCCGCAAAAACTTCTAGCAAAGTGCGCAGTCGACCCATCTCAACCCTAAGGCGAGCGCGCAAGGATTCATCGGCGAATTTCTGCCGAAAGGCGAGTTTCACAAGTTGATCGCGCGATACATCTTCAGGCCAAGCCTCACCCAGGGCGCGGACAAGGCTGAATAAAATCGGGCGACTGGCGAGGGAAACAATTTGGGTTTGATGTCGTACTGCATAACAGCAGGCATCTACGACTAAAACATCGGAGGCGAGTAGGGCTTCCACATCACTTAACAGCAGGAGTTGTTCTCCATCTGAGGTTAACAGTCGCGCCGCAGGGGTTTGCAGAACCTGAAAGGCTTTATCAATTTCCGCTAATAATGGATGAATTTGTGCGCGACGAGCTTCCTGTTGTGCTCGAAAAAGTGCTTCCTGTGCGGCATTTATGTGGAGGCGGCGTATAGCAATTCCCGCAGTCACAAGTTCGTGTGCGGCTTTGAAAGCGGGCGAAAATAGCGCTGGATTTAATTGCTCGACCATTGCTTCCGCCTCACTCAGTCGGCCGAACAGCAGTAAGAGTCTTATCTGCAAATGGCGTGCGTAAGCAGCGTTGATCTTATCGCCGTGTTCTTCGAGAACCTGATGTGCATTCTCCAATCGACGTGCTGACCAATCCAGATCGCGCACGGCGAGTGCAATTTCCGCTTCCGCCACTATGCATCGCGCTTGTGATACTTGCTGCTTTGAACCAAACGCGCGCGTCGCTTTGCGCAACAATATCTTGGCCCGTTCCAAATCACCGAGTTGCGCCATAGCAATGCCCCGCAGAGCAAGTGCGGGTGCGTCATCACGCAAGGCAACGCGATTGAGCACGCCGAAAAAATCGCCTTTTGCGAGCGCGAGTGCTGCACTGGTAATTAACGAGTCCACACAGATCCCGCCATATTTGTTACTCCCACCCAATAAAACCTGGCCACTACTATAGCTCAGAGCAATCCCAAACAGGTTATAGCTTAACTAGCTGATCGATTAGTAGTGCCAATTTTTTAACTTAATCCAACGAGGAAAAACCATGACAAATTCTTATACCGGTGGTTGTGCTTGCGGTTCAATTCGCTACGAAATAAATGCGGAACCTATTGTGGGTGTCGAATGCCATTGCACTGATTGCAGGCGAGAAAGCGGTAATGGTCATGCATCACATTTAGTGTTTCCTAGCGCGGCTGCACGCATTGAAGGCGTAGCTGGGAAATGGAATATGACTGCCGACAGTGGAAATGTAAAAACCCGCGCTTTTTGCCCCACCTGTGGCACGCCCGTGTATATGACCTTTTCCGCAAACCCGGCAGCGTTTAGCGTGCGTGCGGGTACTTTGGATGATCCAGGTCGATACACGCCCAGCATAAGAACCTACACATCGCGGGCGCTAGAGTGGGATAGAGTCGACACAAACTTACCAGGTTTTGAAAAATTGCCGCCTCGATAAAACGTGTTTTTCTTATTGGTAATTAACGACTCCATAGGGTTACCGCCTTAAGTTTTATGCACATCTTTGAGGAATCGGCCACTAACATAACTCATGACTAACATTTATAAAACGCGAGGTAGATATGATTGGTACACGACAAGAATGGCTAGCAGCTCGTTTGGAATTGCTTGATGCCGAGAAAGAATTGACCCGACGTAGCGATGCAGTGGCGCAACAGCGACAAGCTTTGCCCTGGGTTAGAGTGGATAAG
Source organism: uncultured Gammaproteobacteria bacterium (assembly GCA_966096785.1). GTDB lineage: Bacteria > Pseudomonadota > Gammaproteobacteria > Pseudomonadales > Cellvibrionaceae > Cellvibrio. Next base: position 241 of record CBHTVU010000325.1, on the reverse strand, counting down.
GATTATCAATTCGACACAGAAACTGGCAAAGCGTCCCTGGCAGATCTTTTCGCCGGGCGTTCACAGCTGCTTGTTTATCACTTTATGTTCGGCCCTGACTATAAAGCCGGGTGCCCATCCTGTTCGAGTATTGCCGACGGATTCGATGGTGTTGCTGTTCATCTTGCTAATCATGATGTTACCTTGATGGCGGTATCACGCGCTCCTCTGGAAAAACTACAAACCTACAAAAAGCGCATGG
>CBHTVU010000324.1:0-3898 GCA_966096785.1 uncultured Gammaproteobacteria bacterium | reverse complement strand
ATTTAATGTGGCCGATATTCGCACTGGAAATTCCAGCTTCGTTGGCGATTGCGCCTACGATGTCACCAGGGCGAGCTTCGTGATTACGACCCACTTCAATACGGTAGCGAACCATGTTCTCATCGTTATGTTCACGACGCGGACGATCTTCACGTGGACGATCGCTGCGGCCACGATCACCACCGTCGCGCGAGCCGCGGTCGCCTCGCGATCCGCGATCTTCACGTGGGCCACGATCACGATCGCTACTGCTGCGTTCACGCTCGGGTTTCACGTCGGTAAATTTTACTTGTAGCGGACGTTCTTTTTGCAGCAGATAAGCTAATGCAGATGCGATATCCTCTGGCGATACTTCATTTTTGTTGCTGAATTCCGCCAACAAATTATTAAAGAAACTCAAGTCAGTATTTTCTGCCAAGGTATCAGAAATTTGTTGTGTGAATTGATCAATACGATGTTTGGTTACTGTAGCGCCGCTTGGCAATTCCATTAAAGTGATTGGCTTTTTGGTCGCTTTTTCGATGGTGTAAAGCAAACGTTTTTCACGCGGAGCAACAAACAAAATTGCTTTACCACTACGGCCTGCACGACCGGTACGGCCAATGCGGTGAACGTAGGCTTCGCTATCGTAAGGAATATCGTAGTTTACAACGTGACTTACACGTTCAACATCGATACCGCGAGCAGCAACGTCAGTCGCGATCACTATATCCAATGAACCGGTTTTCAAACGTTCAATGGTACGCTCACGCAATTGTTGATTCATATCGCCGTTCAGTGCAGCAGCAGCGAAACCACGCGCTTCCAATTTTTCGGCGAGTTCAACTGTGGCTGTTTTTGTGCGCACGAAAATAATCATGCCGTCGAAAGGTTCAACTTCAAGAATACGAGTCAGAGCGTCTAATTTATTAGTGCCGCTAACCATCCAATAAACTTGTTCGATATTCGCGTCAGTAGATTGGTTGCTTTCGATTTTTATTTCTTTGGCATTGTTTAAATAGTTATTACACACGTGGCGAATTTCGCGGGGCATGGTTGCTGAAAACAATGCGGTTTGGCGAGTTTTTGGAGTGTGTTCCAAAATCCACTCCACATCATCGATAAAGCCCATGCGTAACATTTCGTCAGCTTCATCGAGAACCAATGCTTTCAGATTATTTAAGTTCAAGCTGCCGCGACGTAGGTGATCCATTACGCGACCTGGTGTGCCGACAACGACATGGGCACCACGTTTTAATTGGCGCAATTGGCTGGTCATGTCCTGACCGCCGTAAATCGGTAATACGTGGAAACCGGGAATTTCTGCGGCGTATTTTTGGAATGCTTCTGCTACTTGAATAGCGAGTTCGCGCGTTGGTGCGAGAACTAAAATTTGTGGCTCTTGTTGTTTCATGTCAATGCGTGAAAGCAACGGGAGTGCGAATGCAGCTGTTTTACCGGTACCGGTTTGAGCCATCCCTAAAATATCGCCACCGGCAAGCAGCACTGGAATTGCAGCGGCCTGAATGGGAGAGGGGACTTCGTAGCCAACTTTTACTACAGCTTTCATTACTGGTTCAGAGAGGCCGAGGTCGGCAAACAGAATTTGGTCAGTCATTTTTAAACCTTTGGTTGTGCTCTTACGAATAAGAGAATCGTTTTGTAAAAAACAATAAAGCAACGCCGTCGCTGATATTTTTTACCATCAAGGTAATATCAGTTAAGGATCGTTTTATGTTTTTATGATCAAGTAATTTTTCATGTTGCGTAAAATAATTTTTACGCAACATGTGTGGGAGCGATGATCGGGTCGCTATGGGTGTGAATGCCAAAAAGGATTACACACAAAGAATTTACATCAACAAAGCTGATGCAAGATAAGGCGATTAAATCAACGGATTCCCGCGTGTTCTTATCAACAAATTTGCTAACACTTGAAAATCCAGTCATTGGAGATTCAATAGTAGAAAGTCTAGTCGAATAATGTGAACACAGTGCAATTCGAAAACATCATGTCTTCTGGAAAATTGCGCACTTTGTAGCAGGCTGAAAATTTGAACTTCATGTTTTGGACTAGTTGATAATAATGACATCGAACTAGCATTAGGGCAGCCCTCAGGCATCCTGCCTGCTCAGCATTTCCCCACAACATAAAATCAATAAAGGAGGGGCGTTACTGAAAGTGCGCGCAGTATAGGGATTTACTTGCCATAAAGCCAGTGAAATAGCGCTTGGCTCACATAAACCCTAGCTAGCTTGTGCTAGCCATCGGTCCAACGCATTAGCAAAGGTTTGTTTATCTTTGTCGTTGTAGGGCGGAGGACCATCATGTACCACTCCACTTGAACGCATGGTTTCCATAAAATCGCGCATGTTGAGTCGTGCGCCTATGCTGTCTTTTGTGTACCTCTCACCGCGAGGATTTATGACCGCAGCACCTTTGGCGATCGCCTCTGCTGCGAGGGGAATATCGGCAGTTATTAATAAGTCTTTTGCGGTAATTTGTTGAACAATATAATTATCCGCTACATCAAACCCGCTACTGACCTGCGTCGTTTTTATAAAGGGCGATGCTGGTACTGACAAAAATTGATTGGCTACCAACATCATGACTATTTGACGCTTGTGCGCCGCACGATAAAGAATTTCTTTAACCGGTTTAGGGCAGGCGTCGGCATCGACCCAAATTTGCATAATTGTTTCCGTACAAGAGAGATTCGGCATTATACATTTTGCGATGATCATGAGTTAGACTCGCCAATCTACACCTGACAGGAACTGCTTAATGTCTGAAAAACACATATCGACAACCGCATTGGCGCGCCAGCTTCGCAAGGAGAGTAAAGAGCTTTTTATTTTACTCGCTCAGGGCGGTTGGATTGTGAAGGTAGACAATCATTGGCAGTTGACAGAAAAAGGTAAGTTCGAGGGCGGCATATATATTAATCACCCGAAATACGGTGAATATATCGCATGGCCGGAATCGGTACAGGACCATCCATTATTGCGCTTATTGCCGGAGGCTCCACTCAGTGCAACACATCTTGGCACTAAGGTCGATCTTTCTGCGCGATTGATTAATTTAGTATTGGCTGAGCGCGGGTGGATAAAAAAACATATTCGCGGTTGGTTATTAACATCGCGTGGTAAGGCGATTGGTGGTGAGCAACATATCAGCGAACAATCCGGGATTCCGTTTGTTACCTGGCCCGAAACGCTGTTGGATAATTTGCAATTTTTATCAAGTGTTGGGCATATAAAAGGCGAGGTATTCTCTCTCTCAACAAAAACGTTAAGTGGAAGATTAGTGGGTAGTCAAACTGCTTTTGCGGTTGAGAATTGGCTATACCTGGCGGGTGTTCACCACGCCAACGACTATTTTTTGTCAGCGGCGAATGAAGCCGTGAATGTTGATTTCTTTTTGCCAGAGCTTCAGTTGGCTATTGATATTTGGGGCTCAGAGGACAATGCAGCGGCATTATCCGAAAAATTAGTTAAGCAAGAGTTTTACAAAAAATATGGCTATGACTTTATTGAGTTGCGTGAAGAAACAATTTCGCAGCTAGATGAGGTTTTAGCGAAACAATTATTAGGTTATGGTCTAGCGATTTACTAACTAAACAGGGAGTTGTCATGCTGGCTTAGGCTAGGATGACGGCTCCCTAAAAAATTATTTTAGGGGATTTATATGGCGAGTGTTTTTACATTAATTATGGAAGGAAAAATTCCAGGCAATTTTGTTTATCAAGATGATATAGCTATCGCGATTTTAACTATCCAGCCAATTCGTGAAGGGCATGTTCTAGTGATTCCCCGTCAGGAAGTAGATCAGTGGAGCGATCTTCCGGTAGATACCGCAGCCCATTTGATCAAAGTCAGCCATAAAATCGCCAACGCAATGAAAACTATTTTTCCATGT
>CBHTVU010000323.1:0-3912 GCA_966096785.1 uncultured Gammaproteobacteria bacterium | reverse complement strand
AATTTTGATATGGCGCAATCCGGAGATGATTATTTGCATAGAATCGGTCGTACCGGGCGAGCGGATGCCGAGGGTAGGGCCGTATCTTTTGTTGCGGCGCGGGATTGGAATCTCACCAAAGGAATTGAACGTTATCTCGACGTTAACTTCGAGCTGATTAGTATTCCTGGTGTGCTAGGGCATTATAAAGGCCCCGATAAAACCAAGTCGTCTGGTAAAGCAGTTGGAACTAAAAAGAAAACAGATGATAAGAAAACAACTGCCGACAAAACCCCTAAAGTAAAAGTCCGCACTAAAGATAAAAAGAATGTAGGAAAGCGTCGTGCTCCAAGCGCTAAACCAGAACCGCAAAGTGATTTTGGAGATGGTTTTTCGGCGTTTAAAAAGAAACCGCAATAATGAAGTTTTTGTTATATAAAAATTACAAAAATCGGTTGACCGTTTTCTTCTTTCAGCCTAGTATCTGGTAGTGGGCGACAAAAAAGCCCACAAGATATGGTGATTTAGGTAGTTGGATATTTGATGCTTTTCATTAAATATTCATCGGAATTTTTCGCCCTTTTAATTGGCATAAATGATTTCCTGAGTGAGGTGATTCGACTGGAACTAATGCAAGTATGTTTTGTCTGAGGTATGTGTTATCTACAGGATAGAGGTGTGCGTCAATAGAAACTGTAAAGTTTAACTTTGTTGTTAACTTTGAACCTTAAGGGCGGTGACCATTTATGGCAAGAAGAAATCACGCTAGACGTAGTAATTCTCACAATAGTTTTTCCGACGAAAGCATCCAGAAAAGTTCGCGACACAAATCATCGCGAAAACAACCGAGAATCGATGACAACATAGTTGATTTAAAATCCCGCTCGAAACAAGTCGAAACTGCTTACTCCCCCCCTCGTTCAGCTCAACCCCTCCGCGCTAAAAACCAGGCTCAACAAGAATACATCACAGCAATTAATCATCACGCATTAACATTTGGTATTGGTCCTGCCGGTACAGGTAAAAGTTATTGCGCAGGTGCTTTAGCGGCGGAAGCTTTAGAATCGGGGCGTATTGAGCGAATCATTTTGACTCGTCCTGCTGTAGAGTCTGGTGAAAGTTTGGGTTTTTTACCGGGTGACCTCGATGAAAAATTCGCGGTATACATAGATGCATTCCGCGATATTTTAAATGAACGTTTGGGGGCTGGAACCGTGGATTACTGTTTACGTCACGGTAGAATTGTTGCGGCTCCTCTCGCTTATATGCGTGGTAAAACTTTTAATAGTAAAACCTTTGTGATTCTTGATGAAGCGCAAAATACGAGTCCTGCGCAAATGAAAATGTTTTTAACGCGCATAGGTGAAGATTGTAAGGTTGTTATTAACGGTGATATCAATCAAAGCGATATACGTGGTCCCAATGGTTTAGCAGATGCCGTGGCGCGTTTAGCTGATTTGCCAAATGTATATGTTCACGAATTCGCTCGTGAAGATATTGTACGAAGTGGTTTGGTAAAAGATATTATTGATCGCTATGAAATACCTGAACAAGAATAATTCCTTAAATATGTAAAACTCCGGGAGAAGATGCGTTATCAATTAACGCATCTTTTATGAAAAATCTCGGTTCACATTGTGCTGTGATGTAAATATAAAATAAAAAGACAGTGCTTGTACGGCTGAAACGAATTCTGCGTTAACAAAAATGCCAGAAAATTTTTGCTTGCTAATTTTTATTAGGCTCGGCATCCTGCGCCTTTTAGAAAAATATATGAATGCGTTAATTTGCCCCCTATGTTCTCTGGCGTTAGTGGAAAACCCTCAGGGTATTGCCTGTGTAAATCGCCACCAGTTTGATCGCTCCAGAGAAGGTTATTTTAATTTACTGCCGGTCCACTACAAGAATTCTCTTGAACCTGGCGATGCAAAAGAACAATTGATTTCACGAAGGAAATTTTTAAGTGCCGGGTATTTTTCGCCCCTTGCGTTGGAATTAAAAAAAATAGTCGATGAACGAACTGCCAGCCTATTAGATATAGGTTGTGGTGAAGGTTATTTTTCTCGTTTGTTCCATGAGCATTGCGTAAACGCGCAGGTTTACGGAGTCGATATTTCAAAAGCCGCTATCCGGTTAGCGGCTAAAGGTCGTTCAGATAAAGAACATTATATTGTTGCTTCAAGCCACCAATTACCTATCGCTGATGGAAGTATGGATTTTGTCATCAGGGTTTACGCCCCGAGTAAAGATGAGGAGCTACATCGGGTCTTAAAACCTACGGGGAAACTCGTCATTGTTACGCCGGGTAAAAACCATCTGCTGGCTCTGCGAAAAAAGATTTATAGCTCCATAAACCCTCATCCTGAGCCAGTAACGCCTAAGGGTTTTGTCGCAGAGGATGAGTGTAATCTTAACTTTTCGCTAGATATCCCATCTGGCGATTTAACTGAAGCTTTATTAAGGATGACGCCTTTTTCATGGAAGCTTAGCCAGGAGTTGCGCGAGTCATTGATAGGCATGGGTCACAAAGATCGAGCAGAATTTCAGATAGGTATCTATAAACCCGCTGTAGAACTCAAATAGGGTGATGGCAGTCATCAGGTTATTTAGTCCCGACCTGAGAAATTTTCTTTTTATGCTATTATTGTGATGTATGTCTCATAAGTTTGCATTTTTAGCCTTTTTAGATGTTTCTTTTTTGCGATTTATTCATTGTTCATCGCATTTTGAATGTCATGGTGAAAACTATGAAGCAAATAGTTATATTAAGATGGTGTTTTTAGTGGGTTCAACGGCAAAATTCATTCTATACAAATGTTTCAGAGAACACAGGGTTCAATTAATGATGAAAATTAGTTCAGCGGGTCGGGTGAGATTTTCCCGAATACTATTCGGTTCCCTGGCTCTGTGCTGTGCTGTGGCTAAGGCAGACTCTGCAGCAAATATCCACGATGTTGTATCCAAAGCTATAGAGGCCAACCCTGATCTTCAATCCAGCTACCACGCATTTAAAGCAGCCAGCTATCAAGTCGGAGAAGCTCGCGCAGGCTATTTGCCATCTGTAGATCTGTCTGCGACGGCGGGAAAAGGAACTCGCGATTTTGACGGACTCGACCGTTACAGCACGGGTCAGGGTCAGCTATCTCTAACGCAAAGTCTGTTCGAAGGTTTCAGGACGGTGGGGCAGGTCGAACGCCTCGAAGGGGCAAAGCTGGTGCGTTATTACGAGTTATTGAATAGCATTGAAGATACCGCATTTGAAGCGGTGCGAGCTTATGAGGATGTAAGCCGTGAGCGTGCGTTGTTGAGTTCTGCTCGCGATAACTATGCAAAACACCAGGAAGTTTTCTCACAAATTGAAGAGCGTGTGACGTCCGGTGTTGGGCGTAAGGTGGATTTGGAACAGGTTGCCGGGCGTTTGGCGCTGGCCGAGACAAACTTGTTAACAGAAGCTTCCAATCTTCACGATGTGACAGCGCGTTACTTGCGAATTGTTGGTGAATTACCTGCGACCGATTTAGCGCCGTCATCACTTTCGCAAACGAACCTTCCTCCCAATATTCGCGAGGCGTTGCAACTCGCATATCAAGGCAATCCGGCTTTCCATGCTGCCATCAAAAACATTGCGGCTACCCAGGCCAACGTAAAAGTTGAGCGTTCTGGTTACTACCCGAAAGCAGAGTTGCGCGCGCGCCAGGTCACCAGTCGCAACACCAATGGTTTTGATGAACGAACGGATTTTGATCGCTACGGCGATGAAAGCGCGGTTGAATTGGCAATTACCTATAATCTTTTTGCAGGCGGCGCTACTCGTTCAGCTGTACGTCGCGCCTTGGAAGAAGTTAATCAGGCAAAAGATTTACGTGACAAAGCCTGCATTGATTTGCGTCAAACTACTCAAATTGCCTACAACGATTCTCATCGTATTAAAGA
>CBHTVU010000322.1:0-3914 GCA_966096785.1 uncultured Gammaproteobacteria bacterium | reverse complement strand
CCGATTGAATTTATTCATCAACATGAAGGTTGCATTATTACGCAACGCGAAGTGGGTATTGATACGGAATCATTTGAGGTGGCTTTGAAAAATACGTTGCGGCAAGCTCCCGATGTAATTCTTATCGGTGAGGTGCGTTCGCGCGAAACCATGGATCACGCAATTGCGTTTGCTGAAACGGGCCACCTATGCTTGTGTACGCTCCACGCTAACAACGCGAACCAGGCGCTTGACCGAATCATTCACTTCTTCCCTGCAGATCGTCACCGCCAATTGTGGATGGATCTATCGCTAAACCTCAAAGCAATTGTTGCGCAACAACTAATTGCTACACCAGATGGTCAAGGTCGACGTGCATGTTTGGAGATTATGATCAATACTCCATTAGCACAGGATTTAATTCGCAAAGGTGAAGTGAGCGAGCTGAAAGAATTGATGAAAAAATCTACTGAGCTTGGCATGCAAACTTTCGATCAGGCACTCTATAATCTATATGACAACGGTGAGATCACTTACGAGGATGCATTACTTCACGCTGACTCACCGAATGATTTACGTTTGATGATCAAACTCGGCTCTGAAACGGATGCAAACTATCTGAATAATGCTGCAGATAGTTTGTCGATTCAAACCGATGACCAAAACAACCGTGGAAAGATGTTTTAATTTGTTATAGACATGAGGCATGTTGAGTATGCTGAAAAATATTACCCTGATGCTTATGGTGTTAGCTTGTCCATTAGTGTTTGCCGCTGAGTCGTTGGAAATAAAAGCCTTGAAAAAGGATATGCCTCAGGATGTGGCTTTAATGATCGATCGCATTATTGAGTGCAATCATTGGAACGGCGAAGAATCTACGAACAAGGAGCGAATTAAGCAGATTGAAAGCGTTCGTTCCAAACTGGGATGCGATGCACTTCCCGACGATCAGGTTACGCTTCGTAAACGTTATCAAAACAATTATGAGGTGAAGTCACGGCTTAATAATGCGGAGCAGATTATTTATTAAAGAAAAAAGAATTTTCATTTAATGGATAAATTTAATTTATGCAGGATTTTTTTCGAGCCAACTCTCTAATATCAATCGTGCTGCAATTGAATCGATTGGATTTTGTTTGTAGTCGCGCGAGCCACCGCGACTCATGACTTCGCCTTTAGCTTCAAAGCTGGTAAGGCGCTCATCTACCATTTCCACTTTCACACCAAAACGACCGTGAATACGATTGGCGAATTTGCGCGCGCGCGCGCTCAATTCGCTTTCGGTGTCGTCCATATTGAGTGGTAAACCCACCAGCACTAAATCCGGTTTCCAATCCTGAATTAATTTTTCAATTTGAGCCCAGTCAGGCACGCCATCTTTGGCTTTAAGTGGAGCTAGAGAGGTTGCAGAAGAAGTGATTTTTTGGCCCACAGCGACACCAATATTTTGGGTGCCGTAATCAAAGGCGAGTAGAGTTTTTATCATAAAAATATCGAAGGAAATTATTGATCTGGTGCACTGAAAAAATTATGCGTGACCAGCAATATTGGAAATTAAATTAACATCAATTCCCAGGGCCTGGGCTGCAGCAGTCCAGCGCTGTTCGAATGGGGTATCAAAAATAATGTGCTTACTGGCAGGGACGGTTAGCCACGAATTTGCAGCAATCTCTGCTTCAAGTTGCCCCTCTCCCCAGCCCGCATAACCCAAAGCTACCAGGTACTCTTTAGGGCCCTGTCCTTCAGCAAGTGCAGTGATAATATCGCGCGACGCAGTGAGGCTGATTTCAGGGGATACTTTTAATGTGGAATGCCACTCTTCATCACCCGTATGTAATACAAAGCCACGCTCCTGTTGTACCGGGCCACCGGCAACGACAGGTTGATGGCCCTGGTTTGGACTTACGGTTAGATCCATTTGCGCAAATATTTCGTGAAGTGTCATAGGCATGGGATTGTTAATCACTATGCCCATAGCGCCTTCACTGGAGTGTTCGCAAATATAGGTCACGCTGTGTGCGAAAGAAGTATCTTGCATACTTGGCATAGCGATTAAAAAATGATTACACAAGCTTCCTGGAATCAGCTCAGCAGTATCTACATGTGGGATATTTTTTTCAGTCATGCCTTGAGTATTGTGTCTATGCCCAAGGAAAACAAGTACAAAAGAATAATTCAGTTTCTATTGATCACTCGTTGTGATGTTATTGGGTTCAAACTTTACGTAGCGAATGATTTTTAAGCGATCAACCTGGCGGCTGATTTCTGGTGGGAACTTTGCGTAAGGTGCAGCCAGGCGAACTATCTGGCGAGCGGAATCGTCCAAAATTTTGCTGCCTGATGAAAGCGCTATAACGGTTTCCTCAACTGTTCCATCAGGTTTAAGGGTGACACTCAGCATCACGCGACCTGTAATTCTCTTCGCCAGTGCTTCTCCTGGGTAATTTTTAGTACCTACCCGCTCAAATTTCTCACTCCACTTGATGAGATATTCCGCATCGAAGGATTCTTTTGCTGAAACTGCAGTAAGAGTGCGTATGCGAGGACGCTTAGCGTATTCCTGTTGTTGTTTGTCCAGCTTGGCCTGCAAACTGGCTATTTCGGCGGTGATGGCTGTCTGGTTTTCAAGTAAGCCTTCGCGCTTTAACTGTTCCTCGCGCGCTTCGGGGGTTTCCAGCACATGAATCTTCGCGTTGCTTTGACCGGTGGTAGTAATTATTTGCTGCTTTTTCTGAGCAAGAGTGGTGGCGGCGACCTGTGGCATGGGATTTACGTTGCGGACTTGGGTATCGGCGAACTCAGCCTGGCGAGCTGTAGTGATTTGGCGCGCCTGCTCCTCAGTCCCACTACCTTCCTGGTTATGCTGTGCCAGAAAATCAGCTTCTTTAGGGGCCTTGGTTGATTTGTGAGTCGCCAATGTAACTTCAATAGTCTGCGAACCTTTGGGTGCTGGCGGCAAACTGAAGTTGATTCCCAAAATAAGCAACGCATGTATCGCTATGGCTACAAAAATGGTGAAGCTCAGGCGATCACCTGCATCTACAGGTGCTGCTTGAAAGTCTTCGTCACCAGTCATCGCAACCGCTGCACTCACAGTGAAGCGTCCACTGGCTGACCTTTGCGGCGGGCAATAGCATTCATCAAATGATCCCCGATTCGGGTGTCATAGGCTTTATCAATTTCCCGTGCGCAAGTCGGGCTGGTGACATTTATTTCGGTGAGATAATCTCCGATTACATCCAGGCCTACAAACAATAGGCCTTTCTCTCGAAGTGTTGGCGCAACTTGGCTGACAATCCAGCGATCTCGTTCAGTGAGCGGTTGCGCTACACCCGTGCCGCCAGCTGCCAGGTTGCCGCGAGTTTCGCCCTTGGCTGGAATGCGTGCCAGGCAATAGGGGACAGGCTCCCCATCGATAACGAGAATTCGCTTGTCACCTTTCAGTATTTCTGGAATGTAACGCTGCGCCATAATCGTCTGGCGGCCATGGTTAGTCAGAGTTTCCAGAATGACGCCTATGTTGGGGTCATCGTGGCGGCAACGGAATATGCTTGTCCCACCCATGCCATCAAGCGGTTTGAAGATAACGTCGTTATGTTCTTGATGAAATTTGCGCAGCTTTACGGAATCCCTACTTACTAACACTGGCGGACAACACTGTGGAAATTGCGTAGCAAAAATCTTTTCGTTGCAATCACGCAGGCTGCGAGGATCGTTCATAACCAATACACCTTGATTTTGTGCTACCTCCAAAATGTAGGTGCTATAGATAAATTCGTTATCGAAGGGAGGGTCCTTTCGCATGAGGATCACGTCGAGCTCGGCCAATGGGCGATCTTCACTTGCACCCAGACAAAAGAAATCGTCCGGGTCATTCTTTACGCTTAGATTGCGCATGGACGCGCGCGCTTCGCCTTGTTGCAAATAGAGATCGC
>CBHTVU010000321.1:0-3918 GCA_966096785.1 uncultured Gammaproteobacteria bacterium | reverse complement strand
AACTCGCCAAATTTTCAGCCAGCTGTTCCGTTGTCCACGGCTTGCCTCTGACCTCAAGGGCAATAATTTGTTCTCCCTTTCCAATGCTAGCGAGAATTGCTTCACCTTCTTTTTCCATCGCTTTGGCAATATCGGAATTCTTGGAGCGTTGGGCGAGCGGTAATTCCACCATCTCTACCAGCACATCACGCGGCATACGCTTGGCGTACTCCGCGTAACCTGCCTCCACCCATTCCGGCATTTTTGTACCGACAGCTATGATTCGAATTTTCAAAGCTTTAAACCTAACATGGACCTAATAATCGTTACTGACGATGATGAGACAAGGCAAAAATGATTGAAAAAGCGGAATTTATAAATAATAAATGAGCATTTTGAAATCATTTTTAACGCCGTATCATCGAGTAAAGTAGATTATTATTCGGTGCGATTGGCTGGTTTCATCGACCACAGTTTCTCCAACTCATAATAGGCGCGTGTATCTTCCTGCATGACATGCACAACCGTATCAACATAATCAACCAATACCCAATCACCAGCATCCAGACCTTCGACGCCCATAGCGCGGAAACCTTTCTTTTTAGTTTCTTCCACCAAATTTTCCGCCAATGAACGCGTGTGGCGACTCGATGTACCACTCGCAATAATCAGCGTATCCATTACGTCGGTTAATTCGCGCACGTCGAGAGTGACGATATTTTTGCCCTTGAGATCTTCAAGTGCGTCGACGATGGCTTTGTTTAAATCAGACATTCAGTTACCTATAGTTTTTCAAAAAATAAATTTGTTTATTGATACAACCGGTTGGCTTTAATGTAGTCCCACACACCATCCGGCATTAAAAATTGCGCCGATTGGCCTGATTGAATTTGTGCGCGAATTTCTGTCGCAGAAATTTCAAGCAAACGCGGCGAGTGCAACACAATTGATCCAAATGCCGCACGACTCAAAGCGGTAAGATCGCTTGAATGTGTATTGAGTAAATCCCACACGCCTGCACCATTGGCGATGTCCCAACCGGGGCGTGCAACAACCACAATGTGTGCAAACTGAATTAATTCCTGCCAGCGATACCAACTAGCTAGTCCTGCAAATGCATCCACTCCCATGCACAACACCAAACTCACTGCGTCACCCAATTCCGAACGCAGTTCTTGCAAAGTGTCGTAAGTATAGGAAGGTTTATTACGTCGTAACTCCCGCTCATCCAATTGCAATTCAGGACAATCCCGCACAGCAATTCGCAACATCTCCACACGTTGTGCGCTACTCACTTTTGGAGCGTCGCGATGCGGTGGTTGATGACTTGGTAGCAATCGCATTTCATCCAAAGCGAGCTGCTGCTTCAACTCCAGCGCCATGCGCAAATGCCCCATGTGAATGGGGTCAAAAGTACCGCCAAAAATTCCGATTTTCATACGCGAATTCATATCGGCTGCCAGCTAAATTCCATTTGTCGCGCCGTACGGAACGCCAAATCGAGGGATACCAAACGGCTCACCAAATGTAAACTCATTCCAATCCCGGCAGAAATTCCTGCCGACGTAACAACACGTCCCATATCCACCCAGGGCGTATTATCTTTTACATCTAATTGTGGAAAATCGCGGCGCAAATCTGAAATATCTTCCCAGTGCGTCGTCACGGATTCACGCTGAACAACACCCGCCTTCGCCAGTAAAAACACGCCCGTGCAAACAGAAGCAATCTGCCTGGCATTTTGCGCATTAGCGGCTATCCAGTTCAACACATTTGGCTTTTGCAATTCTCCAGAGTGAACACCACCAACAACGAGCAACACATCAATGGGCGGATGATCATCAAAACTATAAGCAGGACTCACCTGGAAACCGCCACGCGCAGTGATTTTTTCACCCGTTTCGCCCACCAAAAACACATTAAACACCGGCTCAGTTACCAATCGATTTGCCGTGCTAAATACTTCGAAGGGCCCTGAAAAATCCAGGACTTCCGCGTTGTCGTACAGATAAATTCCAATACTTAACGCCATTGTTTTTCCTCGCGCCTTTTTTACTGACGCACGTGCCCATCGCCGAACACAACCCATTTTTGCGATGTTAAACCTTCCAAACCAACCGGGCCACGTGCGTGGATTTTGTCAGTAGAGATACCAATCTCCGCGCCCAAGCCGTATTCAAAACCATCTGCAAAACGGGTAGATGCATTCACCATAACCGAAGCAGAATCCACTTCGGTAATAAAGCGGCGCGCACGAGTAAAATCTTCGGTAACGATTGCATCAGTGTGCTGGGAACTGTAGCGCGTGATATGGTCAATCGCTTCATCTAAACCAGACACAATTTTGATCGACAAAATAGGCGCAAGATACTCAGTTGCCCAATCTTCTTCAGTAGCTTCGTTGGCCTGAATAATTGCACGCGTTTTTTCATCACCACGCAACTCAACGCCCTTCTCTACAAAAGCTGTTGCCAGTCGAGGCAATATTTCAGCAGCGACTTGTTCATCAACCAGCAAAGTTTCCATTGCGTTGCATACACCGTAACGATGAGTTTTGGCGTTAAGTGCTATATCGAACGCCTTCTTTAAATCGGCTTTACTGTCGATATAAACGTGGCAAATGCCATCCAGATGTTTGATAACAGGTACCTTGGCATCTTTGCTGATGCGTTCTATCAGACTTTTGCCGCCGCGCGGAACTATAACGTCTACAAATTGGGGCATAGTAATGAGCTCACCCACTGCAGCACGATCTGTAATTTCAACAACTTGTACAACATGCGCAGGCAAGCCAGCCACTTTTAATCCTTCAGCCAAGCAGGCAGCAATAGCACGGTTGGAATTTATAGATTCACTACCTCCACGCAAAATCGCAGCATTACCAGATTTCAAACATAGGCTGGCAGCATCAATAGTTACATTTGGGCGCGATTCGTAAATGATCCCTACCACCCCAAGTGGTACACGCATCTTGCCAATCTGGATGCCAGTCGGACGGTAATTCATGTCCGTGATTGCACCGCATGGATCCGGCAAGGCGGCAACCTGCCGCAAACCTTCAATCATGGCATCAATAGTCGCAGGTTTAACGGCCAGACGATCAACCATTGCTGGTTCAAGACCATTGGCTTTAGCTGCAGCCAAATCTTTTTGATTCTCAGCGACCAGCGTAATGCGGTTATTGTCCAACGCATCTGCGATTGCCAAAAGTGCTTTATTTTTAATGCCGGTGGAGGCTGCTGCAATAGCGCGCGATGCCTTACGCGCGTTTTGCCCGAGCTCAGCCATGTATTCTTTTACGTTTACTGCGTCTGCCATAACTTAACAACTCAATTCTTAAATGCAAAATAAGGCGGCGATTATACCCTGAATAATGCAATGTTTTGGGGGCTAGCTTGAGTATTTATAGTGGCAAGTGCGGAAAAAGTCCGGCGCGATTTCAGCAGCTATTCAGCTTCACAGACTTATTCTGCAAGCGAGTGTCGGAACGCGACCTCCCTTATTCAATTTGACATTCCTTGCTAGAAACCAGTTACAGGAAAATCACCATGAAAAGCCCTCTGATTGTTCGTAGCATTCTCGCCGTAAGTATGAGTATGTTTGTCGCAGGCTTCGCCTTCGCAGATCACGACCATCGACATCATCACCATCACGGTGACACCTACGTTTATGCAGTCTATGGTGAAAACTCCTATGACGATTACGGTCGCGTAGTTGACGCACGCCCAATCTACCGCCAAGTTGCTGTAGATGTACCGCGTGAGCGCTGCGGAATGCGAACAATTGCCACTGAGGAGCGCAGTCGTGGTGGGGATTCTTTTGCCGGTACCGTTGTTGGTGGCTTGGTAGGAGCTGCAATTGGCCATGAAATAGGTCACGGTCGAGGTTCTGCAACTGCGGTGGGCGGTTTAATTGGTGCGTCTATTGGCAATGACGCCA
>CBHTVU010000320.1:0-3921 GCA_966096785.1 uncultured Gammaproteobacteria bacterium | reverse complement strand
CAGTAATATTGAAAACATCTTTAACTTCACTGGGAAGATGTTACAACTTTGTAGCTTGACACTGATGGCGTTAATTTTCACTATTTGAATTGCATTTGAAAGCAAGAGTATGAATATTTGCAAGGTCAATTGACTCCCAGTCTTCTGAAGTATGAACCCCCAACTCTTAATTCCGCTCTATATAAAAGACCATTGAATCCGAGCAAATTATTTCAACAGGGGATGCCGGAAGCTCAAAAGAATGCGCTATTTCAAATTGAATTCCTTCTTGGCTTTGAGTTTTATAGATATTTCTTTCGTTCCTGCATTCAATATGACAGCGAACCAGTAAATTCTCATTATCAAAAAAAGCCATTTCAATGCTCAATGTATCAGCCATTTAAGTACCTGAGACCGAGCTAGGCGGCAGTTTTAAGTGGTAGTTTTTGCGCAACAAACCTAAGGAGTGCCTAGCTAAAATGCGGCTTAAAAATGTCGGGGACGCCTAGTCCAGCACATTTAGTGCGCGATGCTCGAGCAACTTGTTAAACTGGCTTCTGCGCATTTGACTCGCATTTATAATGCGCATAATATATACGCATAGCTTAAGCGGAGACAAGCCATGCTTTCACTTTACGATCAAAATGCACCTAAAAAGCCGACAAATCTCAGTATAAATAGTGATTTACTGAAAAAAGCTAGAGCTTTGGAGATAAATCTCTCTGCCACCTTAGAGCAAGCACTTTCGAACCAGCTAAAAGCTAAGCAAGCTCAGAAATGGCTAGAGCAGAACGAAAGTGCTATTGTGGCTTACAATAAGTCAGTGGATGAAAATGGCGCTTTCAGTGATGGCCTTCGGAGCTTCTAAATGGCTCAGTTTACGATTTACCAAAACAAAAACTTACAGAGTAAAAAAGAGTATCCGCTCCTCTTAGACATTCAAACTAACCTACTCAACTCTTTACAAACCACGGTTGTAGTACCATTTAAAAAACTCGAAACAAATAAGGATAAGGTTTTAAGTCAGCTGACTCCGATCTTTATGATTGAAGGTGTGAAATATCTCATGCTTACACCTCAATTGGCTGGCATTCAACGTAAAGAGCTAGGCAAAGCAATTGCCGATATCGAATATGCAAGAACTGACATATTGAATGCTTTAGATTTTCTCCTTACCGGAATTTAACGCCGAGCGAAGCGACTGGTGCTTGAGCGAATTGTTATAGGGTTAAATTCAAACTCATAGAATTCTATTTTTTCAGATCTGAGTCCTTTTCAATTTTTTGAATTGATACTCCGGGTATCTTTTTCATCTGTTCAAGTACCGAAACTGGGACCTTTGGTTGTCCAGGATGCACATAGTCCATTATTCGCTCTAGTTCTTCGTAAGATTGTCTTCCATCGTGATTAAGATCGATGGCTTTGTCAGGCATGATCCTTGTCCTTTTGTACTCACAATATGATTGGTATTCATCAATTTCAAATATTCCATTTTGATTGAAATCGAAAACATAATTCGACTTGTCGAGCGCGACTGGAGCCAATGCTTTCTGGCTTGAGCAAGCGACGGAAATTAGTATTGGAGCCACGAGCATCAGACTGTATATTTTCATATTTTTCCTTCAGCGGACCTATAACACCGAGCTAAGCAACTAGGCGTCCCCGGCGATTTTTAAGTTGCGGTTTTGTGGAATACTTTTGCGCAGCAAACCCATGGGGACGCCTAGTGAAAACTGCGACTTAAAAACTGTCCAAGGAGCGTAGCGACTGGTGCTGCAACGACTTGTTAATATCACACACATTAATCACCAGCATAGAAAAAACCAGAAAACTGAGTTTGTTTCTGATCGTAATCTGCTTTCACATAACCGACCAAACCAAACTCAGATGCGACCACATAAAGTTCTTGATATGAATTGGAACCTGAAATAGATTGTAAACCAACAATAGTTACGACAGAGCCCTTCGATATTTTATAAAGTTCAGATGTAAGCTTGGTATCTGAAAAAATCGTTTGGTCTTTTAAGCTTGTTGTTTGAATACCGATATAATAGAACGGCTGAGATAATTCAGTTAAATTTCCATTCCTAAATACAAATTTTCTTTTAATGCTTTGTAAATTATTATTATGTCCGTACGAATATATATTGCCATTGCTAGGAATAATTATGGAGGTACCCTCGACAATGAAATCAGGCTTTACGGGAACTCCCTTGGTGCCCTTAAAGTCTTGCAGTTTCTTGACGCTAAAAAATTTATACGAAACGTCATAACTTGCCCCCCAACTTAAAACCATATAATAAAAATCACCATTTCCGCTGAGATCAATTACACCTAAAAGAAGATCGGGAGATTCATAGTCTTCTTTATCTATGAATAGTGGGTTGGTGGTTTCTAATGAGTTAATTCTGATGTTTATTTCTTTAAAGTAATTTTTGTTATATGAAACATAGGACTTTTCATCAGTTTCGACATCCCCACCACCAGATTCAAATTTATATTCTTTTTTAATTAAATCCTGAAAAGGTACAGCTAAAGATGTGTTAAAAAGGAAGAGTAAAGCTAAAAAAATATACTTCATGTATTTTCCCTTAAATGTTGCACGATGCATTATGTTTAAGTTGCGGTTTTGTGAAATTCTTTTGCGCAGCAAAACCACAAAACTGCGACTTAAAAACTGTCCAGCGCACGAAGTGCGCGATGCTTGAGCGACTTATTATGTATTTTTATTTTGGCTAAACCTCGTAGAAACTATAAGCTTTAAAGCAATAAATGCTTTTACCCATTTTATGTTAATTTGGTTTGCTCTCTAATTAGAAAACCAAACCAACTCTATTTTTTCTACTACTGTATTTGATGGGCTATTTATTTCAATAATTTCTTGAACATTTATTACAGGGTGGCGAACTCCAACCGGGTATTTTCGCTCAGCCTGAGCCAGCTCGGGATTTTCAATTTTAGCCAACGCTACTGCTTTGCTGAAAGCTTGATCAGGATTTTCAGCAAAGACATTGCCAGATAGCGCAAAACTCATTTCGACCTTTCCATGAGCAAAGCCTTCACCCTCTATTTGAACTTGCCACACATTCATTTTCTGCATCCATGATTACATAACGTCGAGTTCAGCGGAAGTTTTTAAGTTGTGGTTTTGTGGAATAATTTTGCGTAGCAAAACCACAAAGCCGCGACTTAAAAACTGTCCAGCGCAGGCACGTAGTGCCGGAGCGGTGCTGCAACGACTTGTTATGCTTTTTTTACTACGAGTTGAATTTTTGTTGTATTTCCAGAAGTAACTAAGGTGGCTTTTGAGCCAAAATTTGAAAACATATACATCGCGATCTTCTTTCCTTCTCTTGGGTCGATATGCGCAGGTACGTGAAACGGCCAGACTCTACCAAGGGCGTGAGTAAGCATAATTGAATGAACAACTTGTTCAGCCTCAGGTGCAAGCTCTTTAGGTGTAAAAATTTTATTTAGTTTGAGCGCACCATCAGAATTTTGATACCGGACTTTATAAATTAGATCTGAGGTCCAACTTCTTACAAAATAGAACCATTCATCATAAGCGTAAATATCCCACTTTACTTCCATTTGCGGAGATTTAAACACAACCCCTTCAAGCTTTTCTCCGTTATGGGGATATTTAATATCACATTGGATGCCTATTGAGTGGTCAGGCTCGGTACCAATAAATTCCTCGCCGTTGCTCCCCCTAGATTTGGAGTAATTTTCTGCAACGGCCTGATCGCTCGTCGTGCTTGTCATGCTCAATGCAAAATCACGGATATCCATAAGCGGAGCATCAAAGGGGTTACCTTCACCAACAGGAATCCATGAAAACTGTTTCTCAACAGGTGATTTCTGGGAGTCGTTCTTGTTAAATGGCCACATATTAATTACAATTTATTCTTAAAAGTTATTAAACGAACCAAGACGTATCTA
>CBHTVU010000319.1:0-3923 GCA_966096785.1 uncultured Gammaproteobacteria bacterium | reverse complement strand
AAAGCGCGTTAATCGCACTAGGCAAAGATGAAGTAGAACAACTTTTATTAGAGAAGGGCAGCATTGATATCGACTGCCAATTCTGCAATCAGCATTACCATTTCAGCCCGGAAGAGGTAAGAAAATTATTGGGCGGCAGCGTGTTGCATTGATCAGAATCAGTTCAACGATTCTTGATGCCCTAAAAGTTTTCCGAGTTTTTTTACAGCTCTACCTTAATATTGATAATAAATGAGTTGTAGCGCTTTTAATTTTCCATCAACCAAGTGAATTCCAATGTAATCGCTTTGCACTTCACTTGGGTAAAAGAATAAATATTCATCGTCCTGCTTTGCTCCAGGTTCACCAAGTATTTTAGTAATCTCTGGAATAGTGATACCTTTTTTTAGGCCACAAGGCAATGGTTTACTTGACACAAGGTAAACACCTGTTCTTATTTTCCTTGATTCGCATAAAGCACAATCTATTTCTGATAACCAGCTCTCACCAGATCTATAGGTTGAGACAGGAGTAAGTTTATCTTTTTCGCTACTTAAATTTGGTTCTTGAGTTATTTCTAATTCAACTTTCTGACCCAATTTATCTGGAGAAATTTCGTCTCCATATTTAAAAAGCTCGGCTATGCATTCTTTGGGTGAAGTAGCTTTAGACTTTACAGAAGAACTAGCATGATTCGCCTGTTCTTTCTGTATTTGAAACTTAGCATATTCTGCTTCGTTGGTGATCATGGGTATACTTTCACTTGCCGAACTGGAGACCGATTTTTTAGAAGCCTTGGCACTACTTAATGCACTAGTTGAACTAGCAAAAGCCGACACGCTTCCAAAAACAAATACCCATTCAATAAACCGTTTTATGTTCACGATATCATTCTCAATTAAAGCTTGCGCGCGCGAAATTTTCGGCCTTTGATTTTTCCATCTTGCAAATGTTGTAACGCTTGCTTCGCAATGGATTGATGCACCGCAACATAGGCGCAAAATTCAAAAATATCGATCTTGCCGATTTTTTCAAATGCCAGACCTGCATCTTTGGTTAGAGCACCAATAATATCGCCGGGCCGGACTTTTTCTTTTTTTCCACCATCAATACAGAGTGTAACCATCTCCGGCATGATCGCCGGGGTAAGATCATCAACGATTGGTACTGATTCGAGTACCAATGTTTTTTGCAAATAATCTTCCAAACGATTCAATCGACCTATTTCTTTTGGTGCGATTAAACTTAACGCCAATCCACTTTCGCCGGCACGACCCGTACGGCCGATGCGATGTATGTGAACCTCGCTGTCGTGCGCAAGTTCAACATTGATTACGGCATCCAGGCCTTTAATATCTATGCCTCGTGCGGCGACATCTGTTGCAATTAGTACCGGACAACTTCTATTCGCAAAACGCACTAATACCTGATCGCGTTCTTTTTGTTCCAAATCACCATGCAGTGCCAAAGCGTTAATACGTTGTTCACGCAATAAATCGCAAACTTCCTGGCACTGAACTTTGGTATTGCAAAAAATAATAGAGGATTGCGGTTTAAAATGGGCTAGCAATTTTTGAACAGCAATACTTTTGGAATCGCCATCATGCAACTCATAAAAATGTTGCTCGATATTTGTATCAGCATGAACAGATTCAACACTCACTTCATGCGGGTCTTTTTGACAATGTGCACTTATTTTTTTTATCTCATCAGGGTAAGTGGCGGAAAATAAAAGTGTTTGTCGC
Organism: uncultured Gammaproteobacteria bacterium; assembly: GCA_966096785.1. Taxonomy (GTDB): domain Bacteria; phylum Pseudomonadota; class Gammaproteobacteria; order Pseudomonadales; family Cellvibrionaceae; genus Cellvibrio. Next base: position 2,199 of record CBHTVU010000319.1, on the reverse strand, counting down.
TCATTCGGGCAAGTCGCAAGAATTGCTTTTAAGGCATCCGCAAAACCCATGTCCAACATACGATCCGCTTCATCCAATACCAACTGTTTCAGGTTCTCAAGTTTTAACGAACCCTTTTCAATATGGTCAAGAATACGCCCCGGCGTTCCCACAATAATATGCGCACCATGTTCAAGCGAACCCAATTGCGGCCCAATTGAAACACCACCGCAAAGCGTTAGAACTTTTACATTGTGTGTTGCACGAGCGATACGACGAATTTCTTTCGCAACCTGATCAGCCAATTCCCGCGTAGGGCATAATACGAGTGACTGAATTGCAAATTTTTTTACATCCAGCAGCGCCAACAAACCAATTCCAAATGCCGCCGTTTTACCACTGCCGGTTTTTGCTTTCGCAATAACATCTTGACCTTGCAAAATAAATGGCAAACTTTGCGCTTGAATGGGTGTCATCTCACTATAACCGAGAGATTCCAAATTGCTGAGCATTTCAGCGGATAGTGATAACGAAGAAAATTGTGTTGTTGTCATAAATAGCTCGATAGATAAAACTTAATTGTGGCACCGATAATGTCCCCATGCGAGTTCCCCGAGCATTGCAGGAAAATTTAAGCAAAACGCACAGGAAGTGCGTTTTAGTGACGATGCGACATGGATGTCGCACCGGAACGGCATAAATTTTTCGAAACGCGCAGGAAACAGGAACGAGACGGGTCACTTTTCTTTTGCTTACTTTTCTTTGGTGAAACAAAGAAAAGTGAGGCCTGCGGCAGGCAGACATACTAAATTCAAACGTTTTTGCCAATTAGTAAAAATATTTTTCGCCTCTTGGCGAGTTCCTTTTCTTTGCTTGCCCAAAGAAAAGGAACCAAAAGAAATGGCACCCCATGGCTTCGTTTCTCCTGCGCGCTTCATAAAATAACTGTCGCTCCGACGAGCCATCCATGGCTCGACGTCACTAAAACAAACTTCCTGTTTGTTTTACAATTATTTTCTTCCAGTGCTCGGCGAAGCCATGAGGGGAATTAAACAGCAAAAATCAAAGACGTTTTAGAACTGCCAAACTTTTTACCAGTGGCAAAGCTTCAAACAATCCCGACTCTTGAGCAAGCTTCCAGATTTCGTAAGGAGGACGGCCACCGTCTGCAGGGTTCGGAAACACATCGTGAATCACTAGCAACCCTCCTCGTATAACATGACCAGCCCAACTGCGATAATCCGTTAGCGCCGCTTCCATACTATGCCCGCCATCGATAAAAACCAATGAAAGTGGTATGGACCAATAGCGTGCTGCCAACACAGAGGAAGCGACAATGGGAACAACAACATCTTCCAAATCTGCGCGAGCTAATGTTTCTCGAAACTGTGGAAAACTATCCATTTTTGAAAAGCGTGAGTCATACAAATCGGGATCATGATATTCCTCACCAAGTTGATGCTCTTCACTGCCGCGATGATGATCCACTGCAAACAAAACACTCTGGTGAAGCTTACAGGCCGCTCCCAGATAAACGCTCGATTTCCCACAATAACTACCTACTTCTAACATCGGACCCATTTTTGCTGCGGCTACTGCGTGATTGTAAAGTGCAGCACCTTCTTGCACATCCAAAAAACCTTTAACACTATTGATGTCGATGGGAAGAGTCATACTCGAAGGTGGATCTTTATCAATTGGCAGCATAATAAGTCTCAAGCATAATGAAGCCAATATTCTAACAGACATGTATTTCATGCGCCGTAATAACACCCCCTATTTTATAAAACGTATTTTCACTGCATTAAATCGCTTTTATGTGAAACGTTTTATAGCACCACAATTTGATCGTCTTGGTGAGGGACTTGAAGTCGCGCATCCACGAAGTTTGGTTATTTTTGGTCGGAATATTTATGTCGGCAATTACACACAAATCATAGCTGCTCCCGATAACTACATTCGTTTCACAACATGGCCGGGAAAACGTAATTCCGGTGAAATACACATAGGTAATTATTGTTTAATTTCACCGGGAGTGAGAATTTCAGCAGCACAGTCGATTCGTATTGGTGACAACTGCATGTTCGCCGCGAATGTTTATATTAGCGATAGTGACTGGCACGGCATTTACAATCGCATACGTCCCTTTCGCTGCACAAAACCAGTCACACTAGAAAATAATGTTTGGCTTGGCGAAAGCGTTATTGTGAATAAGGGAGT
>CBHTVU010000318.1:0-3937 GCA_966096785.1 uncultured Gammaproteobacteria bacterium | reverse complement strand
GCAAATGGTTTAACCCAAACTCAATCCATTGCCGTATTGACCCGCGAGCTAGGGAACCAGGCACATTTAATGTCTGTGCTGGATTTTTTCTGGATTGCAGGCTGGCTGAGTTGGGGAATCGCCGGATTAGTCCTGTTCGCGCGTAGGCCACAAGGCGGAAAAGCACCGGTTGCTGCGGCTGATTAGCTGTTAGTTATCGAATAAAAAGCCCGAAAAATAGTTTTATTTTTCGGGCTTTTTTCGTCCTGAGAGGGCACTTTCTATTAGACACCTATACTGACCCGTGATTATTTGTGACGGTACCAGTGACAAAGCATTGTCATCCAAATCATCAGTTGCTAGCCCACAACCGCCTCTCGATCGGCCAAGTTACTATTTATAAAATTACTTAAGGATGTCTGATGAAAAAGCTTATTCCCGCAGCACTAATTATGGCTGCAATTGCCAGTGGATGCGCAACTCAACCCACACCCAATAAAAAACCCATGCAACAGGCAACACTCGACCAGCTTAAAAGCCCAGTTCCGCTGCTGATGAAAACTCCAGAGCGCTATGGCGTAGCAACCACCTACTTTGCACAAGACTCTAGTGCGGCGGGAGCGCAATACGGTTTAATTGGTGCACTCACCACCGCTGTGATGGACGGTATCGCCAATGCCAGCCCAGCTGAAATTGCCTCCGATAATGCCAATCGTATTGCGGAAACCATTAAGGGTGATGAATTGCTCAATCAAGCTTATAACACCTTGGCCAACACCAAAACCCAATTACCATCCAGCTTAAATATTACATTCAGCGCACCAACTACACGGCCACCAAAAAGTGCCGAACCAGCTAAAGCAGCCGATGGACTCAGCGTTAATATTGTCTACTTATTTAAAAGTGATATGAGTGCATTCCAAGCCCATGCGCAAGTAGCGCTAAACATGAAAGGAGTGGAATATAAGTCACCCTATATCAAAGATGCCAAACCTGATACCTCAGGATTAATTTATCAAAATAATTTCACTTACTATTCCCAGCAATTGACAATACCTGTCAAACCACAAATGGATATAGATGCTAAAGTTGCAGAGATAAAAGCCAAAGCCACCAAAAATGGTGCTTTACCTAAAAGGGATACTCCGCAATACACTAAGATGAATTCTGATATTAAGCAGGCACAAAAACCTGAATATACGCCAAAAGAAATTGCCGACAAATTGGCCGACCAGTGGCTAGCTAACAACGGCGAAAGCTTAAAAGCAGAAATCAAAGCCGCGAACAAATTTATTGCCGAGCAGTTGTACAAAGATCTCGCGCGCCTCGAAATACCAGATTTTAAAGGTGTTAATCAAACCCTCGAAACCCAGGAAGACGGACGTGTAATCATACTTGCAGGTGCAGGCTACACTGCGGGTAACGTGGATTCTATGCCAAAAAACTTTATAGGGAGCGGTTGGGGCAATGCTGTCGTTTACCCTGAAAGCAAGGCCGATAAAGAAAAAACTAAAAGTAAAGACAAAAAAGCACAATAACGCCTGAATTTTGCTGCCACCAAAACCCCCGAGGTAAATATAAATATGCTTCGGGGCTTTTTGCGCCCATTTACTTTTCGCTCCTTGCCGTTTTACCCGGAGCAACAATAACCTGGGGATAATCCTGTCACGTAAGACGAATCACTAAAATGTTGATGTGAATGTGCACTGCGAGGAAAGTGTAAAAACCTCGTAATAAAAATTTTAGAAGGGAAACGTTTGACGAAACAACGCTCAATTATCAAAAAAATTCAATGTGCTGGGCGTGGATGGTTTAGCTGGTGGTAACCGCACAACCGCGTCACCAACCGCCATGTGCCCACTCTGGATAATTTTGGCACAGAGGCCGCCATAACCAAACATGGCAGAGGCGGCACCTTTACCTAAATTTTCATCCATCCGTGAACAAGGGTCGCAAAGTGCAGAGGTTTCCAAAATGACATCACCAATTTGCAAACGCTGGAAGCGCAATAAATTCAGATTCATTCCAGAGATAACAAGATTACGGCGCAGCAGAATTGGATCAATAAAATCCATTCCAAGTTGGTAAGCGATTTGATGAATATATTCACGACTAATAATCGTAACTTGTCGAGCAGACCCAGTAGTTTTCAAACAACGATGATCGCCCGTCAGACCTAAACCAACTACTGCTTCAGCTTGATTAACAACATTTACATCACCGCGCCTTTCGATGCGCAAACCAATCCATTCCAGTTTTCCAGGAGTGATTTCTTGGCGGAGTTTTTCTAAAAATCGGGTGTCGCTGTCCATGGAAAACTTAAATTAATTCTCGTTTACAAGCTAGAGCTTGAACCAAAAGTCGAGCCAATCTAAACGGCTATTAAGAAAAACAGTTTAAGAGGGAATCATCCTCCTCGCGCAGCGGGGATCCATCGCGCGGATACTCCAGCAGTTAAAAGCAAAAGCTGGATCCCCGCTACGCGAGGATGACGATTCCCTTCTTAGGTAAATTCCATTCGTTTAAGCAAGAAGTTTAAATAAGCTTTACTTAACTAATGAATATTTCAATTAATACCCATCATTCTGAAAATACTCCGGCGCTAAATTATCGAAGCGCGTGTATTTTCCAATAAAAGCCGCGCGACAAGTACCGATCTCGCCGTTACGTTGTTTACCGATAATTAATTCGGCGATGCCTTTTTCGGGGCTGTCTTCGTTGTAATATTCGTCGCGATAAATAAAGAGGATTACGTCGGCGTCTTGCTCGATCGCTCCGGATTCACGCAAGTCGGAGTTCATTGGGCGTTTGTTAGGGCGCTGTTCTACACCGCGGTTTAATTGCGAGAGCGCGATCATGGGGCAATCGAATTCTTTGGCGATACCTTTGAGAGAGCGTGAAATTTCGGAAATTTCTTGTGTGCGTCCTTCACCGCCGCCAGCGACTGTCATCAACTGTAAGTAGTCGACCATAATCATGCCGGGGTTGCCGTGTTCGCGAGCGATGCGGCGAATACGGGCGCGCATTTCTTGCGGGTTTAATCCACCGGTATCGTCGATAAACAGAAGTTTGTCTTTCATTTTTTGCACAGCGGAGGAAAGCTTTGGCCAGTCTTCTTCGGTCAATTTTCCGTTACGCATTTTGCCTTGGTCGATGCGGCCAAGGGATGACATCATCCGCATGACCAAAGCGTTGGATGGCATTTCCATACTGAACACGAGCACGGGTTTTTGTTGGCTGAATAATGCACCTTCTACGAAGTTAAGGGCAAGTGCAGTTTTACCCATCGAGGGACGCGCCGCGAGAACAATTAACTCGCCGGGTTGCCAGCCAGAGGTACGTGTATCCAAATCGGTAATGCCGGAGGGCACGCCGGTAATATCGCTACCGGAACGAAATAACTCATCGATACGTTGTACCGTGGCTTTTAATAAATCATTAACGCCAACCAATCCACCTTCTTTGGGACGGTCTTCCGCTATATCAGCGATGCGTTTTTCGGCAATCTGCAAAAGATCGTCAGAATCCAGACCCGCTGGATTAAAGCTGGATTTGCTGATTTCTGAGGTGGCAGCAATGAGCTGGCGAAGAGTGGAACGCTCGCGCACAATTTTGGCGTAGGCGACTATATTTGCTGCACTCGGGGTATTGTTGGCCATTTCGACCAGGTAGCCCAAACCACCAACACGTTCCAGCTCGTCGTGCTTCTGCAACTCCTCCGAAAGTGTGATGACATCCAGCGGATCGCCAGCTTCCTGCAAAATCACCATCATGCGGAAAATGACACGGTGATCTTCGCGGAAAAAATCAGCTTCGCCCACCACTTCGAGTACGGAATCAAGGCGGTTGTTTTCCAGCATCAACCCGCCCAGCACCGACTGTTCGGCTTCAACCGAATGGGGCAAGGTGGATTTCGCGAGCTCGTTGGCCAGTGATTCTTCGAAGGTGGTATCGGACA
>CBHTVU010000317.1:0-3949 GCA_966096785.1 uncultured Gammaproteobacteria bacterium | reverse complement strand
GACCAATTTGATATTGTGACAGCGCGCGGTGAATTGCCGTCAGTCGACCCATCGTTAATTCATGCGCTGGAACGTTTGGTTTCCTGCGAAGATTTAAATGACCCTGTTGCTGATGCTCACCCGAGCTCTATTGCTGCTGAACCAGTGGCTAGACTTGAAACCGCACCTGTAACCGAAGCTCCGCAAGGTGACATTACCGACGATGAATTTGAACGTCTTCTCGATGCGATTAATCAAACTCCTGCACCACACTCTGCTGCTGCAGCAAATGTTTCGCCGGTCGCGAATAATGGTAGTGCGGCATCCACAGGGGCAGTATCCACTGGGGCAGCATCGACTGGCGACGAAATTACTGAAGACGAATTTGATGCGCTCCTTGATCAATTGCATGGTAAGGGCAAAGCACCATCATCAAAACCCGCGCAAACAAATCCCGTCACTGAATCTCCCGGTGTAAGTAACGAGGCCGCGAGCGCAGCATCCACTGGGGTAGTCGCCACCGGGGATGAAATTACTGACGACGAATTCGAAGCTCTGCTTGATCAATTACACGGTAAAGGTAAAGGACCGGGCATTGAAACTCAAAAATCTGCTCCTGAAAAAGCACCTGCAGGAATAGGTACTCCAGCGGCCTCAACGAGTAGTTCAGATTTAATTAACGACGATGAATTTGAAGCACTGCTTGATCAACTGCATGGTAAAGGCAAAGGTCCTACCCTTGCGACGAAACCTGCGGCTGCGTCGCCATCACCAGCGACTTCCACCGCAAAACCTGCTGCACCTGTAGCGAAACCTGCTGCTCCAGCGGTAGCAAAATCGGCTGCACCAGTACCAAAAAATGAACCTGCAAAAACCGAAGCTCCTAAACCTGTTGCTTCCTCGTCTGCTGCGACTAATGCAGCGCCAGCGGGTGATAAAGATAATCCTGCAGGTGTAGAAACAACGGTACGTGTTGATACACAACGCCTCGACGATATTATGAATATGGTTGGCGAGTTGGTGTTGGTGCGCAACCGTTTGGTTCGTCTGGGTGATACATCCACCAATGAAGCTCTGGTAAAAGCGGTAGCAAATCTGGACGTTGTAACTGCGGATTTACAAACATCTGTTATGAAAACCCGCATGCAGCCGATTAAAAAAGTATTCGGCCGTTTTCCTCGTGTAGTACGCGATCTCGCTCGCCAATTGAAAAAAGAAATTAATTTGGAGTTGGTGGGTGAAGAGACAGATTTGGATAAAAATCTGGTAGAGGCACTTGCAGATCCGCTTGTTCACTTGGTACGTAACTCAGTTGATCATGGTGTTGAGTTCCCGGATATACGCGAAGCTAATGGTAAGCCTCGGACGGGTCAGGTTGTGTTATCGGCCGAGCAGGAAGGCGATCATATTTTGTTGTGCATCAGCGATGATGGCGCAGGTATGGACCCGGTTAAATTGCGTCGTGTTGCGGTTGAAAAAGGTTTGTACGATGAAGACACAGCTGCGCGTTTATCAGATATAGAAGCATTTAATTTAATTTTCGCACCAGGCTTTTCTACCAAAAAAGAAATTTCAGATGTGTCCGGCCGTGGCGTTGGTATGGATGTGGTGAAAACCAAAATCAGTCAACTTAATGGCACCGTTGAAATTCAATCTACCCTCGGCAAGGGTACGCGTTTTCTTATTAAAGTACCGCTTACGCTCGCCATTATGCCGACACTGATGATCATGCTCGGCAAACAAACCTTTGCGTTGCCGCTGGTGAGTGTGAATGAAATTTTTCACATGGATTTATCTAAAAGCCATGTGGTAGATGGACAAAATTGCATAGCTATTCGTGACCAAGCCATTCCATTGTTTTATTTAAAAGAATGGTTGATTAAGAATGCTGGAACTAACGCACGCAAAGATTTTGCACACGTTGTTATAGTCACTGTGGGTACACGTCGCGTTGGTTTTGTAGTAGATCAATTAATTGGCCAGGAGGAGGTCGTTATTAAACCCCTGGGTAAAATGTTGCAGGGTACGCCCGGTATGGCTGGTGCAACTATAACGGGTGACGGAACCATAGCGTTGATTTTGGATATCCCCAGTTTGCTTCGCCGTTATGCCAAAGGATCAACCTCTTGGGGTCATACCTGATTCTGCATAGATCATAGTTAGCCAATTCCGTTTAGGACAGATGCCATTAGTGGCTCGGAGTAAATTTTCATGCCGGTACGGGTGCTAGTGGTTGATGATTCAAATTTCTTTCAGCACAGATTGAAAGAAATTATTAATGAGCACCCGGAGCTAAAAGTTGTTGGCATCGCCAGTAATGGTCGCGAAGCTATCGAAAAAGCCGAGAGTTTAAAACCCGATATAATCACCATGGATTTTGAAATGCCGGTGATGGATGGCATCACTGCGATTAAACATATTTTGGCGAGTCGCAAAGTTCCCATCATTATGTTCTCATCGCTCACCTATGAAGGCGCAAAGGTCACGTTGGACGCTTTGGCCGCAGGCGCACTTGATTTTATCGCAAAAGATTTTGCCGAGGTTTCTCGCAGCTCTGCGTCACTCAAGAAAAAATTACATGAGCGTTTAATTTCTCTTGCAAAAGCAGGCCAACCAGCGCAAGCCGCTCCTATTACTTCACAAGCCACTCAGTCAGTACCGATACGTACCCTGAACACCGACACTTCGCCGGCAAAAATTCCTGTTGCTGAATTGGCAATCGCTCCCATTGCGACAAACACAGCGGCAGCATCAAAACCTACATCAAATTTTGAAAGCTACCGTTTAAAACGGCAGCCAAAAATTTTGGTTATTGGTGCTTCTACCGGTGGCCCCGTTGCTTTAACAGAAGTGTTGCTCGCACTGCCGCAACATTTTCATATTCCAATTGTGTTGGTTCAACATATGCCGGAAAATTTTACGAAAGCCTTTGCTGAGCGATTGAACAAGCAATGCAACATCCGCGTGCGAGAAGCTGTAGATGGTGATGTACTGGAACCAGGTTTAGCACTGCTTGCACCCGGTGGAAAACAATTAATGCTGGACAAACGCAACGGTGGATCGGTGCGCATTTTGCCAGACGATGATCGCGTCACCTACAAACCTTCGCTAGACATTACCTTCGGTTCTGCGGCGAATATTTATGGCGATAAAGTTTTAGGCGTTGTATTAACCGGCATGGGTTCTGATGGTTGCAAAGGCGCCGGTTTGTTGAAAGAAGCTGGCTCACAACTTTGGTCACAAGATGAAGCAAGCTGCGTTATCTACGGTATGCCCATGGCAGTTGCCAGAGCAGGTTATACCGATCGCGTCTTAAGTTTGAAAGATATCGGGCCGCGTTTAGCTCGTGAGGTTGTGTAATGGATTTTCTCAGCATAGTCGGTGTAGTACTTGGCTTTGCTGTCATTATTGGTGGCAATTTTGCCGAGGGTGGATCTATTCATTCGTTAGCGAATGGTTCTGCTGCGTTGATTGTTTTTGGTGGGACACTCGCTGCCGCCATTTTGCAAACTCCCAAACAAAGTTTAAAGCGTGCGCTGAACATTTTTAAATGGGTGTTTAATCCACCTTATTCACCGTTTAAAGAAGGTATAGCTAAGTTAGTTCGCTGGGCTAATGCGGCACGCAAAGATGGCTTGCTCGGTTTGGAAGAAATCGCGGAGAAAGAAAAAGATAAATTTGCGAAAAAAGGTTTGCAATTATTGGTTGACGGTAGTGAGCCGGAAGCCATTCGCAGAATTTTGGAATCTGATTTAATTTTGGATGAACAGCGCGATTACGACGCGGTAAAGTTTTATGAAAGTATGGGTGGTTATGCTCCTACGATTGGAATTATTGGTGCCGTTATGGGGCTTATTCATGTAATGAATAATCTCGCTGATCCCGCGTTGCTAGGTCCCGGTATCGCCATTGCCTTTGTTGCCACTATCTACGGTGTTGCGCTCGCCAATTTATTTTTATTGCCTATCGC
>CBHTVU010000316.1:0-3952 GCA_966096785.1 uncultured Gammaproteobacteria bacterium | reverse complement strand
GTTTGGCACGCAGCAATGGGTAGATCGCATTTTCGGTGCGTCAGGTGCACACCCTATGTTGGTGTTAGCTTTGGTGACAGGCTTGATGGCATTGGGCCGTTTCTTTGCAGGCCCGATTGTTGAGGCATTAAATCCTGTCGGTGTTTTACTTTTGTCGGCGATTGTTACCACCATTGGTATTTATTTACTAAGTAGTGCGTCGGGCACTATGGTTTATGTTTCTGCGATGGTATTTGCTTTGGGCGTAACTTATTTCTGGCCAACCATGATTGGTTTTATCAGCGAATATCAACCTAAAACTGGCGCCTTGGGGATGTCATTGCTCGGTGGTGCGGGAATGTTTTCAATGAGTATGTGGAACCCGGTGATCGGCGGGTGGATCGATGATGCCAAAGCTGAAGCAATAGCTAAAGGCGTTCCTCCAGAAGCTGTTGAACTTACCGCAGGACAAGCAACTCTGCAAAATCTTGCATTATTCCCCGCTGTGTTGATTGTTATTTTTGCTGGCTTGTTTATTTTTCGCAAGAAATTCGCGCATAAATAGCTATTTCCTCAGAAATAAAAAAGCCCCGACATTTTAAATTGTCGGGGCTTTTTTATTTAGGATTTAAAAATACTCAATATTTTTTACGCATGAGAAAATATTTTATACGGGTGTTCCGGTAAGAATTGTTTTGTATTTCTTTCCATTTGATTTCCACCACAAAACCAGATTACCTGCATTGCTGTTAGATGCATCAACTTCTATTACTAATGAATTGGCATTATTCAAGTTGTTTAAAATGGTTAACGGATTGCGTGGGCCCGGTGTTGTCGGTGTTCCACCATAACCATCATTAGAGGCGTCAACAGTGGATTTAAAAGTGGTGTCAACGGTTAGCCCGCTATCAAACGTAATATTTTTTCCAACTTGCAAGGTGCCTTTAACAGCCAGATTACCATTTTGATCCAGGCTCATTTTGATAACCGATGGATCCTTAGTGTGAAAATAAATATTGTTGTAAGAATAAAAACGTAAATTATGTGCTTTGGATACTGTGCCTACAGTCTCGTGTGGAGATGGTTGAGCCGGCACATCAATCGTTACACCGTGGCCTAGGCCAGCTCCAATTCCTATGCCATTCAGAACCGCTCCATTAAAGGATTCCAAGCCGGGAGTTGCTTCCCCTTCGCGAGATCTTATATGTACTCCACCCGCAACATCTAAGAAGCCATCAAGTTTTACGGTACCCTCCATTTGTATTGGGCCGCTCAGATCAAACCCATTAGAAATGCGCACTTGAGAATCTAAAAAAAGGTTGGGTGCTGCAATCGTGAGAGCATCATCACTAATAATAAGTCTTTCGCCACCTTCGAATTTGATACGCTCTGTAATAGTTAAAATATCTATGGTTTCTGCCATGGTCTTCTCCTTAATTCATTTAACGATTTTAGTTTTTCCTCTGTGTGAGGAGGCGAGAGTATAGGCTTTGCAATCTTGTAAAAGCCACTTTGATGCTACAGCGAGATAACACATTGTTAAAAAAGTTGTGCTAGCTCGCCGGCTTAATGATGATTTAAACGAAATAAATGTCAGTGTGTTGTCGCAAAAATTTTACGATAAATGTTGAGCGTGGTAGCGCAAATGTTCGTCGATAAATGTCGCGATAAAATAATAGCTGTGATCGTAGCCTTCTTGCCGTCTTAACACCAACGGGTGCTGACGTTGATGGCAAATTTGCTCAAGTAATTCAGGACGTAATTGATCATTAAGATAATTATCGGCTTCACCCTGATCAATAAACAGCGGCTGTTTTGATTCGCCTTTTTTTATCAAAGCATAAGCATCGTATTCAGCCCACGTTTGTTGATCATTTCCAAGATAACCCGTAAATGCTTTTTGTCCCCAGGGGCTGGTACTTGGATTAACGATAGGTGCAAAGGCAGAAACTGATGCGTAACGCCCCGGTTGACGCAGCGCCAACACCATAGCGCCGTGGCCACCCATGGAATGACCACTAATACTTTCTTTTCCTGAAAGTGAAAAATTTGCTCTGGCAACTTTGGGAAGTTCTTCGGCAATGTAATCGTACATTTTGTAATGTTTGTTCCAGGGCTTTTGAGAGGCGTTCACATAAAAGCCCGCGCCGGAACCAAAGTCGTAACTGTCATCAGCTCCGGCAATTTTTACATCTCGCGGACTGGTATCCGGGCAGATAATGGCGATTCCCAATTTTGAAGCCAGTTGTTGTGCACCTGCTTTCTGCATAAAATTTTCATCGGTGCAGGTTAATCCGGAAAGCCACCAAAGTAGTGGAACCGCAGCGGCTTCGGCTTGGGGTGGGAGGTAGATGGAAAATGTCATTGCGCAATCGAGAACGCTTGATTGGTGTTGGAACCGCTTTATCCACCCGCCAAAACTTTTGACGGAGGACAGAAGCGTTAAATCGGTATTGGACATGCTATTACTCAACTTTTTATTACTCGTTATTCAATTTAAAAATGCAGTACCGTTCGGATACTTTTGCCTTCGTGCAACAAATCAAACGCATGATTTATCTGTTCGAACGACATAGTGTGGGTGATAAATTCGTCGATCTTAATTTCACCTTGCATATAGCGCTCCACATATCCAGGTAGCTGTGTGCGGCCTTTTACCCCACCGAACGCAGAACCCCTCCAGACGCGTCCGGTTACCAGTTGAAATGGACGAGTCGATATCTCCTGACCCGCACCAGCAACGCCGATGATGATGGATTCTCCCCAGCCTTTATGGCATGCCTCTAATGCAGAGCGCATAACATTCACGTTGCCGATGCACTCAAAGGAGTAGTCCACGCCCCCATCTGTCATATCGACAATCACTTGCTGGATTAGATCAGCATGATCCTTTGGATTGACAAAATCGGTCGCGCCGAATTGCTTCGCCAGGGCAAATTTATCCGGATTCACGTCGATGGCAATAATACGTTTTGCCTGAGCCATTACCGCGCCCTGAATCACAGCAAGACCAATTGCCCCTAAACCGAAAACAGCAACAGTCGAACCGGGCGTCACTTTAGCGGTATTAAAAACGGCGCCTATTCCAGTAGTTACGCCACAGCCTAAAAGGCAGATCTTATCCAGCGGGGCTTCTTTGGAAACTTTGGCAAGCGAAACCTCGGGTAATACGGTGTACTCGGAGAAGGTCGAGGTACCCATGTAATGAAAGAGAGGTTTACCATCTAGCGAGAAACGCGATGTCCCATCGGGCATTACGCCTTTACCCTGGGTTGCGCGCACAGCGCCACACAAATTGGTTTTGCCAGACAAACAAAATTTGCACTGACGACACTCGGCTGTATAAAGCGGAATCACATGGTCACCGACTTTTAGACTAGTCACGCCTTCACCAATTGCTTCGACTACTCCCGCACCTTCATGGCCAAGCACCGCCGGAAACAAGCCCTCAGGATCGGAACCGGACAGGGTATAGGCATCCGTATGGCAAACACTGGTGGCGACAATCCGCACCAAAACCTCGCCCGCCTTCGGGTCCTGAACATCAATTTCAACCAACTCAAGTGGTTTTCCAGCAGCGAAGGCAACGGCAGCGCGTGATTTCATAGTCGTATCTCTTTAGGTGCTTATCTATAAGGTTTGAGCAGCCTGTCTGCCCACTTTTGGATGCGGAGTTTAAGTCAGGTGTCTGACAGCGACAAACGATTTAAGTGGCGTCGCTTACTATCAATTATTTGAAAATAAACACATTTTGGCTTTTTTTCTTGACATCCCCGCTTCACCTGCGAAAATTGCCGTTCCTCCAGATGGTTGCTAGATGACCGATAAGCTCGGAATCTCGTCTGCACCCAGCCAAGTCACCCTCTTGGCGACCCATCTGCGGCCTGTGCTCAAAAACCTTGGGTGCTGCCAAGAAAGCCGCTGTTTACCTGCACGGTTTTCGATGGTCCGATCCTGACCTTGCCGGGTTTTG
>CBHTVU010000315.1:0-3967 GCA_966096785.1 uncultured Gammaproteobacteria bacterium | reverse complement strand
ATTTGTAGATCAGCGTTCCATCGTTGGTGAGATTGCTATTAGCATCGTAACCCATGGGCTGGCCTTGCCCTTGAGTTGCTCCACCCACATAGGTGTAACGATTCAATCCATCCGGCGTGTAATTTCCGGTGCGATCTTCATTGCCCGTGTAGTAATACAAACTATTGCTTTGGGTCAGCTGTGTAACTTGACTCGCTGCGTTGTATGCAAATGTATTTGTTAAATCGTACGCGTTGTTGGGAAAATCCTGCGTAAATCCATCCAATCGCACACCATCAGTAAAGCTGTAATTTGTGCTGGAAATTCCACTGCGGCGATAAATACGTTTACGATGTCCATCCAGCAAATAATCAATTTGCAGCATGCGCGTTCCGGCAAGTTCATAAATAACACCGAGCCTGTCTAATCTGTCGTACTCATAGGTGAAATAAGTTGCGGTGTCATTATGAGTCACTTTAACGCGATTGTTGTGGGCGTCATACTTGCCTTGCATCGCTCGCCCTACACCATTCATATACACAAGGTCTTTCGTCAAATTACCAAAGCCATCGTAATTTTGTTCGGTGCGATCCGCGGTTACCAATTCTGAATTACTGAGAGAAGTTCCAAACGCCGCCCGGGTTTGAAGACCACGCAAATCGTATTTGTAGTAAATGTCACGTTGCGTCGTGTTGTAATTTTTAACAATCACGCGATTGTTGTTATCAATCGTGTAAGTAATTTCTGTGCCATTGCGTTTACGCTCCCAATCCATGTTGCCATTTAAATCATAATGGTATTGGTTGTAATCCGAATAATTCACCGAACCCGTAGTAGTTGGCGATGGATAATAACGATGCGTTAAACGGCCAAATTGCGGATCGTAATTCAACTCGGTTTTATTGCCATTCGCATCGGTTTGGGTTTTGAGTAAATAACCATCATAGGTGTTAGTGACATAGGTTTGTTGAAGTGGAGTTGCATAGGCTCTTACTTCTGTGAGCACCTGATCCAAATCATCATAGGTATAACGTGTGATTCTGTCTGGCCCATCAGAACCTACTGCATCTGCCGTACACGCATTTAGCTGAATGGTACTGAAAGAATTCTTGTTCATGCGTTGTGCTTTGCATTCAACCAATCCTTTAGCGTTGTAGGCGTATTGCGTTAGGGTTTCAAAATTAAGGTCCTTATCTTTTATCCATTCTTTTGTTTTCCGACCGTAACTGTCGTATTCAAAACCTTGGGTTGAGTAAACGGTGTAACCCGTCCATTGAGAGGGCGTGTATGAATCGTCTAACCAATATTTCAAACTACCCGATTCGATTAGGGTCACTAACGAAGGGCGAGAGGTATCACCATAGGTGTAGCGTTGTGCAAGGTAATCCAGAGAATCGGTATCTGCATCAGGCGAAATTACTCCAGTCTTTAATCCTGAATTAGGGTCATAACGATACACAGTTTTGTAGGGCGCTTGCATTTGTGCAGCGTGTACGGTTCCGCTCATAAAAATTGTTGCCGACAAAACGATCATAGACAACGCAGAAAACTTAATTCGATTTCCTAAAATATTCATCGTCATCTCCTTATTGACAGCTTTGCACGTCGGTGGAATTACCCTTGGGTTTTGTTTCCCCCATTAATTTCCCGGTCTTGTCATATTCATAACAGGTAACACGAACCGATGGATTGCCGTCTGCCGTTACACTTTTACCACGCAACAATAAATTGTTGGCCACACCTGAAGTTTGTGGTCCGTAGTAATAAGTCGTTCTGATGGTGTCTACATCGCCACCGTCACAACCAGTATCGTTAATTACAGAGGAAATACAGGTGTGTTCACTATTTAGCATCCAGACGGGATCGGGATCCTGGGTAATGGTCTCGCCA
Organism: uncultured Gammaproteobacteria bacterium; assembly: GCA_966096785.1. GTDB lineage: Bacteria > Pseudomonadota > Gammaproteobacteria > Pseudomonadales > Cellvibrionaceae > Cellvibrio. The sequence goes on along the minus strand of CBHTVU010000315.1, from coordinate 2,098 downwards.
TTGCGTTTGTAGGAGGCGTACATAGGGACGTAGTTGTAGACAGTCCCAGGTCTTATTCCACCTGCTTTTGCAGCAGGCCCCAGGATTTTGACAGGGTTAGCGAAACGTCCTAGCGAGTCATAGTAGTAATTCGTCACATTATTGTTTGCATCTGTAACTTCCGTTGGTTTGTTACATGTCTTGAAGAAGCGACACTTTCCATCTGAATCGTAACCACCATAAATCGCTTTTTGCAGCAAAACCTCCCCAGATGGTGTCACGGCAGTAATCTTACTGAGGTTGCCTTTCGGACCTTCATAATAATAATGTTTCTTTGGTCCCTGGCCTTTAAGTGGAGTATGGAACTGAACAAATTTTCGTAAATCTGGATAGTATTCGTAAGTACCGCTTTTTTGGGACATAACTTCATTAATTACATTCAGCTCATAACGTTGCGACTCCACTGATACCTCATAACTACCACGAGTGTATGCACCCTCACCTGCTGTTTCCGGACCAAAATAATACTCAGTATCGGAACCATTCAATGTTGCGCTAACGATCTGACCGGATCTGGTACTGAGCTGCCAATAACTGTAGGTCGCGAGGGATCCCGTGTGCAACTCGTTTACTTTACCTATGTTTTTGTAGGCGTATTGATAATTAGGGATGGTACTTTCTGGCGTTTTAATACTGCGCAAACGTGGAGACCATTTTGTATCTCCAAGTGGGTTTGCTACGCAACCAGGGTCTTCATAATTATCATAAGGTAGGGCGGTTATGCATACATTCTCCGGCTGATATTGGATTTCAGTAGTTCCCGCGCTATTAACAAGCTTGATTAAATAGCTGCTTGACGGAAGACCAAGTTGCTTAAAAACACCGGGAGTACCTAACGGCCAAGTGAATGTGGCTGTAGGCCAGCCGCTGGTTGGACAACTTTCAGCATCGGCTGAACAGTATTGGTTCGCGAGGTTAATCCCTACGATTTGACCTGGTGTAGAAGTCAAACCTGGGGTAAAAAGCTGGTACTTCAACATGAACCCGGTGTTGGTGGTGACGGCTTTATAGGCTACACGGACTTTAAAGCCATTGGGATACGTTATTTCTATTGAGCATCCTACAAACGTAGCGCACGAATATTTTGACGTTGTTCCATCCGGTGTTGTCCAAAGGTAACTTTTATCGGCGTTTCGTATCAGTGTATGTCGAGCGTCTCCCACGGATTTAAAAGTTATGCCACTACCATTAAGAGCTGAAGCATCTCTATTCAATACATCATTTTGATAAACCAAAAAATCTTGGCTCCCTGCTGGCCCATAAGCTCTCATTACACTGATTCTTTTGGTGTTATCGTATTCATATCCACCAGTATCCCGAAAGAACATGGGATATCCACTTCCGTCAGTAATAACTTGAAGTGCGTTTTCGGAAATATTTTTTGGAGTCACACTACCTGCAAAACCATCGACAAATCCGTAGTAAGGATTTTCCGCCAATAAATCGGTATAAAGCTGCACCTGATGAGTTAAACCAAGTTCTCCGCCGATGGAAACCGTATTGAGTGTTCGCGCAAGTTGGCCAGTCTGCAAATTAACTCCGTACTTATCAGCAATGTCAACTTTGGGTGGCGCAACTGGATTTTGCTCAAGCGCAAAAGCAGAACAGGAAAATACCAACATTAAACATAATATTTTTTTCATTTTAATCATCCTTATTGGGGAAACAGTGCTTTAGTTCCACACACTTTATTGGCATTACAGGCCTGTACGCTTTTCGGCATATTCGCTGAAGAATTATTACTCGGGCAACCAATATCAGCGTAAGTGGTTGTAACGTATACGCCACTTCCACTGGTATCAATCACATAATATTGATATGCATTGGTTACGGGATTCCATTGAGCTCGCCACGCGCAATTGGCAATAAGGGATTTAGATAACCCGGTGGGTGCAGAAAATGTGAATGCCGTAGCTTCAGAGGCCGCGTCACTGCCTGTACCGGCTGCAACATTAACGCGGTTACCCGCCTTGTCGTAATCGTAATCACGATTACCGTTCACAGAATCTGCAACATAGGTCAAACGACCTAATGCATCATAGGTGTAACCCGTAGTTTT
>CBHTVU010000314.1:0-3976 GCA_966096785.1 uncultured Gammaproteobacteria bacterium | reverse complement strand
CGCGATCCCACACGCTATCTACTACACCATCAATAACAGGTGCAGTTGTTGCGCGTGGTGCTGTGTAGCTATTGCGATCACTTGAACCTTGTGAGCTTGATGAAGACGAACTCGAAATGACTGAACTGGATGATAAAATTGAACTGCTGCTCATAGCACCCACGACTACAGATTTTGTAAGTGAACGGCTAAACAAACTTGGACCCTCAACATTCAGCGTTATATCGTAGGTGCCAGTGGTCGCGTAGGTGTGTGACGCCAATAGACCAGAACCTGAAGCTCCATCACCAAAGTCCCAGCCAAGGTAAATATCATAGCGAGAGTCGCTCGCGTCAACAGACACTTTATTTCCATTAACCTGATAAGTAAATTCCGGATCCGGTAACAAATCATCAACGATCGTACATTCGCCACCGCCACCGCTAGCCTGAATGCTATCTTTTAATTCGCCATCACTCACAGTTAAAGTTATTAATCGAACTGATCTGGTGTTTCCTGAGCTTGATGCCGAACTTGTAGATCCAGCTGAAGAACTCGAGCCGTTCCCGCACGCCTGAATATATATAGAGTGCTCATCTGTAAATGCACCTTCACCGAAATCCCACTCGTAAGTAAGTGGTGTTCCCTCAAGATCAAATGAAGAAGAACCGCGAGCACCTATGGCATTAAGTTCACGTGAAGTTGTCAGACGCGCAATGGGAGCATGGTTTCCTGCAACAGAGGAAACAGAAACCAGCTGAGTTTTGGATAGAGTTCCTGTTTTGCCATCCGTCACGCTCAATTGAATTAAATAATCACCTGGTTCTTTATACGTGTGCCAAGCCGTAGGATAACTAATGTGAGTGCCGTCACCGAAATCAATTGTGCGTTTTAGAATATCGCCGTCAGCATCAACCGATCCAGTAGTGTCTACATACACAGTTAGGCCATGAGTCGTGACTTTTAAATCCGGTACAGGGGTAACATTTGAAATGGAAGATATTGAAGAGCTGGTGTATGACGAGCTAGATATTGAAAAAGAATTACTTGAGCTATTTGGAGATGAAGAAGCCGCAGACCCTGACGACCCACCACCACAAGAAGTTAAAAAGCACATACTCACAAAAACTAATAAATGAATTTGCCTAAACATAGTGCTTACATCCTTACTCGGTTGAATTACCACCCACGACGCGTATTTTACAATCGAAAATCAATTATTCATCAAACATTTGGATCATGTAACCGGATTTAATTGCTTCCGACATAGCTTTATCTGCAGCGACAACACGCGGATCGCTAGTCAAAGTACTCGGGACTAATTTTTTCTTTTCGATGTCAATTTCAGTGAAGCCTGCGCGCATCAGATAAACCTTGCACAATTGTTCTGCGCCAAATAAATCAATAAAGTTAATATAGACAATAAAGGGAACAACCTGCCCTTCTTTAACACCGTCACGCGCTTTTTTTGCTTTGGCATTTACAGAGAATATGTACATAGAAGTTCCAAAATTAATTTTTATGGGAATCGTCATCCTCAGCTACGCGCTAGATGAGGATGACGATTCAATATTAAGAATAAAGAATCGCCAAATTATTAAACAGTCATTATTACGCGGAGCGAATCCAATCGTAATTTCGCTTGCGATAAATAATGCTGGCTTGCAGCTAAACGCTCTTGTAAATAATCAATTTCAGACTGGCGCACATTAGGATTAACTTTTGCCAATGCCTTCATACGATCCAGTTCTGCATTTAATTCTTCACTGACTTTTTGTTGCGCGGCGGAAATCAGGGCAGTTTGTTGCGGCTTGGCTTTATCTTCCGCTTTTTGCAACATTTCAACCAATGTTGGGCGCGCGTGGCGAACCAGTTCTTGTGCATTATTGCGTGGGATTTTCTGCAACAATTTGCCGAGCTGATCAATACTTAATACTGAATTTAAATCTTTGCCATTGTGGTCGAGCAGTACACGTAATAATGATTGTGGCATATGACGGAATAGCTGCAACTCTGCGGGTGCGGGGCAATGCAATATGTAGAGCGCTTCTAACATCAAGTTACCGGGTTTTAATGGCGGCAATTTCAAAGTGCAAAACGCTGTGTTACCAAACTCAGTGAGCGATATAAGTTCTTGCGCACCACGCACTAACGGATGTTCCCAGGTCACAAATTGCATATCTTCTCGAGACAATGCCTGTTGACGCTGATAAGTGATAGTTAAACCAGATTCAGGTAAACCAGGAAACTGTTCAACTCGCATATGATCACTGGGGTGAATCACTAAACTGTGTTCACTGTGTTTTTCCGAGTCTATTCCGAACGCATCAAACACCGCGTCAAGGTAATTAGATAAATTCTTGTCTTCGTCTTTTTCAGTAAGCGCATTGACTAACACCGCTGCCTGCGCGGGCTTGCAAGAATTTAATTCTAATAAGCGGTCACGCCCTTTTTGCAATTGGCTCACCAAATTTTCTGCGTAATATTTTGTATCCTGTAACAATTTATTAAATGCGTTTTCATTTTCATTAACGAGTGCTGGCAATAAACTTTCTACGAATTCCATGTAAACATTTTGCCCAATAGCACAGGTTTTTTCGAATGCATTAAGGCCGCTGTGGTACCAGCTAATAAGTTTTTCCTGCGCGCTTCCTACATAGAATGGCGTATGTATATTTACGGTAGCGGTTTGCCCAATACGATCCAAGCGTCCAATACGCTGCTCCAATAGGTCGGGGTTAAGCGGTAAATCAAATAACACTAAATCTTGCGCAAATTGGAAATTTCTTCCTTCACTACCAATTTCAGAGCAAATTAATACCTGAGCCCCCTCCTCCATGTCCGCAAAATAAGCTGCTGCACGATCGCGCTCAATTAAATTTAAACCTTCATGAAATACCGCTGTTAGCAAGCCTTTTCGTAAACGCAAATAATCTTCAAGCGTTTGCGCGGTATCTGCACTGGCGCAAATGACGAGTACCTTTTTACGGCGATTTTGTTTAAGCCATTCACTCAACCAATTTACGCGCGGGTCATCTAACCACCAGTCATTTGCCTGGTGCTGCCAATAGGTTTCTATACGAAGCTGTTTTTCCAATGGTAACAAACGAATAGCGGTGACATGTTCGTTATCAATTTGTAATGGATATTGGTGTAATTTTCGTTCAGGGAAACCTGCGACAGAATTTCGGGTATTGCGAAATAAAACCCGGCCTGTTCCATGCCTGTCCAGTAGATAACTTATAGCTTTATCCGCAGCTTGGCCAAGACTTTCCTGCGCCGCCAGCTCGCCTAATTCAGTTATGGTTTCTTTCGGCAGATAATCTGCAAGCTGTTTAACCAAATGTGTAGGTATGGCTTTAGCTTCTTCAATATGCGCAGCTAAAAGCGCTTGCACCAAATCATTTAGCGGTTGATATGATTTTTGTTCCGCAATAAATTTTTCAAGATCGTAATAGCGATCTGGGTCTAACAAACGTAAACGCGCGAAATGACTTTCCAAACCAAGTTGTTCTGGTGTGGCTGTTAGCAGAAGCAAACCTTTTGCAACTTTTGCCAAGCCTTCGATGCATTGATAGGCAACACTGACATTTTTCTCACTCCATTGGAGATGATGAGCTTCATCTACCAAGAGTAAATCCCAGCTCGCTTCCAGCGCTTGTTGATAGCGATTTGGATTTTTTGTTAAAAAATCCAGAGAGCATAAAATTAATTGTGCAGACTCAAAGGGATTGTCGCTGGTTTTTTCGCGTTCGACGTCATCATTAAAATCGTCGATAAAATCAATTGACTCTTCAAAGCTATCCAACCCTTCAATAGCTTGGCAGCGCTTTTCATCCAATAAGGTAAACGCCAAATTAAATCGGCGCAGCATTTCCACTAGCCATTGATGTTGCAAACTATTGGGCACAACAATCAGCGCGCGATTGACACGACCACTGATTAATTGTTGATGCAACACTAAACCAGCTTCAATGGTTTTTCCTAGACCCACTTC
>CBHTVU010000313.1:0-3991 GCA_966096785.1 uncultured Gammaproteobacteria bacterium | reverse complement strand
GGCTAGTGAACACAATACGAGACTGAGCATTAAGCATCAACACAGCCAAATTTGCATGTTTAATAGCTTCCAGCAGCGTATTTTTTTCCGCTTTTAAAATACTGAAATGATTATGGATTTGTAAAGCGCGCACCAAATGGGGGCTAAGTATTTCAATGAAATTTATTGCATGCTGTGTAAGTGCTGAGCTTCCGTGAAAGCAGTGAACACCCATTGCCGCATTAATAATTTCACCCGATAGTAAAGGAATTCCTACCCGAACTTCGAGCTGCTTTCGCTCTGCAATCTTGGTTGCTTCACCAACATATTCCTCATAACTAATTCCAATTCTTGAAGCGATATCTGTTGAGGTGAAAACTTTTCCTGGTGATACACCGTTAAAAAGCAGTTTAACTTTTTCTGCCTCATCTTTTAAATGTTCTCGCACAAACCCATCATTATTTAGGTTGAACGCAGTAACAACAAAGTTTCGTTGGGGGTGTTGGGCATCGTAAAATAATAAGGAAGCTTCATCCGCATCAACGTACTGACAGATATCCGCCAGCACTGCCCTCCATTTTGATGATTCAAGCGCCGAATCATAAATCGCTGCAATAATTTTATTTTCATAATCGCTAAGTCTATCCCCGTCCATATCCGCATCCTATCGTGAGAGTTACGATATTTTTTTATTCTAGAAGGAAAAGTGAACAAAGTACAACCCATTTAAGGGGGGAGGCTTCTCACACAAAAGGCTATAAATTAAAGCAGCACATCTAAATATAAATGTCATTAATTTGAGGAAATAATATGAAATATTTTTGGATACTGACCCTGACCTTATTTATCTCAGACGCTTATGCTCAAAACGTATGTGAGGCTTTATTAAAATCTGCAAACTATAATCAATATCAAACCATTTCTCAAAATCAGCGTTACGAACTGGATAAAGCTAATTTTTGTATGGCTGAATATGACAAAGCGACAATCTCTCAAAAAGCGCAAATTGAAGCATCATACAAACTTTTTGATATTGGAGGATCAAGTGGTACGACTAATATAAGTGAGAAGCAGCATCAGGAATGTGGAGGCACCTATGGTGAGATATGGTTTAACAAATTAGGTTTACAAACTCAAAAAACTGTATCCGATGCTGCAATGAATGCCTTTACGAAATGTGTGGATGCTTATAAAGCTGGGCTTCAAGTAGAGCCAACATTCACACCAAGTGAGAATGCAGTTTCAGTTTCGGTCAAGTGGACAAACGCTGGAGATTTGGAATTCAGCGGATTAAGAAAAAATCCTTCAGCGAATGTCAAATGTAAAATAGATGGTAGGGATAGCGACAGCCCTGGATTGTTTAAGAATAGAGTTATTCATGCTGGGGGGTATGTGCTATTCACTTGTGAAAGACAGGAGGTTGAACAGCTAGTGCTAGGAGAAAAAGTGAAATGCTTACCTGAGACATTAATTTCAATTGATGTGTCCCAATATCCAGTAACCATACCAATGTATAAACGATGCGATAAAGACTATTTAATTAGCCGTGCAAATAAAGTAGATAAGGAGGTCTCTGAACTGAATACGAGAGTTGAAAAGCTTCAGGCTGCGCAAGAAGCAATTGATCCTCAATTCGAGCTACTAATTTCCAAATGGTACGATATGAATAGCAATGGAAATCCATGTATAAGTAAAGATGAAATGATATCTAGTGGAAAAAATATAGCCTGCTATTTGTCGGGGATAAGGGGAAAATTTTTTGGTGCAGGTGAATTTGCTGTTGTTGAGAAGAAGGCTGATGGAAATTGGTGGTTTCGAGGTAACTCCTGTCAGCCAGGCGTACTTGCATTGGCTTCATGCATTACTGTCAAAAAGCAGCTTTGATAGAAATTATTCCCATTTTGTTAGACCTTCTCAAAAAGTAGTATAAACAATACATGTTTTGTTAATTTCGTAAATGAAAAAGTCAAGCTTTTAGCTTGGCTTTTTCATGCAAGCTTCAGTCCACATATACATCATGCATATCATCGTCACTAGACAACAAAAAATGCATGTCGAAGTTTATCCAAGTACAAATTGCTTAGTATGAATTATTATTGGGAGGTTAGATACTACAACAATCTAACTTTTATGTTGATTTAGCTTGAGCGAGCCTACTAACGTACAAGAATTTTTTATTGACTGTTAGATTTTTTATATTGCAGCGGCGTTAATCCTGTTTTCTGCTTGAATACCTTGTAAAAACTATTGCGATTATTAAAGCCCGAACGATAGGCAATATCCGAGATAGTTAGATCTTGCTCGTAATCTTTGAGGAAATTGATGGATTCCTGATAACGAAGTTCATTGAGAAAATCGTAGAAGCTGGTGGATTTGTGGATGTTGAGTAGCTCGGATAATTGATGGCTGGTCACACCAAGTAGTGAGGCAAGTTTTTGTAGGGAGATAGTTTCATCCAGATGCGGTTTATGGCTTTTTACCAGTGCCATCAATTGCTCATCCAGTTGGCGTGCGGCTTCGGCGCTCAGTTCTATGCTGCGTAAATTAGGTTGCTGCAATTCTTCTTTTTCATCTTCCTGTGTTATTTCGTGAAAGAAAACCTCTGGTTGGTATAGGGAGAAGAGGGCGATAGCATTTACAAAAATAGCGATAAGGCCGGCGACGACCGCCAACGCCGTGAGGGGAGGACGCTGGCCGCCGAGAGCGAGGGTAAAAACCCAAAGATCTACCAACATTATTAGGAATAGACTAGACACTAAAAAAATCAGCCAATAGTAACTCGTGTTTTTAAATTGCTGCGTGAGTTTTAACAAACGTGTGCGCTCAGAAAAAAGTAACCATGCCGCATAACTCAGATAACTAAAAACCTGAATGAATAACAGCGTTACCATCAATGGAAAACTTATTAAACCTAGATTCACTATTTCATGAGTTGCGGCTAGTACAAACGGAATGAATTGAACTGCATAGATAGAGCGACTAAAAGGTCGCAACAAAATGTGCTTGATAAGTGCCACCAGAATGGGGCCGTAGCACCAGGTTAATTTTTGGCTCAAAATCAATAGCCAACCAATTGGCTCGTTGTTCGCCAAATTAATATAGGCATTGAGCGGTGGTACTAGCAGCAGAATAATAAAACCTAGAATGGAATATTTGATTCGCTTATCGCCCCGTTTGCTGATCAGCAAATTAAAACACGTCCAACAGCCAAGGCTGAACGAAAAAATAAACCAGACTTTTAAAAGTTCGTTGCTCAGGTGCGTCATATATTCGCTAGGTTAAAAATGTAAATTTGTAGGCCACCAATTTTTTACCCGCTGGTGGCCCGTCAGTTTTATGGAGTTGGCTCGCGGCTTATTTTGTTGGGAAGGTGTCAAAAGTACCTTCAAAAATAATCAACCCGTCACCAAAGTTTTGAAACCATTTACCGGAACTTGGTGTGTCAAAGGTGTATACCATGGTGTAGGGGAAAGTAAAGAATTCGCTGACTTGAGTAACTTCTTCCACCGCTGTATTCGCTGAAATTTTGGTATATTTATAAGTGCCGGTTGAATCAACAGTACCTGGACCGAAACCTTTAAATACCAGGGTGCCGTCTTGCGCATAGGTTTGCAGCACCAAACCTGCGGTTGGGTACAGGTTGGACGGCAAATCGGATTTAGTGGATTTTATAATAAGGGCAGCGCTCGTGTTGGCTTTGTTTGCCGGGGCTAAATGCTGCTGAGTTGGCAGGTCATTCGGCTCCAGGGTAAAGCTGCCAGAAATTAGTAATTGTCCGTTGCCGAAGTTTTCTTCCCAGCGGCCACTGGTTTCCGAGTCGAAAGTATATTTAACGGTGAAAGCGGTATTGTTTACAGATGTATCTACAGATTTTTCAACAGCCGTGTTGAATCCTGTGCGTTGGTATTTATAGGTGCCCTGGAAAAATTGCTGTGCATCTGGTACCTGGTCTTGGATCGTGCCTGTACCTTGTGCAGTGAATTTGCCGTTCTTGTGGTAGCGCTTGACCACG
>CBHTVU010000312.1:0-3994 GCA_966096785.1 uncultured Gammaproteobacteria bacterium | reverse complement strand
TCATTTCGCCATTATTGAGCGTTTGCAAATAATCTGTTTGATCTTTGTGAGAAAACAAATGCGGCGGTAATTTTGTACCCACTTTCGTGAAGTCGGCTTTACTGGTAGGTTCAATAAGATTACCTATATTACCCACAACAGATAATTTTTTCTGGTGAAACAGCCCGGTCACTCCCGACAAAGCTGGATGCAAACCGTAAGTCTCAGACATAGCATTTAATGGTGTAAGCGAGTTTAACAATTCACGCTGAATAGCAATTCCGCTGCGCGCTTTATTGTATTCACTGTAACTGGACTCACCCGTTGGCACCAGGGTGTTGAAAGCGTCATTACCACCATCAAGATTAATGCAGACTAAGGCTTTATATTGGCTAGCAGAGGAGGCTTGCGCGTTAGCGAGCAACGGCATTAAACCGCTACCAAGTGCTGCTCCACCCAATAAACCTTTACCAACGGATTTTATAAATTGTCTTCTATTGTTAATTATTTTCATGGCAATTACCTTTGAATGGCATATTCAGGAGATACAGCAATTAAAAAAGCAGCTTCATAAACCCGCGCCAGGGGTTCATTTAAAAGCCCTATGTGTGTAGCGATAAGCGCACTATCCTCTTTACTTATTTGGCCATGGGTGAGCAGCAAATTTAAACGGTCAACCAATGCTGATGGCGAAGCCGCCACCGCAACTTCTTCCGATAAATTTAATTTTGCATGCACCGGCGGATTGTTCCAATTGTTAACAGTTCCCCATTCCTGACCTGTACCTGTCCATAAATCTTTGTCAGTCATATCGCGGTTATAAATCATTTTTCCTAATAAATTTGCTTGTAATACAGCGCTACTGCCATTAAATACCTGAAATTCAGGTGCTAATAATTTGTGCGCTGCCAATGCTCCCGGCGGGCTATATTCACTTTGATAAAAATTAAATACTGAGGGTGCAAAAAAAGCTTCTTGTTCTGCGTTAAGCACACCGCTCATGTAGCGAATGGTATCGACTGATTTATCTTTATTGGTAACTGGAATACCTTGCGCTTTAAATGCCCGCCACAGGCCTGAAACGAGTAGCGGGTATTCTTTTAATTTGCCGTAATAGTTTGCACTATCAACAGGTGGATTTTGTGCTTCATCATCAAGATAAATGGCTTTGATAACAGCCTTCAAATCCCCCTTAACACCACTGCCATTGTCGTTAAAAATTTTAGACACGCGCTCTACATAGGCAGTGCTTGGATTACTTGTTACTAAATACTGAATCAATTTTTTTCCAATAAAAGGCGCAACATTTTTATGTGACATAATATTGTTTATCGCCGCTTGCATATCTTCCATGGGTGTTTTTCCTGCTGCTATAACTTCGCCATTTAGCAATGTTTTTGCTTCGGAGTCGTGAAAGCTAGCATAAGCTTTCATGGGTTCGGTATTACTGATTGGAGCGGCGTAGGCACCCGCCTCATTAAAAACATTGGTGTGACTCAAACTCCACCCGGTAAACACACGTGAAAACTCTTTGACAGTTTGTTGATCAAAGGTATAAATCGGATTCCCTTGTGCGTCCAACTTGGGAGTACCATCGTTATTTAGTTCATTCAAACCAATGCTAAAAAGTTGCAATACCTCACGCGCATAATTTTCATCTGGTCGAATATTTAATACTTCATTAGCTTTAGGGTTATTCAGTGAGCTTAAATAAATTCCCATAATGGGATTAAGACTGACATCCAGTAATAAATTTTTATAATTACCAAAAGCGTGTTTGGCTAAAATATCGTGATAATTTGCAAAGCCACGTTCGCGCGCATATTCATCTGCACCGAGTTGCGAAACCACTAAAATTTGACTGAGAGCAAAAGCAACACGCTGGCGAAGCTGGTCCTGCCCCCAGATTGCAGTTTCCCACCAGATGTCTTGTCGCATAATGTAGCGGCGCCAAACACCTTCACTACCATCCAAATCATCAAAATAAGGCACTGCAGGAGTTGGTTGATAACCAAAAAATGTTAGGCGTTTATCTAAGAACTCAAGCTGTGAAGTTTGCGCCACCGAAAATTGTTTGTTGAGCCACGCCGCTTTACCCTTTTTAATAATGTAATCAATATCTTTTGCGGTTGCTCCAAAACTTGTTTGAGAAAGAAAGCGTGCTGCATCAACTGCTTTATTCCACTCAGGAGAATTACGTGACGGCAATTTGGGATCGGGCTTTGTATCAGCAACCAATACCGCAGGTTTTAAAACTAACGGAGGAATGGAAACTGGGTCGGTTACCACAACAGGAGGTTTCACTACCGGCGTTTGAGTAACAGGTGGTGGGGATTTAGTGCCAGCGGAAGCTCCACCGCAACTGGAAAATGTTAGTAATGAAATAATAATCAGGCTCGCTCTCAAGAGCCTGGAGATTCTGATAGGCATTATTGTTCTCCGATTAACCAGTAATGAGGTAGCATCGAATTCTAAATGCTAAAAAATAACCGTGTTAAACAACGTGATGAACGGTTTAGACATTTATTAGGCGGCACCAAGCCTTATTAAGCGGATAACACCAAAATGCAAAATATGTTTGCTCGCACCGGCAATTTTATTTCTTTTAGCAGATAGGAAAAGGTGTAATGACAGAACGAAAGGATTCGAATAAGCTAAAGCAATCTCAGCGCGATTTACTGCTAAAACCTTTTGTAGAAAATTATAATGATAAAAAATATAGCGAACTTTCACAAAAACAATGCCTGGCTTTTAGGCTCTAGAGAATTTTGGTTTTGCTATATCTCGGGATGGGGATGCTTTAGTTACGTAAATAGTTTACGCGCCTACTACTACGGCGGAAGTTTTTATGAGGCGATCATCAACACACTACAAGCCGGTTTTTTTGCCAGTATAGCCTTGCTACTGTTTCGTTTTTATTATTTCAAACGTGAACGGTACAAATCACACCCACTAGCGCTTGTACCAATTATATGTTTACAAGCTCTATTGTTTGCCGTATTTATAAGTTGTTTTACGTTTCTGGTAACCGCAGGAATCGATGTTAACTATTTCTTTTATGAAGTTTTTATTGCACCAAATTCAGACCCCTGGTTTGGTCAACTCATAGGTTATTTTATAACGCATTTTTATGTAATATTAGTCCTTTTATTGATTTATGTTTTTATTCAGTCGGAACGAAACTTTGTCACTGGAAAACCCACTACACAACATATTTTATTGGCCATAATTTCTCTGCTTCTAATACATGAGTTTTTACATTTTATATCCACCGTTGCCTACTACAACCCGCCCGGTTATTTGTTTTCGCGTTATTATTTTTGGAATTTTGTAGCCAACACCATTTTCGGCTTTATATTATCTCTCTACGTATTCTTTATAAAACCCAGACAGCAGTTGGCAGGATCAGGTTTTTTGCCGCAACTACCCCTGTTTATTGTGTTGTTGTTTTGCTCTAGCGTGTTCAGTATGTGGTTGTTTATTATTATACCCTACCTTTACGAGTTGTTTACGACAGTACCTCTTAACAACATCCAGGATTTCATTCATTACGCTTACAACCGGAAAATACCTCTTTGGGGTACCGCAGATGAATTTTCAGGATTATTTCAAAGTAAGTTCAATGAACAAATTACCGCTGCAGTTTTTCTACTTTATTGCAATTTTTCCCGAGTCTGGACCAAAAAAATCGAATTGAAAGACTCTTTCGATATCAAAAGAGCTTTACATTTTTGGGCTTATAATATTAGCGGCTGGTCAGTCGCCGCACTTTATTTATATTTTTCAGACTTACTTGAGTTAGAAACGGCGGGCAAAAGCATTTCCCAGGTTTTTATATTTTCGTTCATTATCATAGGCGCATTTCTTAGTGCGCTACTACGTTCGTTTGTGAGACGAATTCAGGCAACCAATACTTCACTAATTAGCTTTACTTACAAAATAGCGGCCCTCTCTTTATTATTCGGAATTTTGCAATCTTTTGCCTTAACTATGGCAACTTATATTTACATCTATG
>CBHTVU010000311.1:0-4020 GCA_966096785.1 uncultured Gammaproteobacteria bacterium | reverse complement strand
TCAGTTATTGCTGTTGCAAGCGATTCCAATTGTGTTGGCTGTGGTGATTCACTTTGTTCTAGATCGGCCAGGATTTGTGTGACCTTGTTGAGGCCAAGATTGGCGGTGGCACCTTTATACCTGTGAGCAAGTGCTTTGTGTTCGCCGTTGGTTGGTAAGGGATTGCGTTGGGCTTCTTCGCAAAACTGTTCAATAGCTTTGTACAAGCGATCAGTATCACCCCAACGTGCTTCTGCGGCGGCAATATCGATGACACTTGGTGTTGAAGCATGCGTGATTTTTTTATTTACATGCTGATTATCCGCATCCACATTCAGACAGCGGGAGATTTCGGCGTAAAGCGCAATTTTATCGACGGGCTTGGAGGCAAAGCCATTCATGCCAGCTTCATAAGCATCTTGTCGGTCTTTAGGCAGCACGCTTGCGGTGAGTGCGATAATGATTGTGGGCGTACGTTTTTGTAATCGCTCCCAGTTGCGAATAATTTTGCTAGCTTGCAATCCATCCACTTCCGACATTTGGATGTCCATCAAAATAATATCAAAAACTTCCTTCTGAAATTTTGACCAGGCATCAAGCCCGTTGCTTGCCGTTTTAATCTTGTGACCATCGCGGGTGAGCATCAACTCTAACAACTCAATATTTTGAGGCACGTCGTCTGCAATCAAAATGTTTAGCGTTTTAAGTTTCGTGGAGGAGATTTTTTCTGGTCGTTCATCAGCACTTGCAATCGCCAAGGGTAAAAGAATGGTGAAGCAACTGCCATGTCCCTCGCTGCTGGTGACACTGATTTTACCTCCCATCAATTCGGTAAGTTGACGAGCGATGGTAGTGCCCAAACCTGTGCCGCCAAAACGGCGTGCCATTGAAGCATCCGCTTGCGTGAAGGGCGTGAAAATATGTTCAAGGCGATCAGCGGCGATACCTATACCTGTGTCGATAACTTGTATTTGAATTCCGTCTTTGTATTTATCTACCTTAATTCGCACTTCGCCTTTTAACGTAAATTTAATTGCATTGCCGAGCATATTGATAAGAATTTGACGAATGCGCATTTCGTCACCTACCACATGTTCATTTAATTCTGGTGAATAGTCGAGATGTAGTTGCAAGCCTTTTTTGTCAGCTTGCAATTGCAGTTCGTTGAGGATTTGCTCGCATAAAAATTTAAGTGAGAATGGATGGTTATCCAATTCCAGCGCACCGCGTTCCAATTTAGCGGTGTCTAAAATATCGTTCAGCAAACCGAGCAATGATCGCGCAGATTGGCGAACCGTCTGCATATGTTTTTGTTGCATGGGGTTTAGCGGTGAGTCGATTAGCAATTCGGTGAAGCCGATAATGGCATTCATGGGCGTGCGAATTTCGTGGCTCATATTGGCGAGGAACATGCCTTTGGCAACAGCGGCTTGTTCTGCTTTGTCTTTGGCGATCAGCAGGTCATGCTCCATGGTTTTGCGATCGGTTAAGTCGATTGCAACTTTGAAAACTTTCCAGGGCTTTCCGTTTACATCCAGAATCGGATTGTAGGCGGCTTGAATCCACACGAGATTGCCATTGCGACCAACACGACAAAATTCGCCGCTTTGAAAATTGCCTTCATTTAGATTGCGCCAAAAAGATTTGTATTCTTCACTGTCTGCCTCCTGGTGCACGCAGAGTATGCGGTGGTGCTGCCCAATCAATTCGGATTTTTCATAACCCATGAGGTGCAAAAAGTTATCGTTAACTTCGATAATTTTGCCGTCCATATTGAACTCTGCCACAGCGAGTGCTCGACCAATGGCTTGCACTACACCTTCAAACTCGCGTGCCCGTCGTATTGAATCGGTGATATCAATAATGACACCGTCAATCCACACGGGCTTACCATTTTCATCGTAAACACCTCGGGACGTTTCTGAGACCCAATATTCTGTGCCATTTCGATGAGTAATACGGTATTCGCAATGAAGGGGTTGGTTGTTGGCCACAGCATCGTGTAGCTGGTTGGTGATCCGCTCCATATCGGCGGGATTAATTACATCGCCAATATTAATTTGGTAAGACATAAAGTCTTCAGCGCTCCAACCCGTTATGCGCTGCACAGAATCGCTGATAAACAGTGTTCGCCAGGGTGGAGCATATTCGCAACGGAAGGTGATGCCCGGCATATTGCTGATAAGGCTGCTGTATTGTTGTTCGCGCTCCCGCAAACGGAATTCGCTACCCTGAAGCTGAGTGTTAAGTTGCCTATAACGCAGTAATAAATTACCGGCCAGGGCGAGCATGCTCAAAGCTACTGTTATGGCAGTGATGATAGAGGCAAGAAAAATATGGTTTTCGGTGGTGTCGACTGTGTTTTCGGCGACTCCAATAAAGCGCGCTGCTTTCATACCGGTGTAATGCATACCCGAAATTGCAAATCCCATAACCACACTGGCCAGGAGTTTTTTTTGCAGCTGGCTGAGCCAGCGCTGTTCACGCAGCCCAAAGCGAATCCATAAAGCCAATATCGCTAACAAGACCGCGACTAAAATGGAAAAGCTAAACCACCAGGGATCGTATTTGAGTGTCATATCCATATGCATGGCCGCCATGCCGGAATAATGCATGGTACCAATCCCGGCACCTACCAATAACCCGCCCAAAAGAAGACGTTTTCTACTGATGGCATCATTCGCCAACATGTGCAGTGCAACCCAGGATGCAAAAACCGAGGGCGCCATCGAACCGAGCGTGATCAGCGGATCGTAATGCACATGGTCGCCCACACGAAACGCGAGCATGCCGATAAAGTGCATAGACCAGATACCGCCACCCATGGCTAGCGAACCAGTTAGCAACGCAATATGTGCATGCAAACCTTTGGGCGCGCGGCTCGCCATAACCGCGATTTGCAAGCCAATGTAGGAAGAGCCTATGGCAATAAGAATAGAGAGGCAAACCAGCCACGGGTTGTAGGTGCCATGCAACAGCGTGGCAGGATCGGGGTTGGTAATAAACAGATTCAGCATGGAAGAAAGCACTAGTCATGTGTATGATTTTTAGACTAGTTGACGTGCCTAAGCTCGTCCATTTTCAAGAGCTGTTTTTGCGCCACATTTTATCTTTATTATCGGCGGGTTTGATTCGCTAAATTTTAATGGATTTGGAAATTTTTGTAACTTTTTAGCCAGGCGGTATTTCTTCCTGCGATTTACCGTTTCCATCTTTAGCTTCTCAGGTAGAATTGCGAAAAAATTCTTCGGAACTAGACTGGACTTATGGAACAATTCGCCCCCGGTACGCATTTGTTAGTGGATTATTGGAAGATCGCTCAGGATCAGCGCATTGATAAGCTGCGTGATGTTGCTGCAATTGAGCAGGCTTTTAAAAAAGCGGTCTCGGCGTGTGGTGCAACTTTGCTAAATATTCAATTGCATAGTTTTGGTGAAGGTGCGGGCGTAACCGGCGTTGCTATTTTGGCCGAGTCGCATATGAGTATTCACACCTGGCCTGAAATTGATTACGTGGCAGTGGATATTTTTATGTGTGGTTCAAGCAATCCCTATCTTGCCCTTGAAACCTTAAATAATTTTTTCCAAGCGCAACAAGTTGATGTGACCGAGTGTAAGCGTGGAGTTCCAGTTGAGCGCGAATCGAGAAAATCGGGAACTGTGTTTTAACCATCAATAATATTTTTAGCAAATTTTTAGTCATTGGATGAAAGGAGAAAAAAATGAGTCTTTTCGATTTTATTAAGAAGCAGTTTATTGATGTTATTCACTGGACTGATGATTCACAAGGCTTGCTGGCCTACCGCTTTCCCATGCAGGATTTTGAAATTCAAAACGGCGCACAGCTTGTGGTGCGCGACACACAAGTTGCGCTCTTTGTTAATGAGGGGCAGGTTGCTGATCAGTTTCGAGCTGGCACATACACATTAAACACCCAAACTCTACCTATACTGACGAACCTCAAAAACTGGGATAAATTATTTGATTCTCCCTTTAAGTCAGACGTCTATTTTTTTAACACCACACAACAGATTAATCGCCA
>CBHTVU010000310.1:0-4031 GCA_966096785.1 uncultured Gammaproteobacteria bacterium | reverse complement strand
TTGTCTGAGCTGGTGTCATTGCAATTGGTTAAGCAAGATGGCGGCGACGTTAATGTATTTATCGGTAATGGCGAACCCTTAGTTGTCGGCAATAAAGCAACATCTTTCAGTGTTCGCAACGGTGGAAAAATTTATCTCAATAATTCAATCGCTGCAGCCGATGTCACTGGCGCCATCACGGGCGGACAATTGGGTGGATTGTTAAAATTCAAAACGGATGTATTGCAACCATCCTTAAATGAAATTGGCAGAATTGCCATTGTTATGAGCGATGCATTTAATAAAGTGCAAACCCAGGGGCTGGATTCCAAAGGTAATTATGGCCAAGCCATGTTTACCGATATAAACGACGAGAGCGTCATATATTCGCGTGTGGCCCACGGTGCAAATGCTCTGCCAGATGATCGTGTTTTGTCGTTGACGATTGAAAATGCTGGTGCAATTACCATTGATGATTACAAATTTGAAATTGCATCGGGCACCAATAATTACACCATAAAACGCGCTTCTGATAACTCAATTGTGGATCAGGGAATTATTTCCGGCGCTCATCCGCAAGAAATTAAATTTGATGGTTTAAAACTAACTCTGGAAAGTGGTTCTTTCCAGGGCGGTGACAGCTTTACCTTACAGCCAACTCGTGGTGGTGCCCGTGATGTTCACTCCCTTTTGAAAACACCTGATCAATTAGCTTTTGCGTCGCCAATTCGCACCACCAAATCCGGATCAAACACCGGCAATGGAACTGTGAGTGCGGGCGAAGTTTTGAGTTTGTACGACGCGAATAATAATTTATTGCCGACGTTTGAAAATCCGGGGGAATTATCACCGCCTTTAATTGTTCGTTTTACATCTGAGACTACTTACGAAGTATTAGACAATACCGATCCTGCGAATCCAAAAGCGTTGAATCCTCCAGTGCGTGAGCAAACATTTTATCCCGGTCGTGAAAATGCAATTTTCACAACAGATAAAGGTGAACATCGCATAGTAGGGAATGGGTCACGTACAGGTTTGCCTTCAGATAGAACAGCTACAAGTTTAACAGCTGCGAGCCCTGCGCAAACAAATAGTTATCCTGTGGAGCAATTTACATTTTCAACAACTGATAAAACCACAGGCTTGGTAAGTACACAGGTTATGGTTACGGGTATGAATGCGTCCGCCGCGCAAACCGCTGCGCAGATAAATACCATTCATGGCGCAAGTGCGCATGCTTACACCACAGCCACTATTACTGACATTAATATTGCGCCAACAGCATTTACATCTCCATTACAGATCAGTGTTAACGGTGAGAATCTAATTAAGTACAGCACTAGCGGTTCAATTGTTACCGATGTGCCTGATCCCAGTGCTAATGAATTAGCGTTCAATAATTACATTAAAGATCAAATTAACACTAATCCGAATTTAAAAGCTTTGGGTATTCGCGCAGAAAGCGGTAGCAATCCTGTCACTGGAAATCCGGAAATTAGATTAGTGGCGTCTTCAGGTGTGAATTTGGATATTCGTTTCACTGCGACCAACGCGAGTAACAACAGCATTAGTGTGAATGATAGTAATGGAAATCCAAATGTTCGTTTGGATGGTATTGATGATCCTTTGACGCTTGGTGTAGAGCAAAGTGCAATAACTGTCGGCGGAAAAATTGATGTTACCCTGGCAGACGGCGTGACCTTGGGCACAGCGCCCACCACAAGCCAATTATTAGGTGATTCGTCTGCTGATAATTTTGCAGTCTCTTCGTATGTAGGTTACCAGGTTAAAATCGCTGGCCAACCAAAAGCTGGTGATACTTTCTCAATAGATTTCAACAAAGATTCCAAAAATGATAACCGCAACGCACTTGCAATGACCGCTTTGGAAACCAGTGCAACCATGGAAAATAAATCCATGAGTTTTAGCCAAGGTTATGGTCGTTTGGTGGAAGAGGTGGGTACCAAAAGTAATTTGTCGCAAATTAATACGGACGCAAGTAAAAGTTTATTGGAACAAACAAAAACCATGCGCGACGGCATATCTGCCGTGAATATGGATGAAGAAGCTGCAAAATTGATTCAGTTTCAACAAATGTACACTGCAAATGCGCGTGTGATTACGGTTGCTAAAGATTTGTTTGATGCATTACTTCAATCATTAGGCTAACAATATCTAGCCTTAAAAAATGTATCTAGAAAGTATTAATGTAGTTATTAGGTGTTTTAACGGAGACATATAATGCGTGTATCTACCTCACAAGTTTATAACATTGCCAATATTGGTATGCGTGATGCGCAGGTTGCCGTTGATAAAACCAATCAGCAAATATCTAGCGGTAAGCGAGTGTTATCACCTGCCGATGATCCGGTCGCAGCCACCGGCATTTTAATGTTGAATCAGGAATTAGCGCGCACAACGCAATTTGGTAAAAACATCGACAGTGCAAATAATAATTTGACGTTGGAAGACACTACATTGCAATCTGTTGTGTCATTGGTACAGCGCATAAAAGAATTGGCGGTAAGTGCCGGTAATACAGCGGTATTAACAGCCTCTGACTACAAAGCAATAGCATCGGAAGTGGATAGCCGCTTGAGCGAATTATTAAATTTGCAAAATACGCGCAATGCCTCTGGTCAATATATTTTTGCGGGGTTTCAAAGTGAAACCCAACCCTTTGTTAGCAATGGTGGCGGAAACTATTCATACAAAGGTGACGAAGGTCAGTTGTATGTGCAGGCATCAACGACTGTAAATGTCGCCGTGAGCGATTCGGGCAAAAGAATATTTATGGATATTCCGAGCAGCAACAATACTTTCAATACCAGCGCTAGTGCATCCAATCAATCTAATCCACCTGCTGTTATCAGTATTGGTGATGTTTACGATCAGGCTGAATTCGATAAGCTCTTTCCTGAAGATATGCTGGTAACCTTTAATGCGAATTCTGCGGTTACACCCTCATTTCCCAACTTCACCGTGACCGAACGTTCGACAGGAAAAGTGTTAATTGATAAACAACTTTATGTCACTGGTCAGGAAATAAAAATAAACGGTGCGAAGTTTGCTGTTTCCGGTTTGCCTTACGCAGGGTCAGCCGCTAAACCTGCAAGTATTCCACTTGGCACTTTTACGCCTACAGATTTTTCCGGTGTTGGTAATTCTTCAACCATTGATATTACCGTCGGTGGCGTTACCGAACGGTTGACGCTCGATCAAAATATTACAACAAATGCAGGCGCAGACAGTTTAAATAATTTAATTACGGCATTGGGCGGTGGTGCGCAGGCATTTTATGATCTGCCAGCGAATGTGGGTACATCAGCAGCGGCAAATTTTAAGAAATTACAAAATCTTGGGATCACTGTTTCAGCAAGCGGATTCTCATCGCCCACAGGTTTAAACATCACCGTGAAAAATGGTTCGGCGACTACAGATACGGTTACCGGAATTTCAACCCAGGCAAGTGGCAGCACATCACCTAATATTCCGTTCGCTACAACGCCCTTTGATTTCTCTGTGACTCCGGCGACTGTAAATATTACTGTCAATGGAAAAACCGAAACCATTTCGTTAAATACTAACGTGACTGATGCTGCAAGTCTTGCAGCTGCATTTAACAATTCAACTAATTCAATTGCTTTAGCGAAACTTGGTGTGGTTGCAACGCCTGCGGGGTTGTCGTCCATAAGCAATTCAGCCATTACCATCACGGGTGGTAACCCAAGTGTTTATTCGGCGATTGGTGTCGCAGGTACGGGAGCGACATCGACTCAAGGTGTACTAGCGGTTCCTGGGGATACATTCCTTATTGAGTCCACTAAAACTCAGGGACTGTTAACAACCGTTTCGCGATTTAGCGAAGCCATGAAAAATCTTGACACTACGCAACAAGGTAAAGATGACCTTGCAAAAATGATTTCAAAGACATTGGCTAATCTTGATAATGTCATGACTAATATTGTTTCTGTACAAGGAGACGTAGGTGCACGACAAAATATGTTGCAGAGCACGCAGGATTTAAATTTGGATATTGAGCTTAATAGCAA
>CBHTVU010000309.1:0-4069 GCA_966096785.1 uncultured Gammaproteobacteria bacterium | reverse complement strand
AATCATCACAACATCTTAAAAAACGTAGCGCGGTAGTGCTGCAATTCTGCAATTGAATCTTTAATATCATCCAGGGCCAAATGTGCACCGGATTTTTTTACGCCTGCGATAACATCAGGGCGCCAGCGGCGCGCTAATTCTTTTACCGTGCTCACATCCAAATTACGGTAGTGAAAATAATCTTCGAGTAATGGCATGCCGCGCACTAAAAAGCGGCGATCCTGGCAAATGGAGTTTCCACAAATGGGCGATTTGCCTCGCGGTACCCACTGCTCCAAAAATTTAATGGTCTCTGCTTCTGCCTGAGCAATGCTAATTTTACTTTCACGAACCCGTTGCGTAAGACCTGACTTTCCATGTTGATTGGTGTTCCAGTCATCCATGGTTAACATAATGCTGTCAG
Organism: uncultured Gammaproteobacteria bacterium; assembly: GCA_966096785.1. Lineage (GTDB taxonomy): Bacteria > Pseudomonadota > Gammaproteobacteria > Pseudomonadales > Cellvibrionaceae > Cellvibrio. The sequence goes on along the minus strand of CBHTVU010000309.1, from coordinate 3,666 downwards.
GCTGATGCACAGCAAACACTGGGCCTTCCGCGAGGATATTTAAATTAGCGTCAGTTACGACGGTCGCTATTTCGATGATGACATCAGTGTCGGGATTAAGACCCGTCATTTCGAGATCAATCCAAATCAGGTTGTTTTCGTTAGACATCTCATTAGGCATAGGTTTTTCCTTAGTAAATAGGGCACAATTGCCTCTCAGACTAAACCAATTTCGGCTTTATCGCCAATCGAGCAAACGCAGATCGCATGACCAAACGCAAACTTACCCGTCGCCAGCAATGGCGCATTGAAAAGATTCAGGAAGAGCGCAGCGTGCGCGCCAATAAACGCGATCAGCAAGCGGATGACACGCTCAATGAGAGTGATCTCGGACCAGAACAACATGGGTTGATCATTACGCATTACGGCATGCAGGTTGTGGTGGAGGCAACTGAGGGTGACGCCAAAGGTCTGCAACAACGCTGTCATTTCCGTAGTAACTTAGGCTCGCTGGTCACAGGTGATCGCGTTGTATGGCGCACGGGAAATCCGCTCGGCGTTGTAGTTGCTGTGCTACCGCGTGCATCAGCATTGCAAAGGCCCGATCCTCATGGCGATATGAAAACCGTGGCCGCCAATATTGATCGAATTATTATCGTTGTAGCGCCCTACCCTGAGCCTCACGCGAATTTAATTGATCGCTATTTAGTCGCTGCAAATGCGATTGATATCGAACCCGTTCTACTGATAAATAAAACGGATCGGATTGATGATTCCACACGTGATAAAGTTGCGTATCTTGAAAAAACATATCGTGATCTAGGTTACGACGTTTTAATGGTGTCCACTACAAATGGCACGGGACTTGAAGAGTTTCGTGAGTATCTAACACATTACACGAGCGTATTTGTGGGGCAATCCGGCGTGGGTAAATCTTCACTCGTTAACGCGTTATTACCTGAAAGTAATTTACGTGTGGGCGATTTGTCTGAGCGACAACAAGGCACTCACACAACCACCACCGCAACGCTGTGGCATTTCCCGGGTGGTGGTCATTTAATTGATTCACCGGGAATTCGTGAGTTCGGGTTGTGGCATATGGAAGAAGATGATGTGCTTGAAGGTTTTATTGAATTTCGCCCGTTCCTTGGTCACTGCAAATTCCGCGATTGCTCGCATCGCCACGAACCCGGTTGTGCAATTTTATCGGCGCTTGAAAGCGGAAAAATTAGTGCGACACGAATGGATTCCTATAGATACATTTTGCGGACGTTAAATGCGAGTTAGAAAATAACTTGAAACAATTTTTGAAAGGCATACAGAAAATGGCTCTTCCTTTTGTAATTGAACCCACGCAGCTTGCTGCACTTCTGGCGCAACCGACCAGCAAATTATTAATAATTGATATGTGTGCCGAGCACACTTATTTGCAGGGTCATATTGATGGCGCTATTCATGTACCACCGCAAAAAATTGTTATAGGGCAAGCGCCTGTACCGGGAAAAATTGCACCTGTTGAACAACTCAATCGTGTATTTTCTTTTTTAGGTTTAACGCCGGAAACGCATGTCGTCGTTTATGACGATGAAGGTGGCGGTTGGGCTGGCCGCATGATCTGGACTCTTGATGCAATAGGACATAAAAATTATTCCTATTTAAATGGCGGATTGCACGCGTGGATATCATCAGGCCAACCGGTTACCAAAGAAATTCCTACGGTAACGCCGAGCAAAGTTAATTTAAAAACTGATCCAAAAGTAGTGATCGAAATTCCGGATATTATCGGTGAGTTGGATAAAGCCGACTTTGTCGTGTGGGATGCACGTAGTCCGGCAGAATATTTTGGCGAGCGAGTAACGGCTGCGAAAAATGGCCACATTCCCGGAGCAATTAATGCAGAATGGACTTCGCTTATGGATCGCACCAATAGTTTGCGCATTCGTAAGGATGCAAAAGAATATTTAGCATCGCTTGGACTAACCTCCGACAAACGAATGATCACTCACTGCCAGAGCCACCACCGTTCCGGGTTTACTTATTTGGTGGGCAAAGCCTTAGGTTTTAACATACGCGCCTATCACGGCTCGTGGGCTGAATGGGGCAATCACCCCAATACACCCGTTGAAGTTTAATTTTTTATGCGCTCTTTATTCCTTGAGAGAGCTCATAAATTTATTACGATTTCGTAAATACCATTAAGGCATTTTTGGTAGGATCACCTTCCTGATAAAGTCTTCGCCCATCAGTTTTCAAACCATTTTCCTGCATTAATTGCACAAGATATTCTAATGAATAGAAATTACGTCGCTCAGTTTCATTGTACTTCCATGTTTCCAGAGTGCCCATATTAAAAACATCGTGAGCTAAACCCACCATATGCCACATAGATTGGCTATCAACATTGTGATCTCGCAAAATTAACTTTCCATCTTTAGTCATTAAATCGCGTAAAGACGATATGAATTCGTTACGCAATGGAATAGGACAATGATGAAAGCCAATATAAATGCACATCAAATCAATCGAATTTGTAGGTATACCATTTTTAAGATTCGGCTGATAATTTGCCAGCGCGATGAATTCACCCGCTTTAGCTATTTGTCCACGATCAACAATATCGGCAGGAGAATAGTTATATGATTTGTCCGCGATAAAATAACGGCCATCGCCAATTGTTAATTGTTTTTCCAATCCATCCAGATAACGACCGGTAGAACCAATTTCTAAATAGCTATTAAAATTTTTTTTGTCACCGAGCAGTTCAACTGTTTGTGCCGTCATCACTTTTTTCTGTTTGGATAACGCAGGAATTGAATAGGTTATATCCTTTAGGAAGGGTGCTATATCAGCAAGTCTGGCCTGCAAACCCTCATAAATTTCCTGATCTTTATTAATAATTTTTACTGTATCGGCAATTAGCTTATGCATTTCATTTTCAGGATACAAATGGAATACATTTTTTAAAAATAACAAAAACTCTCTCTGTAAAGCCTGATTACCATAAACAGCTTTGAAGTTGCTAGCTCCATCTACCAGCAGCTTAAGCTCCTCCGTTGTCTGAGCAAGAACACAAGGCGTAGAAAACTTGATTGCGACAAACATCAGCCCTAGCTGAGTAATAAAATCACGACGTGAAGGATTCATTTACCTACTCCATTTAATAATCATAAAGGTGTTCAAGCATCAACCCATTAGCTTTCATTTCTTGCAAACATTCCTGCAATTGACTTACTGCCGTATAAACATAAAGTCGTTGTCGTTGTTTATCCGACACCAGCGGAGAAGCAAATAATAAAGTCGACTTTGTGAGCGTGGTTGGCACATTGTTACCTATCACAGATAACACAATACGTGAATTACCAGAGATATCCCTAAATACCATACCTTTTTCTGCTAACACTGGAATACTTTTTGTAAATTGACCCCACCGAGGAATCCCTACTAAGTATTGATCTCCGTGCTGTTCAGTCACTTTTACGGGCTCACCACTTATCTCACCAGGATTAACAGGTGAAGTAACTGTGGCATAAATATAACCATCGCTGGGCTCGTAAGAAGATTTTACCGCGTACTCAATTAGTTTTGCGTACCCACTTTTTATACCAAACTCCAGACTAAAGAATAATTTACGTTCTAGCTTACGGATAAAATTTTCATCAATAAAAATTGTGTCAGCCCAAATACGTT
>CBHTVU010000308.1:0-4080 GCA_966096785.1 uncultured Gammaproteobacteria bacterium | reverse complement strand
TTGGATGAACAGCGCGATTACGACGCGGTAAAATTTTATGAAAGTATGGGCGGTTACGCTCCTACGATTGGAATTATCGGTGCCGTTATGGGGCTTATTCATGTAATGAATAACCTCGCTGATCCCGCGTTGCTAGGTCCCGGTATAGCCATTGCTTTTGTCGCCACTATTTACGGTGTTGCGCTCGCCAATTTATTTTTATTGCCTATCGCGAATAAATTGCGCATGTGTGTGAATGAGCGTTCACAATATCGCGAGCTTATCATTGAGGGCATTATTGCTATTGCCGATGGAGAAAATCCGCGTTCAATTGAAATCAAGTTAAACGGATATTTGCATCCCTGATTTATTATTCTGTAAATTAAAATATTGGTGTAAATATTATGGTCCGCCGTAGACAACAAGAAATTCATGTTAATAATGAACGTTGGCTGGTTTCTTATGCTGACTTTATAACCTTGCTATTTGCATTCTTTGTAGTGATGTATTCCATCTCGCAGGTGAACCAAAGCAAATACCGCGTGTTATCTGAAACTTTTGTACAAGCTTTTAATCAACCCAATGATTCAAAAGCTAACCCGCTTCCGCAAGAAAAAACAACACCATCCAATGATGCCATTACTCCCATCGATATGGGAAAAACGGCGACGGAAGATAGCATTAAACAACCGCAAATTGCTGTCATTGAAGATAGTGTAAAACCGGAAGTGAATGCACAGTCCAATACCACTGCCAAGACGCAAACATCTGATGAGCTCACGCAAATTTCTGATTTGGTCAATGAAAAATTTGCGCAATTAATTAATGATCAATTAATCAAAGTATCGAGCAACGAGTTGTGGCTGCAAATAGAATTAAAAGACAGCATTTTGTTTCCTTCGGGTGGAGTGGAAACCAGCGCGCAGGCGCAAACAATTTTTACTGAAATCGCCAGCATTTTAAAAAACTACGAAAACCCGATTCAAATTGAAGGCTTTACCGATAATGTTCCTATCCGCAATAGCCGTTACCCTACCAATTGGGAGTTATCCTCTGCACGCGCAACCGAAATTGTAAAATATCTGGCAAGCCAAGGCGTTGCGCCTGAGCGTTTAGCGGCTGTTGGTTATGGTGAGTTTCAGCCGCTGATGTCTAATGATACCGAGATGGGGCGAGCACAAAATCGCCGTGTAGCGGTCATGGTTGCCAAGCGAAAAATGGAGCGACCTAAAACGGCACCTGGAGGGTTTTAGGGGGGGCTTAATTAAAATGCGGACTGGTTCACCTAATGCAGGATTTGTTATTTTTAATGTAAAATGCCTGCCTCTATAATATTCTTCGTTTTTTCATATCTTACCAACAATAGCTCCTACCTTTTTCGTACCCGAACAAGGTAGGAATATTCAGAATTGATGTTTAACTGGATCAGTAGATCAAGGGACCTTTGACTAACATGGCTGCAAATAAAAGCACTTCAAATATCGTTGAGATTAGTGACAGCAACAACAATCAATATCAATTGTCCACTATCAAACCGGCCATGGCCGGAACTCCTCCGGTTGTTTTACCTAAAGACATAAAGCTGACTAAGCCGATTAACTGGAACGATGCCTGGAAAATTTTATTTCCCGGGAAAGCATGTCCGGCATTACCTGAAAAAATTGCCAGCGCAATTAAAGATTCTTTGGGCAAAACCATTTATTTAACGGCAATACCTTCAAAATCCGTATCAAAAACTAGCAAGGGTAAAGGTGGTGGTGCGACCAAAGCTGCTGAGCCTGAGTCTGTACCGCAGTCCAGTTTTACCGCCTCAAGTAATCTTCCTCCTGAAACCAAAGATTCGTGCAGTGAGGGAAATGCGGTTACAAATGTTCAGCAGGGTAGTGTGGCGGAAGGTGCTAAAACCGGCAGTGCGCCGAGTGTGGATACGGAAAAGCTTGGTTGTCCGATTAGTGTGATTTCGGGTGAAGAATTACTGGACATTACGGATTTCATCTTGCCAGGTCCACTTCCCTTTGTATGGAAGCGTACTTATCGCTCTGGTCATGACCGCAATATAGGGCTCGGCCATGGTTGGACCTATTCAGGTTGCGAGAGATTATCGGAAGGCTCCACAAGTATTGAACTAAGTGATGATGAAGGGCGAGTACTCACTTTTAAACGCCCGCAACTGTATCAACGTAGCAAGCTGATCAATGAAAAAATGGCGCTCGATTTTGTCGCCTATGAAACCTACGTGTTGCGTCAACATAATAAACCTCACAAAGTATTTTCTCGTTTAGGTCAGACAGGCAGCTTTCGCTTAACGCAAATTCAACATCCATCTTACAAGCCGGGAATTAGCGGGTCCGAAGCTAAGGGGTTCGCGTTAGCACTGCACTACAACGCACAAGATCGCTTGAGCCAAATCGCTGGCAATTGGGGTAAGTCGCTGTTGTTTGCTTACGATAATCAAGGACAGATTTCATCAGTAACATTATTGAATCAGGAAACAAATGAGCGTCGTATTGTTGCGGAATATGATTACAGCTCTGAGCGCGATTTAATTGCGCAGCGCGATAGCGGTGGTCGTGGTGAGACTTATGAATACAACAATCACGTTTTTGTAAGACGCACACTCGCGACCGGATTTAGTTATTACTACGCGTGGGAAGCCATGCAACCCGGTGCGCGTTGTCTACGTACATGGGGTGATAAGGGAGTTTACGATTATCGCTTTGAATGGGACCCGCAAAATAATCGCACCATAGCAACAGATAGTCGTGGTTTTGTTACTGAATTTATTTACAACGAATTTGGTTTAATTACGCAAGAAACGGATAACGAAGGTGGTGTCCATTCCTTCACCTACGAGAATGGTTTGCGAACTTCCTACACCGATCCTGAGGGAAATACTACTTGGTACGCATACGATTCAGCGAGTCGCCCTACAGGTGTGGTGGATGCCTTATCACAACGTCAGGCGCATTATTATTTTCAAGATAAATTAGTTTCCTCAACTGATAAAGATGGCGCCCACTGGCAACGAAAATATAACAAGCTAGGTTTGCTTGAAACCCTCGAAGCTCCAGACGGAAAACAAACTCATTTTGCCTACAATGCGCAAGGGTTGTTAATTCGCGAAACAGATTATGCCGGGCGTGTTAGGCGCTACGAATGGAATCATGCGGGTGAACTTATCGCATTAATTAACGCGGAAGGGCACAAGCAAGTTTTTAAATACAATGCTTGGGGCCAAATTGTACAAACGGACGTGTGGCTCGCTGGACACCAACACGGAGGCACGACCTATTATTTCTACACTGGCAGTGGTGAACTTAAACGAATCACTTATCCCGGTGGCGAAAAAATCGATATTGTTTACAACGCAAATGGCCAAATCGAACGCATGAGCGACAGGCGTGGCCGCGTTACTCATTATGAATATGATGGGTTGAGCCAGGTTATTCGTCGCACCGATCCTGAAGGCAACAGCCTTGCTTATGAATATGATACCGAACGAAATCTCACTCGCTTGATAAATGAAAATGGTGAGGAGTATCAATTCGTCTATGATGGAAATGAACGCTTAATTAAAGAAATTGGTTTTGATGGCCGCATTCAACATTACAAATATAATAAGGCAGGACATTTAATCAAGCATTTGGATGCTGGTGAAATTGTCACTGAATTTGAACGCGATGCCATAGGCCAAATGCTCGCAAAAATCAGTAGCTCCCTGAAAAATCCATCTGCACCTGAGGAATTAAGTCGCTATCTCTACGACCCTGTCGGCCGCATAAAAGAAGCTTACAACAGTACGCAATACATTACCTTTCAATACGATCGCTTGGGCTACTTGGTTAAAGAGCATCACAGCGATCTTAATGAACAGCGCCAGCGTCTCAGCGACAGCATGGTAGATATTCATTACGAGCGTGCTGCCTCCGGTCAGCTTAAAAGATTGCATTTACCTGGCAATCAAATGATTGATTATGTATATGATGCTTTTGATCGTTTGCAATCTGTATCGCTAAACGAAACGTCTATTACCAAGATTCAGCGCAATGAATTCGGTTTTGAATTAAATCGTCAACAAGGCGAATTAATTACACACAGCGA
>CBHTVU010000307.1:0-4096 GCA_966096785.1 uncultured Gammaproteobacteria bacterium | reverse complement strand
CTTTACCTGTGTCAACTGGAGCTTGTGGCAAGCGGAACAATGTACTTGCAGGTAAGCCTAACGAAGCGCGAGCTTTGGTAGTCAAACCACGGCCAACGATCAGAGGAATACGACCGCCAGCTTGAACTTCGTCTAAGAGTACGTCGGATTTCAATTCGAATTCGGAAATCACTGCACCGGTAGTGCCGTTAAGGATTTTGCCTTCGTATGGGCGAATTTCAATTACATCGCCAGTGTTCAGGTTGTCCACCGGAGCTTCAAACACCAACGCGCCTGCGTCTTCCATAGTGTTGTAGAAAATCGGAGCCACTTTGCTGCCGATACAAACACCGCCGGTACGCTTGTTGGGTACACCGGGAATATCGTCACCAATGAACCACAGCACGGAGTTAGTTGCAGACTTACGGGAAGAACCCGTACCCACAACGTCGCCCACAAATGCCAATGGGAAACCTTTGGTTTTAAGGGCTTCGATTTGTTTGATAGGACCTACAGAACCTGGTTGGTCTGGAGTAATGCCATCGCGCACCATTTTAAACATGGCCAATGAGTGCAAAGGAATGTCCGGGCGAGACCATGCATCAGGAGCAGGTGACAAGTCATCGGTGTTGGTCTCGCCAGTCACTTTGAAAACGGTGAGCTTGGTGCTTTCGGCAACTTTTGGCTTGCTGGTGAACCATTCACCATCAGCCCAGCTTTGGATTAATTCTTTCGCATTTGCGTTGCCGGCTTTTGACTTTTCTTCCACATCGTGGAATGCATCAAACATCAAAAGGGTATGTTTCAATTCTTGCGCTGCAAGTTTGCCTAATTCAGGGCTATCTAACAGGCCTACGAGAGTTTCGATGTTGTAACCACCGAGCATCATGCCCAAGAGTTTTACAGCGAGAGGTTTATCAATGAGGGGGGATTTGTCTTCGCCTTTGGCGACTGCGCTTAGGAAAGCGGCTTTAACGTAGGCGGCTTCATCAACGCCTGGCGGAACGCGGTTGGTAATCAGGTCTAACAGAACTTCATTTTCACCAGCAGGTGGGTTCTTTAGTAATTCTACCAATCCAGCAACTTGTTCAGCGTTGAGTGGTTTTGGTGGAACACCTTCAGCGGCGCGTTCAGCGACGTGTTTACGGTAGGCTTCAAGCACAGTTTTATCCTCATTTGGTGGTTTTTTACTCTCACATGCAGGATCTCTGCCGCAAGAGACTATCCATGACCTTCATGGATGACCCTACAGGGATGACCTACATGAATGCAGGGACTGTAGGGATGTAATTAACAGCTCTGGCGAGAGCGGTAAATCGGGTGCGAAGTATACATGATGCACAGGCGCGTGTTAACTCGATTGCCATCACCATGGCGACGACCAGACACAAATAACAGGTTATTGTACGGCTGCACAAAATCCAAGCAATTCAAAGCGTTGAAGTTTTCAATCCGGCAATATCCAAATTTTTTGTTCAGGTTTTGATTCGGACTTTAGCGTCCCCATGTGGTATGTTTGCCGCCTTAAATCAATCGCTAAAACTAATTACTGCTCGATTCAGTTGTGTTTATGCACGGCATTCGATTGCACAAAACTTCAATCTCATCATGAACCCCATCATGAAAATTAAAAGGTAGATACCTCTATGAAATTATTGAAGAGTTCGCTCATTTTTTTAGCGTCTGGTTGTGCGATATTAGGTTTAACAGCGTGTGAGCAAAAGAAATCTCAATCTACTACTGTTGAGGCTGTCTCAAGTTCGCCAGTGCAAGTCTCATCGTCGTGTGGAGTCGCGCCTAAGGGTGAACTGATCGCTGAACGTATCCCCGGTGCTAACTCGACGCGCACAGAAGCTAGCCTTTATGAAGGCCCGGTGTGGATAAAAGACGCGCTTTATTTTTCTGATTTTATTATCTCTGGTGTTTTTCCATCACGCATTCAAAAACTGGATGCCAATGGAGTAATGACTACGATCATTGATGATAGCGGCAGCAATGGCCTTGCTGTAGATGCGCAAGGTAATTTAGTAGCGGGTACACACAAATACAAAAGCCTTTCGCGTTTTACTTTGGCTGGTGAACGCACGACGGTTATCGATAAATTCGAAGATAATGTTTTTAATTCGCCGAACGATTTAGTGATCGCAAAAGATGGAACTATTTATTTTACTGACCCAGCATATCAAACTGCAGCTGCACCGGGTGGTCAGGAAAAAACGCGTGTGTATCGTCTAGCGACGGATGGAAAAATTACGGTAATTGATGACACCATTAACAATCCTAATGGTGTGGCTTTATCACTCGATGAAAAAACCTTGTACGTGGAGGGTGGCGATAATGAGGGTATTTTGCGCGCTTACCCCATTGTCGATGGCGTTCCTCAAGAAGGTAAAGATCTTCTGACCGGCTTAACGATTCCCGATGGAATGGCAATTGATTGCCACGGAAATATTTATGTGACTGAACATTCTGCGCGTCAGGTGCGTGTTGTTACTCCGGAAGGAAAACAAATCGCCACTATCAAAGTTGATGCCAATATCACCAATGCGGCTTTTGGAGGGGACGATGGTAAAACACTTTTCCTTACGGGCGCTGGTGCGATTTGGAAATTGAAGTTAGATGTAACAGGTACTCCTTACTAATTTTTTTAATTTTATGCTTTTATATAAACCCGTTAGAACGCCGTGTGTTGGTATCTGCTCCACAGGTATAGGTGATAGCGTTTGCAGAGGTTGCAAACGCTTTGCCCACGAAGTCATTGATTGGAATGCTTACACGCACGAGCAGCGATTGATTATTGCCCAGCGCCTCGAGAGTTATTTGGCGCAAGTTGTAGAAAATATGGTTGAAATTATTGATCAACATATTCTGTTGCAACAAATTAAGCATCAACAAATTCAGTTTAAAGAAGAACAGAATCCCTACTGCTGGGTGTTTGATTTGTTGCGTTCAGGTGCAAGTCAAATTACCGATTTAAAGGCTTATGGTTTGCAATTGCAACCTAAGTGGCGGGGAACACCTCTGACCGAGATTCGCGATAATATCGACAGAGATTTTTACGCATTATCATGCGCTTATTATGAGCGCTATGTTGTCCCACATTTTACTGATTAATATTTATTTATGAGTTCACTTTCTACCATTTCAGTTGCTCCTTCATCACTCGGACTTGCAGAATATTTGCCAGCGTCTGTAGTCACAGGCTTGACTAGAATCCAACAATTTTTACATTGCGAGACTCCTGATACTTGGGTAGAAGTAGCAAAGCGTCCTGATAATCAAGCGCTCCTATTATTAGATCATGCTAACTGCGAAAAGAAGGCAGCATCCACGGCGGTGAATTTAATGTATCGCTACGTGGGTGATTTTGAAATGATGCACAAGATGTCTCGTCTCGCACGGGAAGAGTTGCGTCATTACGAACAAGTTATGCAAATCATGCAGAAGCGCGGTATCGCCTATGAGCAAATCACACCCTGTCGGTATGCAGGTGAGTTGCGTAAGCCTGTGCGCACTCACGAGCCTGCACGTTTTGTGGATACATTAATTGTTGGGGCGATCATTGAAGCACGCTCCTGTGAGCGCTTTGCCAAGCTGGCTCCGTATTTGGATGATGAACTTAAAACGTTTTATTTATCCTTATTGAAATCTGAATCTCGACATTATGAAGATTATCTACACCTCGCCAAAAAAGTAGCGGGTGGCGGTGATATTAGCGAGCGTGTAAACGTTTTTTTAGCTCTTGAGAAAAACCTGATTGAAAGTGCTGATACAGAATTTCGCTTTCATAGTGGTGTATTGCAATAGAAAACTTTTTTTCACACAAGTCTATTAAGGAGAAAATTATGAAGTACACAAATGTAATCCACTCACAAAAGTTTGCAGCCGCGGTTGCAAAAGCTTCGGTTGCTTTTGCTGGTTTATATTCCCTGGTATTCATTTATGTTAATTTTTCTCGAAGAGTACATCAAACATTCAGCTCTTAATTTTGGTCAGGCGTGCCAAGGCATCCGTTATTTTTATTCGCATCCGGATATAGATAGGGTTGCCGTAAGAGGCACATGTAAACATGTCTATCTGTCTTTTGTTTTACGGTTTAAACGAGTGCTTAACGATA
>CBHTVU010000306.1:0-4112 GCA_966096785.1 uncultured Gammaproteobacteria bacterium | reverse complement strand
GATTTGGTTGATGGAGAGTGGGATTGCTCACCCCCACAGTTAGAAGTCACCGTACCTATAAATGGGCGAGAGGTGAAAATGCGTCCCTGGAGCGGACTAACGCCGGAAAAATCGTATCAGCTGCTTAAAGAAATCAGCACCAAAGGTACTTTCCAGGGCGAATCCCTCGACAAAGCCATCGGCAGCAGCTGCGATATAGCTAAAAACAAAGACCCCGAAATTATTGAACTTGGCTGCGAAGCCGCCATGACCATCTCCTTCTGGTGCCCTCAAGCTAAGAAAACCGGCTGCCCAAGGGTGCTATTTTTGAGTTTTGATGAACCTGCTCATATCCGGAGCAAATATGGCCAATGAACCCTTTTACAGCTGCGAAATTCCTGTCCGCTGGGGCGATATGGACGCCTTCGGACATGTGAATAACACGCTTTATTTTCGTTACTTCGAGGAGACGCGCTTCCAATGGATGTTGGAAAAAGGTGTGCCCATTGGAGGCGAAAATTATCCAGTAGTGGTCACTATAGGCTGTACTTTTTTCCGCCCGGTGTTCCACCCCGATACGCTGAAAATTGACGTTTATATCTCCGAACCAGGACGGTCAAGTTTTATGGCAACCTATAAGGTTTACACCAGCTCAGATCCGGTAAATCCTTGCAGCGAAGGTTACTCGAAGATTGTATGGGTGGATAAATCGACTGGAAAATCTGTGGCTTTGCCAGATGCGGTACGAGCTTGGTTTTAACGCGAAGATGTAGACTTTCTGAAGCCCTGCTGAAACTATTCAACAGGGCTTTTTTTGCGGTGGGATTAAAAAGAAGTAACGTCTGACTTACTGATATCGCAGTAAGAGGTATTCCAAAACTCACCCTGATTGGTTTGCTTAGCTCCCGCAGCCTCTTCAGCTTTGGTAATTCCTGTTGCCTGTACACAAACCTTGGGGGCACCGGATTTGTAGCCCTTAATCTTCAGGTTACGCACGGTTGCCTTATCACCATAGTTACTGTTCAAACGCAACACGTAGGAAGCGCTACCATCAGGTTTAGCCACTGGTCCATTAATATTGACCCCATTGGCGATAAACTTACGGGGGCCAGCATTACCTTCACAATTTCCGCAGGATGCCCATAAGCGGCCGATAGTGCCGTAAGTGTTAAAGCCTTCTACGTAGATGGTGCTACCTACGCCATTATGCTGAAATACTTTGTCTTCCGCGTTTTTGGCTGACCCTCCAATTACACGCATAACAGTACCTGGGCCACCCAACATGGTTGCAGCATCTTCACAAACATCTTCCCAAACTACATTTTCCAAGGTGCAGTTGCCTTTACAATGGATGCCGTCAGCACCACCGCCAGCTTTAATTGTAAGATTCTTAATATAAGCACCTTCCTCAAGCGTAAGAACCGGAGCTTGTTTTTCATTTTGTTCAGAGCAACTGGTGCCTATAGATACAGAACCGCAATCAACCTTGCCGCTAATAATTGAACCTGCTTTGCAAGAACCTGGAGTACTTACACTTGAACTTGACGAGCTTTGCGGTTTAACGGAGCTGGGGATGCTTGTCGCGGTAGTAGACTTGGATGATGAGCTGACAGGTCTAATTGAACATTCGTTTTTACCGCCATCCACACGGCCAACAAAAGTCGTTTGGCTACAAGAAAAACTACCAGTCAGGGTTCTGTAAATAAATTGATCTGCGCGCCCAAAAGCAACTGTTGTAGTGCCGGCAACACTACACGTTTGGCCTTCTTTACAGATGGTAATGAAACCGGCCGGACGATTAGCAGCTAAGGCGCCTGTAGCCAGAACGCTGGCAATGAACCCTATTAAAAGGTGTTTAATCTTCATCAAAAATACCCTGCTTCAATAAATTTTTTTTAGCCGCCAATGCTAACAGCTATTTATTAGTTGTATGGTCGTGCTCCGTCGTAGACAAGGAAAATCACGAACTGTTTTTATTATTTTGTAGAACTACCGCTCATTTTATGCCCATAAAAGATCCGCAGCAAGGCAAGACCTTCAGGATATTGCCTCATAAAACCTTAACTCAAAATGAAAATTGGGCCTTATCAAAGATTCCTTCTTACCGCACACCTTAAATTTTAGGTAAAAAAAAGCGCCCAAAGGCGCTTTCTGATTATTTATAGCCGATGGACTTAGCTATTTACAGAATCCTTCAAGGCTTTGCCAGCTTTGAAGTTAACGCTGTTAGACGCTTTGATTTCAATAGTTGCGCCGGTTTGTGGATTGCGGCCGGTGCGGGCTGCGCGGTGGCTTTGGCTGAAGGTGCCGAAGCCGATCAAGGTGACGCTCTCGTCGCGGCTCAAAGCATTAGTGATTTGCTCAACAATGGCAGATACAGCAGCATCGGCTTTTTCTTTGGTCAAATCAGCTTGTGCTGCAACAGCGGTCACTAAATCTGCTTTATTCATAGATGGTTTTCCTTCGGTATAGTCATTAAATCTGGTTTGTTGTTTTGATTGGGAAGGGCTTTTTTAATGCCGCCAGTAAATTTGAGCTGCTAGAATGCCAGCTTCTGACGACTTTAGCCTAGGGTTTTTTTACCTTGCCAACGATTTCACTCCCACGGCGCGAACCGCGCTGGTCTACGCAGTTTCCGTCGCACATACATCCTAGCCCAAGTTTACGGACCTGGTTGCTGGATGCTGGTTCCCTCACCGCAAAACTGATTAAGCTCAGCCACGGCAAGTTTCGGGTGCAAGTATTACAACAAGTGCATCTACGCGCCAGCAAAAGTGAAGCTTTAGCGCTAGGAATTGATTTTGGATCACTTTGTTTAATACGTGAGGTCATCCTTCGAGGCGAGGAACAACCTTGGGTATTCGCCCGCAGCGTGTTGCCGCTCTCAAGCCTGACAGGGCCCATAAGGCATTTGCGCAAACAGCGTAACCGACCACTAGGCGCATTTTTGTTTAGTCAACCACACTTGAAACGCAGCCCCATTGCCCTGAGTTTCATTAGTCGACATCATGCTTATGTTCCAGATGAACTGCTGAACGACGCTGCAGTTTGGGGCCGCCGTTCCATTTTCTGGCTCCACGACAAGCCGCTTTTAGTCAGCGAAGTATTTTTACCGGACTTTCCAGAAATCGATAAAACTCGAAATTAGTAAAACCCAAAATTAGTAAAAATAGTTAAGATCAGAAAATACGGACGACCGTATTTTTCATTCAGACGAGGGACGACCCTTACAATAAAGGTGTCCTTATGAGCTGGATTTTGCTGTTAATTGCCGGGTTGCTGGAAGTCGTTTGGGCTGTGGGCCTTAAATATACCGATGGCTTTTCACGATTGTGGCCAAGCACCGTTACTGTACTTGCGATGGCGATTAGCCTTGCGTTGCTCGGTGTTGCGATGAAAACCCTGCCGGTAAGCACGGTTTACGCCATCTGGATGGGGATTGGCGTAGTAGGAACCACGCTATTGGGAATTATCATTCTGGGCGAGCCAGTAAATTTCTGGCGATTGTTTAGTATCACGTTAATACTCGCTGGCGTGATTGGTTTAAAGTTAACGACTTCTGGCTAATGGCTACACTTTGCTTCGCAGCTCATGCAAACAAAGACCAAATTAAAAAGATAAAAACGACTGACCTCTAACAAATCGGACTAGTCCAACTGCATGGCCCCATATTATGACCGACGATAAATCCACCACGGACGTCCCGGCAACACCTGCACAATCCGCAACCGATAAAAAAGCGGTGACAAAAAAAGCGCCTCCCGTAACTGCCGTCAAGAGCGGTGCGGCAAATGCAGCAGCTGTGAAAAAGCCAGCTGCACCAAAAGCTACTTTAAAAAAAGCGACGGCAACAAAAGCCGTTGCTACATCTTCTGATGACACAGCCACTACGCCGGTAAAACCTCAAGCCAAGGTTGAACCAGCTAAAACTACTGTAAGTGCTAAACCAAAAGCAGAGCAAAAAAAAGCTGCGATGACCTCTAAAATCGATAGTCGTGAAAATATATCGCCTGATACAGGAACGAAAGTCGCAACTACAGAAGAAAGAGTAAAAACTTCTCCCGTAACGAAAAAATTAGCACCGACAGAATCTGTAAAAGCACAGGTCAAAATAGCGAAGCCAGTGACAGCCC
>CBHTVU010000305.1:0-4129 GCA_966096785.1 uncultured Gammaproteobacteria bacterium | reverse complement strand
GCTCAGGAAGAAATGCAGGCTGCTTTTAAACGCGGTGAACTGGAAAAAGATTTTGTGGCAGTAGTACGCTTCCAGGGGCCGAAAGCCTGCGGTATGCCGGAGTTGCACAAGCTCACTCCACCTCTGGGTGTATTACAGGATCGTGGGTTTAAAGTCGCTCTGGTCACTGATGGTCGCATGTCTGGTGCCTCTGGTAAAATTCCAGCTGCGATTCATATATCACCTGAAGCTTTGGACAATGGCCCCATAGGCTTGATCCAAACTGGCGATATGATTGAGCTGGATGCAGAAGCAGGAACATTACAGTTACTCATCAGTGATGAAGAACTCAACAGTCGCCAACACGCGACAGCGGATCTATCCACAAGCCACCAAGGCATGGGTCGCGAGCTTTTTGCTCCTTTGCGTTCCGCCGTTGGCTTGGCGGAAGAGGGTGCTACAGTATTTAGCTGGTAATTTGGTTGCCTCAAATTTTAAAGGAAGTCGTCTTCTCCGCTTGGCGAGGATGACAACCAGAATAGTTATAACTCTGCGTAGCATCAGCTACTGACATATTTAGAACGCGTCTGATTGAGAAAGTCTCTACAGGATAATCCACATGCTTGAAGCCTTTGATTTTGTTCTTTTTGGTGGTGCTGGTGATCTGGCATTGCGCAAACTAATCCCGGGTTTGTTTCGCGCTCATCGCAATGGGGAGCTACCTGAAGGTACACGTATAATTCCAACTGTCAGAAACGCACAGGCAGTAGAAGAGTATAAAAATAAAGTACGTGAGGCCGCCCAAAAGCATTTGAATAAAAATGAATTCAAAGATGACGCCTGGGATAGTTTTGCTACCATTTTATTTCCCATGGCGGTAGACATTTCTACGCTTGATGAAAAATGGAAAGCGCTCTCTGAACTTCTTAATAGTGGTGACAACCGTCAACGTGTATTTTATTTATCAACACCTCCATCAGTATTCAGTGCAGCCTGTAAGCATTTACACGAAAGCGGTTTGATTACCAAAACATCGCGTGTTGTGGTGGAGAAGCCGTTGGGCTATGACGCAAAAACCGCTGAAGAAATTAACAGCAGCATTGCTGAATATTTCGATGAACATTCTATCTTCCGTATTGATCACTATCTCGGAAAAGAAGCTGTACAAAACTTATTGGCATTGCGTTTTGCCAACGGTATTTTTGAAAATCTGTGGGATGCTCGCACCATTGATAATGTGCAAATTACCATCTCTGAAACTGTAGGCTTGGAAGGTCGCGCTGGTTTCTATGATGGTGCCGGTGCATTGCGCGACATGGTTCAAAACCACATTTTACAATTGCTATGTTTGGTGGCCATGGAGTCGCCAAATAAAATGACTGCCGAACGTATTCGTGCAGAAAAATTAAAAGTGCTGGAAAGTTTACGCCCGCTGACTGGCAATACTGTTCGCTTCAACGCTGTGCGTGGTCAGTACGTTTCCGGTCAAATGGATGGTGTTACTGTTCCAGGGTATCTCGATGAATTAGGTGCACCTAGCAACACAGAAACCTTTGTGGCTATTCGCGCGCACATCGACAATTCTCGTTGGGCAAACGTGCCTTTCTATTTGCGCACTGGAAAGCGTATGAAGCAGCGCTTTGCGGAAATTGTTATTCAATATAAAGACGTTGCGCACAAAGTATTTCCTGAGGCCGCGGGAATCACCACACCTAACCGTTTAGTCATTCGCCTGCAACCTGAAGAATCTATAAAGATCATAGTGACTTCAAAAGATTTGGGTAAACAGGAAATGAAATTGTCGCCAGTTGTGCTGAATCTTAATTTGGCCGACGCTTACAAAGATTATTTTAGCGATGCCTATAAGCGTTTAATGTTGGATGCCGCAGCTAACAACCCAAGTTTATTTATTCATCGCGCTGAAGTAGATGCAGCTTGGGCGTGGATTGATCCAATTATCGAAGCATGGCAAAGACCGGAAAATAAACCGCACGGTTATATGGCGGGAAGCTGGGGGCCGATTGCCTCTGCGCAATTGGTAGGTTCTGATGGTCGTAGTTGGTTCAATATCGATGAGATCGGTGCTGAGGAAAGCTACTAATGGTGACTGAGCGTTTTTTTGAAAATCGTCAAGACATGGTGACGGCGCTAGAGGCTGAGTGTGTTGATGCACTCAATCAAGCAATTGAAGAGCGTGGTGAAGCAACATTTATGGTGTCCGGCGGCAGTACACCGGAGCCGCTTTACAAAAGTTTGAGCAATGTAGATCTGGATTGGGAATCGGTTTACATCGCGCTTGTTGATGAGCGTTGGGTTGATTTTAACCACGATAAAAGCAATGAAGCTTTTACGGTAAAGCATCTTATTCAAAACAGAGCAGCAGTCGCCAATTTGATCGGTATGAAAAATACCGCCGAAACGGCGCAAGAAGGCTTGGCTGATTGCGAGGCCGCCTATCAGCAACTCGCACAACCTTTTGATATTACTATTCTTGGTATGGGCAACGATGGCCACACAGCATCCTTATTCCCTCATGCGAATGGTCTTGATGCAGCACTTAATCCAGAATCAACTGAACTTTGCGCAGCTATAATTGCGCATCAAAGCGAAGTAACCGGAGCTATCACCGAACGCATGACCTTGTCGCTTGCGGGATTGCTGCGTTCCAAAACATTGGTGCTTCTGATTACCGGTCAAGAAAAACTGGACGTATTGCGTAAAGCACAAGCGGGTACAGATGTAGCCGAGATGCCGATTCGTGCAGTGCTACAGCAAGACAGCGTACCAGTTGTAGTCTACTGGGCGCCTTAAAATTATTTAATCAGGGAGTCGTCATCCTCGAAGAGGGTCCAGCGACTTTCAAAAGAAAGGGCACTGGATACCTGCGGGTATGACGAATGAATTTCGTGATAAGTGTCAGCCAGAATTGAAAGTAAGTATTTATCCCAATGAGGAAAACGCAGTGGCTTTATCCATAGATCAAATTTTGAAAGTGGCGCCGGTTGTTCCGGTGATGGTTGTTGAGCGCATTGAAGACGCCGTACCTCTGGCTAAAGCGCTTTACTCTGGCGGCTTGAAAGTATTGGAAATCACCCTGCGTACTCCCTGTGCGTTGGATGCAATTACCGCAATGGTTGAGGCTTTGCCTGCCGATGCAGTCATTGGCGCAGGTACTATTATTACGCCGAAAGATCTGGAAGCGGCAATAAAAGCGGGATCAACCTTTTTAGTCAGCCCGGGCACAACTCCCGCATTGATTGAAGCTGCGAAGGGTAGTCCGGTTCCTTTATTGGCAGGAGTAGCAACTCCTACCGAAGCTATGCATTTGTACACCCAAGGTTTCACTCATCAGAAGTTTTTCCCGGCGGAAGCTGCTGGCGGTGTGCCTATGTTGAAATCTATTGGCGGGCCATTGCCGCAAATTACCTTCTGCCCAACCGGCGGGATTGATTTAGCCAAGGCACCAAGCTACCTCGCTCTGCCGAACGTAGCTTGTGTTGGTGGAACCTGGATGGCTCCTAAAGAATTAATGAAAGCGGGCCGTTGGGATGAGATCGAACGACTTGCTCGCGAAGCGGCGAGTTTGCCACGTTAATTAACTGCACCCCTTCCCAGCCTCCCCCTTTTCAGGGGGAGGAGTTTTTACTCCGCCCCTGTGAAGGGGCGGGGTGGGGTCAAAAAAATTTTTAAAGATGAATACCCTGCGATGGGTACCACAATTGACTTAGGAGTAACAAATGACTATCAGAGTGGCAATTAATGGTTATGGTCGTATCGGTCGCAACGTACTGCGTGCTTTATATGAATCAGGCAAGCGCGAAAAAATTCAAATCGTTGGAATTAACGACCTCGGTGATGCTCATTTGAATGCTCATCTGACCAAGTATGATTCCGTGCACGGTCAATTTAATGGCACCGTAAAATACGAAGGTGATTTCATGTACGTTAACGGCGATGCAATCCGCATTACCGCTGAGCGCGATCCTGCAAAATTGCCATGGGGCGAATTAAAAGTTGACGTTGTATATGAGTGTACCGGCATATTCACCAGCAAAGAAAAAGCTGGCTTGCACTTGGCTGCTGGAGCAAAGAAAGTAATCATTTCTGCTCCAGGTACTGATGTTGATGCAACCGTAGTATTCGGTGTAAA
>CBHTVU010000304.1:0-4146 GCA_966096785.1 uncultured Gammaproteobacteria bacterium | reverse complement strand
AGCACTATTTTATCCTTTGCATCAACTAATAAATAATTGACTGCTGCATTTCACTCATATTGTTATTTTTTCATAATAAGCTTATATAAAAACTTTTTTGCTTAATTAATTTAAAATTAAAATTGTTTAAAACAATTCATTTTCTTTTTGTTTTTTAACAATTCCAAGTTATAAATTTAACAGTTTGTGAAAAATTTTCACTGGCATACATGTTGCTCTAGCAAGATTTCAAATCTAACCAGATGGAAAAATCTCATGAGCCGAAAATTGCCACACATTATTAAACCCGATTATCGATCGAAAAATTTTGGCGATCACCCAAAATTTAATCACACAATACTTGCAACAGTCTTGACCGGATTGATATCGCTTACACCTATGCTAACATTTGCTGCCGATGCAGCTGTAGAAAACAAACCCAACACGACAGCCAAAGATGCAAACAAAACTGACTCCAGCACTACCACAAGTGGTGCTGCTAATAAGCCCGTACAAAAACTTGGACAAGTAAATGTTCGCGCAAAAAAAATCAAAACCATCGACGAAAAACATGACGAACCAGTTTCTGTTTCAGTAGTAACCGGAAAGGCACTTGAACGTGAGCTTGCACAAGATTACAACGCTATTTCAAAACGCCTCGCTAACGTAACCTTTAACCAATCCAACACACGCGGTGCTTCTTTATCAATTCGCGGTGTGGGAAAACGTGCGTTTGCGGAAACACAAGATCCCAGCGTGCTAGTTGTTCAGGACGGTGTGAGTTTTGGTTTAACATCACTCGGCAATTTCGATTTTTATGATATTGAAACAGTAGAAAGCTATCGCGGCCCACAAGGCACAACAGGTGGTAAGGGTGGAAGCTCAGGTGCAGTTTATGTGACAACCAAACGTCCCTCTTTCACACCGAGCTCGGATTTTTCAATTACTTATGGCCAACGCGATACTGTAATTGTAAAAGCTGCTACAGGCGGCGCAATTGTCGATGATTTATTGGCGTGGCGCGGTGCAGTGGTTGTCAATAAAGGGGCTGGCTATTATCGCAGCGAATACGACCCAAACTACACCATGTACAATAAAAATCGTTTGAGCGGCCGCGTACAATTTTTATTAACTCCAACAGAAAATTTTAGCGCGCGCTTAAGTGCAGATCTCGAACCCCACGCGCCACAATTGCAAAACGGTTTAAGTTTTCGTCACGATCAACCGCTAACATATGACGACGTCGATCACACATTGACCGACCCGAGTGGCACAACGGCCAGAGCAAAACTTTACGGAATTGAGGATAAAAACCACAACATTACCACCCCAGCTCGCGGCTGGTTTGTTGGGCGTAATTACACTTATTATGGTAATTACAACAATGAAGAAAGAGCTGCGGTTAATTTCAACCAAAACCAGGGTCAAACAGTTTCTAATAAAGGCGCATCGCTCGAACTGATTTATAATTTTGACGATTTCAAACTTTCGTCAGTTACTGCCCAGCGTTATTTTAGTTTTGATGCGCACAACGATGAAGGCACACCTTTTGATATCAGTCGCGATGGCGGTGGCGGTGTTTATTACAACCAATACAGTCAGGAATTTAAAATCACCTCCAAATCCGGTGGCGTATTTGATTATCAAGCGGGTGTTATCGCGTTTAAAACCGATAACGATATTGTTTCTAAAACCGGTTGGGGATCTGACGCAGGTGCGTGGTTTGCTAACACTAGCCAATACAACACGCTTGATCGCAATGCTGGCGCAAACCGTGGCGCGGGTTTAGCGCTGCTTAAAGATACGCTTGATGACGCTTTAAAACGTGGTGATACCTGGGTAGAAACGCAAAGTAATGCGATCTACGGGCAAGGTGATTGGCACTGGACTGAAGAAGCAACCTTGACCGCGGGATTACGTGTAGGAACTGAAGACCGAGAAACGGTTGATCAAATTATTTTAAATGCTAACGGCGTGGGTGGCGCACTTAATCCTGTTGCTGTGCGCGGTATTCAATTAGGTGGCTTTGCTTCAAGTTCCAACGGCACTCTTGGTAACAGTAATTCGGCTGAACAACTTAGTCTCGCTGACTCGGTCGCAAATCGCTACTACGGTGCAGTCATTACTAATAGCGCTGGCGCTGCCTACAACACCTTAACAACTGATCAGAAAGCACAAATTGCTGCCGCTAAAGCCATTCGTGCAGCGCAAATTGGTCAGCTGTTTAACAAGGTTAAAGATACTTACGAAGACACTCTCTATACGGCGAACGTAAGTCAGCGCTACAAATTTAGCGAACAATTAACTGGTTATTTGTCGTGGCAGCACGGTGAAAAACCCGGTACTGGTTTCAACATTAATGGTGTGCCCACAGGTGTTAAACCGGAAACAACTGACGCGTTTGAGCTCGGCATTAAATCGTTTGCATTTGATAATACCTTGACATTGAATGCCGATATTTTTGTTATGGATATAGACGATTATCAGCAAGCAATTCGAGTTGTCGATGAATTTACCACTGGCGTTAACCTCGCTGCAATTGACCCCACCTTAACAGGCGATGCTTTGGAAAAGGCTAAAAACGGGGCTGTTGCTTACACCAGCACACAAGGCAACGTTAAAAAAGTAAAAGTAAAAGGTTTGGAGTTTGATGGAACCTATACAGGTATTGAAAATTTTACCTTCCGCTTTAGCGGCGCCTATAACGATGCGCACTACGAAGATTTTAAAAACTCACCCAAACCGGACGAACTCGCCTATCTAAAAGATCCATTTGTAGATCAAAGCGGAAAAGCTTTACCTGGTGCGGCCAAGTACACCTTTAACCTAGGTGTCGAGTATCGCCATGCGGTCTTCAATAACTTCGAGTTTCATACCAGCGCCAATGCGGCTTACACCAGCAAATATTTAACAAGCGATACCTTGTCCAGCTACAGCCTGGTGCCCGGTTATACACTAACGGATGGATCAATAGGGTTAAGTACGCTCGATAATAAGTTTGATGTTAGCTTTATTTTGAAAAATATATTTGATAAGCGCCCACACGAAGAGGCGTGGACTACTTATGAACCCTACCCATACCCTCGTTGGATAGGCTTATCGTTCACCAGCCATTACTAAAGCTGCAAAAAATTGTTTGGGTTTTTATATAAAGACCCAAACAATTTCCCACCTATCAATTTCCCACCTATCAATGTTGATTTTTCAATTCCCGAAAAATTATTTAAATGTTACATTTTCAACAA
The DNA here is from genome assembly GCA_966096785.1 of uncultured Gammaproteobacteria bacterium. Taxonomy (GTDB): domain Bacteria; phylum Pseudomonadota; class Gammaproteobacteria; order Pseudomonadales; family Cellvibrionaceae; genus Cellvibrio. The sequence continues at coordinate 922 of CBHTVU010000304.1, read as the reverse complement.
CTGAGTCCATGTGTGTGGCATTATTTCCACATATCGTACCCTGTGAGCGGATTTTTCACTGGTATAGCGATTGCATTAACTAATTTTTATACTCGCATCTATTTAGCGTTCAGCATTTGATTAATATTGAGGATATATTTAATGACAACTTCCGGTTTAACTAGCGCCGCTGGTAATTTTGGCAGCCCTTTGCAATTGCTCATTATATTGGCGGTTGTATTGTTGCTGTTTGGCGGCAAACGTTTGCGCAATCTTGGCGGCGACTTGGGCAATGCCATTAAAGGATTTAAAAATGCTGTGGCACCGACAGAAGCTGAAAAAAATCAGAGCGATGATAAACATCCCTATCAGCTCAATAGTGATCAAGCACAATTGATAAGGACTAACGAAAACGAAAAATCATCCGCTAATCGCGCAAACTAACTCAGAGCGTAAGACGAAATAAAGAATATCGAGAATACGAATGTTTGATATTGGTTTTTCAGAAATTATTGTGTGCGCTATAGTCGGCTTGATAGTCATAGGCCCTGAGCGATTACCAGAAACTGTACGCACGGTAGGGCTTTGGGTTGGGCGTATCAAACGCAGCCTGCGCGAAACGCGTGAGGAGCTCGAACGCCAGGTAGGCATGGAAGATGTTCGCAGACAACTGCACACTGAGGAAATGATGCGCACACTCGCCGACATGCAAGACGAAATTGATTCTGCACTTAATTACGAGCGCATGGGAAAAAACAGACCTGCGCTCGAGCATAGCCCCATTGTTACTGAGGGTGCTATTGAGCCCACAACCGATATTCATGCTAAAAGTCTTCCAACTCCAGCAGAAAATCTTATTGAACAAAAAGAAAAAATTGTCGTGCAGCACTGAATCATAAACAAGGACAACTTTACATTCCCTTCATTATCCCCACAGAATAAA
>CBHTVU010000303.1:0-4149 GCA_966096785.1 uncultured Gammaproteobacteria bacterium | reverse complement strand
TCCATGTCGCGCACACCTTCAGTGAGACGCATGGAAATTGCTTTGAGCATAAGATCACCAGCATCATGACCTAAACTATCATTGATATTTTTAAACCTATCAATATCAAGCAACATCAAGGCAACTTTCGAATTACTGCGGCGTGCACGCGCGAGCCCTTGATAAATGCGATCATAAAATAAGGAGCGGTTAGGCAGACCCGTTAGAGAATCATGGAATGCCATATAATTAAGGCGTGATTGTTGTTCGCGCAGCGCATTTTCGGCGAGTTTGCGCTCCGAAATATCTGTACCAATAGTACAAACACCGAAGACGCGATTTTCTTTTGAGCGCAGTGGAAACTTCACCATTAAATAGGTGTGCATGCTGCCATCTTTGTGCATTAAATCGAGTTCGACTTCGTAAGTTTGCTGTTTGGTTTTTGCTGCAGTGTCTATGTCGCAAATCGATTGGGCAACATCTTTTGGGTAAACATCGAACACATTTTTTCCAACAAAGCCATCTTCATCAATGTTGGCCATTTGTTTGAAATGCTCGCTGGCCAATACCACATTGCCGTCCAAATCTTTTACGGAAATTAAGGTAGGGGAAAACTGCAATATGGCATTGAGATAAGTTTCACTGGCCCAGAGGGCCTGTTCTGCAAGACGAAAACGCTCAGCCTGTTCCTCGTGGTGCCGCATATCAATTACCTGGCGTATGAGCAAAGAGCTAAATGTCCACACAGATTCAAGTTCGTTGGTGGCTTTTATTAAATTGATCAAGCCCTGTTCAGTCTCCATGTAAAACACAGCGATCGTTTTACTGTTCTCTAAAATAGGGTGGAGGTAACAGGCGTTGCAGCCTTTTTTTATGTACACAAGGCCGAGCGCATGGATTTGATCGGCATCCAGAGCTTGAGCTTTGCCAGAATCAAAAATCTGATGGATGTGGTGATGAGGTAAGTCATTAAGGTGATTAAGAGATGTGCTAATTCCGCTCACCAGTAGGTCTGAATCTTGTTGCGACGCAATTGCTTCTACATAAAGATGACTGTCGCGCTCAACGACTAAAACCGCACGGCTAACAATCGCTTTGGCCGCAACGAGCTTGACAAGTCGCTCTGCGATTTCCTTATGGTTTAAATTAGTAAAAAGTTGCTGGAATTTTTTAATCAATTCCACAGCGTTGTTTTTATTATACATAGCCGCCTACTAAGGTAATGTCCGAACACCGAAAAACTCACTAGTACCTATTAACTTGTACATAAAGCCGTCACTGGTATAGCTACCTTGCGAGCAGATTGAAGCTCAAATATTCCCTGAGCCTCAGATTAATTTTTAGAATATTAACTAACGAAATATGCTTTAACAGGCATATAGCTTTTCTTCATCATAATCAAAAACTATGAGGATGTCTGTAATAAAAAAAGAGTGTGTTATTCGGTTACACAGGAGGAAACAAAAAGAATTTTGAGCGGAAAATTAATTTTGAATGGTAGGTTGTAAACTTATCTATACTTGGATGGCTAGCTGTTATTCATGTCTTAACAATAGCGCTCAACTTATATTTCCAATAACAAGTATCTTGAAATTTGGAGGCGCCAAATGAGGCGTAAGGTTCCCTTTTTGGGGGAAGAGCGTATCGCGAGAACAGGTGATGAAGAGGCCGAAGCGAAAAAAAATCGTGGGCATCTGATTGACGACGTTTTAAGCACGCAAAAACAACCAAGTACATGGGATGATCTGGTTACCAATGATTATCCTGATCCTGCCACTGTTCTTCCCAAGGTATCGCGTGCCCACTCGCCTTCACCTTCACCGGCGAACAAACAGCACCCGAAAAAAATCCCCGTAGTACCAGGGGGGATATTAAAAAAAGCCGCAATTCCAGGTACTTTTTCTGATGCCAATGCGGCAACAATTGATTGGTTACCTATTAACAGTGGCCACGGTTTGAGAATTAATATCTGCGGTACGCTGGATCAAAACTTACGCCGCGAATGGCGTAAGCTATTGGAGGAAACTGCTACCAGTAATGTGGGTCAATTTGAGTTTAATTTAACCGAAGCTCCCACCATGACGCTGACCGGTTTAGGAATGTTACTTTTATTTAAAGAACAAAAAGGTTCTGGCCGCGCTGATATTAAGCTATGCCATTGTAATAGAGATGTATGGCAATTATTGCAGTGGACAGGAATGGATAAATATTTCACGATTCAAGGCGGCCCTGGTCCGCGCTGATAAAAAAACGCCTGACTTGATCAGGCGTTTTTTTATGGGCTCTTAAAATTTACAGCTTTTTTAATGCGTCAATCATCGCTTGCATTTGCTCATGGGTACCTATGGTGATACGCAAGAATTGATTGATCCTCGGTTTATTAAAATATCGCACTAAAATTTTGTGTTCACGAAGATATTGCGCCACACTTGCAGCATCTTTCCCCATAGGTTGCGCAAATAAAAAATTCGCTTGAGACGGTAATACCTTAAAACCCAGGTTTTCTAATTCTTTCGTGGTCCATTCGCGCGTAGCAATAATTTTATTGCGGCACTCATTAAAATAGGCATCATCTTCAAAGGCAACCACAGCGGCTACTTCCGCTAGTCGATCAATCGGATAAGAATTGAATGAATTTTTTACCCGGTCAAGTGCATCAATCAAATCTTTATGACCCACTGAAATGCCAACGCGCAATCCTGCAAGTGAACGCGATTTTGAAAGTGTTTGTATAACAAGCAGATTGGGATATTTATCCACCAAGCTAATGGCTGTTTCACCACCAAAATCCACATAGGCTTCGTCAACAATGACGACTGACTCGGTATTATGTTGCAAAAATGCTTCGATATTTTGCAAAGAAGTTCCAATCGCTGTGGGGGCATTTGGATTTGGGAAAATAACGCCACCATTCGCGGTTGGATAATCCGCGAAATTGATCGTGAAATCGTCGCGCAAAGGAATCGTATTAAAGTCGATCCCAAACAGTTTGCAATACGATGGATAAAAACTGTAGCTGATATCAGGAAATAGCAAAGGCTGAGGCTGCTGGAAAAAAGCCATAAAAGCCAGAGCCAGAACTTCATCACTTCCATTGCCAACAAACACTTGCTCAGTCGTTACACTGTAATAATGTGCGACTGTGGTTTTCAGCTTTTTGGAATTTGGGTCAGGATAAAGTCGCAAACGGTCGATGGCGTCATGGGTCATTAAATCAATTACTTTTGGTGAGGGCGAGTAGGGGCTCTCATTGGTATTTAATTTAATTAGACCATCAATTTGTGGTTGCTCGCCGGGCACATAGGGCTCCAGCTCGCGCACCACCTGACTCCAGAACTTCGACATTGCAATTGGCTCCTTTACCGGGGGACATTTTATAAAAGTATCTTGCGAAGTCGGGAGTATACCTTCTCACCAATCTTTTGCGCGATGCTTTTCATAAAAACACCCGTCACATGGGAGCCGCATCCGAACCGGATAATTGCATGGCTAGAGTTTCAACATGTTATCCCAATGCTCAGCGACTTTCCCATTCTCTATACGGAACATATCGAACCACGTGGTGGTGTAGGTTTTGGTGGAGTCGTCAGGGTCTTTAACTTCGCTAACGAACGTCAGAATTACTAAATCACCTTCTGCTGTTATGGATACGAGAGGTTTAATTACCTTATCTGCAATGTTTTGTGTTTGTTTGAATTTATTTACAAAAGTAATAAAAGCAGCGCGACCCGTAGGCACATTAGGATTATGTTGAATGTAATTTTCGGTCATATATTTTGGTGCTAACTCGGTATGACCTGCTTCAAAAACTTCGCGCCAAAAATTGTAAACGAGTTTTTTATTCGCCGCGAGTTTTGGATCTTTACTCGCAAGCAACGCTTTGTGGTCGGGATTGGCGGTAACGGGTACCTGTGCCATTGCAGGCAATGCTAAAAAAACAACACAGGTGCCAAGAGTTTTCAAAATGTGTTTATACATAAAAATTCCTTTCTGTTGTGGATTTATGATGAAGTGATTGAAAAATGGGACGGGCTAATAGTAATGGACTTATGGTGAGTTGTTAACCCGCAAAAAATAAGATTCATTCATTAATTCAATAAATGGAAATTGCTCACGCTATTAGATTGCTCACATCATTCACTACTACGGCAAATGCGTCGCGCAATTCAG
>CBHTVU010000302.1:0-4165 GCA_966096785.1 uncultured Gammaproteobacteria bacterium | reverse complement strand
TCTAAAATCGAGCCTTCGATCAATAGAATTTGTGCGTGTTTATGATTGTTGAGTAAGGTGTGTAAGAGTTTTACGTAAGTGCTTACATAATTCTCGCGGTCGGGAATCCCGGGACTAAAATCGTTGGTTCCAATTGCGCTCACAATTAAATCTGGATCGTATTGTGAATGGTCCCAGATCACAGGGTCTTTATCGCTGGCGATAGTGAATTGATAAAAATCCGGTAGATTATGTTCATCGGTTTTTCCGTTCCAGCTGCGGGTCAGGCCATGACCGCCCATGCAAACCAGATTTACTTGCGCCTTGAGTGCTTTCGCTGTGAGCATTCCATAGGACAAACGAGGGTTCCACCAACGCGTATCTTTTTTTGTTCCATCGACACGATCAATTGCTTCACCACAAGTCACCGAATCCCCCAAAAATATTATTTTTCGAGTGGGGAGTGGCGGTGTGGTAATGAATTTACCATCTGTAGTAAATTTTTTAAAAGTGACTGTGCCATGCCAGGTTTCGGACCGATGAATAATTTCTACGTGATGTAATTTTGTTTTTGTATCTTGAATAAGATTTATGTTTTGCAGGTTTGCCGACAGCTTGATAACTTTAGGCTCGCTCTTATCTATAATCGCTTCAATATAATTTTGACCACTAGTGCTCAATGCTTCCAGCGATAAACTTTTTCCTTCAAAGGTTAAGAAAAAACTGACGCCAGGAAAGCCAAACTGAGCGCTGGCATCAGTATTTTTTTCAATGCGTCCCATGTGAACAATATGGGGATCTGTTGCTGATAGTGAATTTAGTGAGGGCCCTGGGTTAGTTTTAGCACAAGCCGAACCTGCGTTTAAAAATAGATAAGCGAAAATAATGTTGATAATAGGTAATTTATGCATCAGATATCCTCACTTCATTAAGCGTTGAATATCAGGAAGCATCGCGTCCGCCCACAGTTGGTAGCCTTTTTCGGTAGGGTGTAAAAAATCACCCATGATTTCCTTTGAGATATTGCCATCCGTTTGTAGAAAAATTGCGCCGTAGTCTTTTACAAATATGTGTTTGTCATCATTGAGTTTGGCAATTAATGAATTAACTTCCCTTACCTGAGTGCGTTTGGGGCTGTTGGCAGATTCCTCAAAAGGAAAGACACCATTCACAAGAATTTTTGCTTTGGGGTAATTTTTACGCAAGGTTTTGACAACAGATTTCACACCTTCAAAAACTTGTTGAGGTGTTTCGTTAAGGTGTCCAAAATTATTTACGCCAATTAGCAGAACTACAGTTTTGGGTTTTAAGTTGCCTTTGTCTCCGTGCTCAAGCCTCCACAAAACATTGCCCGTATGATCGCCACCTATACCGAAGTTTGCGGAGTGATATTGTGAAAAATTCTTTTGCCAGATATCCCAATTCCATCCAGCAGTTATAGAGTCACCCATAAATAACAAATCAACTCCGCCACTTTTAGCTATGGCCACGTCTTCAGCATGCATTTTGTTCCAGGTATCTACTGACATCCATGAATATTCAATGGTGCGAGCGCTTGGCGTAGTACCGGAAATTTTGGTGTCGAGGGCAAAGCTCACGGGGATGATCAACAATAGGCAACACAACAGCCCCATTAAGTTCAATGATTTCATAATATTGCTCGGAATGTGTAAAAAAATGGAAGATTGATGACGGAGATTAACCGCTATTTTTTGCCATCTTGCGAATACTAAGAATTATATTTTTAAATTTAATTTTTCATTTGCTGAGTTAAGGCTTTGAACGCCGGCTAAATTTAACACCAAATCTAAAAGCTCATCCCAAGGTTCCGCGTTACGCATACCTTTCACCGCTTTATCAATGCCATTGGCTTTGCGTAATAATTGCTGTAGTTGTGATGGCTTAATTCTATTGAGTGCGCCGCGAAAGAGTGGTTGTTTCTTATCCCAGACCCCCGCTTGTTTTGCAGCCCAATCGAAATTTTTCCCCTGGCCTGTCATCTGCGATATTTGCACCAGGCTGCGGATGTCGCGAGTCAGTGCCCATAAAACGGCGATGGCCTCAGTTCCTTCGGATTTTAATCCGTGTAAGGTTTTTACTGCGCCACGAGCATCACCATGTAGGGCTTTGTCTGATAACCCAAACACGTCATAACGCGCGCTGTCCGCAACAACACTCGCCATCAATTCCATGCTGATGACTTTAGAGGGAGCCAATAATTTTAATTTTTCAATTTCTTGTACCGCGGCGAGCAAGTTGCCTTCGATGCGTGATGCGAGCAAATCAATGGCATTGCTGTCCGCTTGCAAGCCTGCATGCTTCAATCGCGCGCCAATCCAATGTGATAGATTTTCGGCGGTTACAGGCCAATGTTGAATGTGGTTTCCCTGCGCTTCAAGCGCACTGAACCATTTTGATTTTTGCGTGGCGCTATCGACTTTTTCGGTAATAACTAACAGCAAATTATCAGAGGCGGGAGATTGCGCATACTCTTGTAAAACTTTTCCACCTTTATCGCCAGGTTTGCCGCTGGGGATACGCACTTCAATAATTTTTTTGTCCGCAAAAAGTGACATACTGTTTGCTGAAGCAAGCACTTGACTCCAATCAAAGTGAGTATCAGTGTGATACAAATCGCGCTCTATAAAACCGGCTTTTCGAGCCGCTGCACGAATTAAATCGCAACTCTCCTGAATTAACAAAGGTTCTTCGCCCGTCACAATATAAATGGGCGATAAACCTTTAGCGAGCGCCGCGCTTAATTGTTCAGGGCGCAGCTTTGCCATTTTTGTCTTCGCTGGAGTTGATACTGTCAGACTTGCCTGTAGATTTATTTTTTTCAACAGGAGGATTGGTTACTACCGCGTTTAGCTGGCGCAGCATTTGTTGCGCCAATTCACGACGCATTTCCTGATCCAATAAAATCTCCTCTTGCGTTGCGCTGTTTATCGAAGTGGAACGATAATTATAACTGCGTACACTTATCGCGGTGCCTTTTGTAACAGCAGTAGAATTTTTTAACCGTATTTCGTAAATTGCTTTGAGCGTAATCTCGTAAGAGCTGCTCAGTGCATCACCGCCTACGCCAGCGCTGCGACGATCTTTGGTTTCCTCGATAATATTCAGTGAATAATTTGCTTCATTTTCATTATCGACCAGAGACACGCGATTGGTTTTCAATAACTGCCGCAGCTCAGTCATAAGCGCGCCTTTGCTATCCACAGCTGAAATATAAAGTTGCGATAGATCTTTCGGTAGATCTATCGCGCCGCGAATATGCCAACCGCAGGCAGAAAGTGTTAGTGCTATCAAACAACTGGCGATTATTTTATTCATAAACTCAATCTATATTACTGGCGCCGCTGAAGCGCATGGATTAGTTGGCGACAATATTCACAAGCTTATTGGGGATCACAATAATTTTACGCACAGTTACGCCTTCTAAAAATTTCTGTACGTTTTCTTGTGCTAGCGCAGCTTTTTCCAATACTTCTTTCGGTGAGTCAATTACTGCGTCCAGTTTGCTACGCACTTTTCCATTTACTTGCACCACAACTTCTACGCTTGAGCGCACTAATGCGCTTTCGTCGAGCTTTGGCCAGGAAGCGTTCAGTGGAATATCTTTGTGGCCCAATGCTTTCCACAAATAATGTGTAATATGCGGAACGATTGGAGCGAGTAATAAAATCGCTGCTTCCAATGCTTCGCGTTCAACAGCTAGACCTTGTGGATTTGCGCGGTCAGATAATTTGCTTACTTCATTCAACAATTCCATGGTCGCTGCGATAGCAGTGTTGAATGTTTGGCGACGCCCGTAATCGTCACTGACTTTTTGAATGGTTTCGTGAGTTTTACGGCGCAAATCTTTCTGTGCTTGAGGTAAGTTTGCGACATCAAGTTTGCCAGGAGTACCCGCATTAATATGGCCTTCAACTGCACGCCACAAACGTTGCAAGAAACGTGACGCACCAGCTACACCTGAATCATTCCATTCAAGACTTTGCTCTGGCGGTGCAGCAAACATCGTGAATAGACGAACCGTATCCGCACCGTATTGATTGATAACAGTTTCAGGATCGACTCCGTTATTTTTTGACTTGGACATTTTTATAACGCCGCCAAGCTCAACATTTTCACCGGTTTCTTTGTGCGTTACGCCGATGGTTTTTCCTTTTTCATCGCGAGC
>CBHTVU010000301.1:0-4200 GCA_966096785.1 uncultured Gammaproteobacteria bacterium | reverse complement strand
ACATACATTGAAATTTTTCCCGGGTGAATGGGTTTGAAAATTTCTTTCTGGCGAGTGAGAGTGTTATATATCTGGAGCATCTTTAAATCCGTAATCTTAACGCTAACTTGTTAAGCGACTGGTTTATTACCGCAAGACCGTCGGAAGCAGGACGACCCACATGGATGTGGGAAGTGCCCTAAAGCGACTGGATCGCGTAAGGGCCAAGGCGTCGAGCCTGCATGGACGTATTTACGGCGTGTCTTGCGATGATAAATCAGTTGCGATTATTTATTCTTGATCATCAATTTTGGCAAAACTATCTTTTAATCCTATAGTGCGGTTAAAGACAATTTTATCTGCACTGGAATATTTGCTATCCAGGCAGAAATAACCTTGACGCTCGAATTGAAAGCGATCTTTTAATTGCGCACTTGCTAAACTCAACTCTGCTTTACAACCCGATAGTATTTCCAAATTATTGGGGTTAATGGAATCCAGGAAATTTTTACCGCCAGCATCGGGGGCTTCGTCAGTAAACAGACGTTCGAATATTCTAACTTCACAATCAATATTTTGTGTCGCTGATACCCAGTGAATGACACCCTTTGGTTTAACACCATCTTCAGGATCTTTACCCAGGGTGCCTTCGATTACACGCGCACGAATTTCTATTATATTTCCCGCGCCATCTTTAACAGCTTCATCAGCTTCAATCACATAAGCTCCGCGCAGGCGCACACGCTTACCCAACACCAAACGTTTATATTTTTTATTGGCGTCTTCGCGGAAGTCTTCTTGCTCTATAAACAATGTTTGGGTAAAAGGAATTGTGCGATCGCCAAGGTCATCGCGATTGGGATGATTATGAACCTTTAATGTTTCAGTTTTATCGGCGGGATAATTGGTCAAAGTTACTTTTAATGGACGCAGCACACACATGGCGCGCGGTGCATTTTTATCCAAATCATCACGCACACAAAATTCAAGTACGCCAACGTCAACAATGCCGTCTGAGCGCGTTACACCTATACGATCACAAAAATCGCGCAAAGCCGCCGGCGTATAACCGCGACGACGCATGCCGGAAATAGTTGGCATGCGCGGGTCATTCCAGCCGTCAACATGCTTTTCATCCACCAGCTGTTTTAATTTGCGCTTACTGGTAACGGAATAATTAATATTCAATCGCGCAAATTCATATTGGCGCGGAACGGCAGGCACAGGCAGATTTTGAATAAACCATTCATAGAGAGGTTTGTGATCTTCAAATTCCAAAGTACATATTGAATGCGTAATTCCTTCAATAGCATCACTTTGACCGTGAGCAAAATCGTAAGATGGATAAATGCACCACTTGTCACCAGTTTGATGATGTGAAGCTTTTTTAATGCGGTAGATAATGGGATCGCGCAAATTAATATTGGGCGAAGACATGTCAATTTTTGCCCGTAAAGAGCATGCGCCTTCATCAAATTCACCCCCGCGCATTTTTTCAAAGAGCACAAGATTTTCTGCAACAGAGCGGTCGCGAAATGGGCTGTTCTTTCCAGGCTCGATCAGGCTCCCGCGATATTCACGCATTTGTTCGGCATTCAAATCACACACAAAGGCCAAACCCTGTTCAATCAAATGGATTGCCCACGAGTGCAATTGATCAAAATAATCTGAGGTATAGCGAACTTTACCGTTCCATTTAAAACCTAACCACTCAACATCCTCCTGAATAGATGCTACATATTCTTCGTCTTCTTTTTCTGGATTGGTATCATCAAAACGTAAATTGCAGGTGCCACCGAATTCTTTTGCCAATCCAAAATTCAAACAAATGGATTTCGCATGGCCGATATGAAGGTAGCCATTAGGCTCCGGAGGGAAACGGGTAATTATGCTGCTGTGAACGCCCTGCTCTAAATCTTTGCGAATAATTTGTTGCAGGAAATGCAAAGGTTTTTTATTTTCCAGAGATGTATTCGAATCAGTTGAAACAGAATGGTCAGTCATACTGCTATAAATTCCAAAATATATGCGAAATAACGAAAGTTAGCGCCATTGTAGTGTAAGCGCCCTATGATTGTCATGGGCGGCGGTTCTACTATTTAGATGCAGATTTATTTAGGTGCAGATCTATAATCTGCACCGCGCTGTAATTGGTAACGCGCAACAGCACGCTGGTGTTCGGCAAGTGTTTCAGAAAATACACTGGTGCCATCGCCTTTAGCCACGAAATAAAGGGATTTCCCCGTATCAGGATGTAATGCTGCTTGAAGCGACGCTCTACCAGGAATTGCGATAGGCGTAGGCGGCAAACCCTGAATGGCGTAGGTATTGTAATTAGTGGGACGATTTAAATCGTTGCGACCAATCTTGCCAGCATATGCCTCACCCATCCCATAGATTACGGTGGGGTCAGTTTGTAATTTCATTCCCTGCTGTAATCGGCGGATAAAAACACCTGCAATTTGATTTCGCTCACTGTGGCTTCCGGTTTCCTTTTCGACAATAGACGCCATTATCAGCGCTTCATAATCCGAGGCATAAGGTAAGTTGGGAGCTTTCGCTTCCCATGATTCGGTTAATATCTTGCGCATCGCGTTATAGGCTTGCGTGAGGATTTCAACATCGCTGGTGCCTTTGGTGAAACGGTAAGTGTCCGGAAAAAACCAACCTTCTGGATGTGAAATCGGCAAATTCAAAATTTCCAGGCGCTGGACATCAGTCTTATTTACTAGCATATGAGTTAACTCAGGTTGCTCGGCCAGGGCAGCCATAACCTGACGAAAATTCCAACCTTCTAACAAAGTTACCTGATGCAAAATCACATCACCCTTATTAAGTTTCTCCAATAAACTAAGGGGCGTTAAACCATAATCCAGTTCGTATTCACCAGGATGAATTTTTTCCTTGTGATAAAAACGCGCATACCAATTTAACCAACGGGGATGTGTTAAAAGTTTTTGTGCAGCCAGATCTTGCGATAAATGGCTCAGTGATCTCCCCGACTCCAATTCGTAATGAACACCTTCTTGCGGGATCGACAGAGGTGATAACAACCAGGATTGGAAATTAAACCATAGGTAGGCGCAACCAATACCACTCAGGAGTACCAAGGTGAGGAAACTGGTAATGAAGCGCCCTTTCGATTTGCGCCCTATCATTAATAAGCTTGATGCTGCCATTTTATGTAAACATTTAGTTAATTGAATTTTGGTGATTATTTAGATAAAAATTGCTGCAAATAACTTTGCAATCTGTCTGTAATAGAGCCCACTGAAAAGACATATTCTCTTTCAGCAATAAATGTCTTGACCGGCCAGATACCATAATTACTATTGCATAAAAAAACTTCGTCTGCGCTCACTAAATCATTCAAAGTGCATTTTCTAATAGCAACATTTACTGCCGCCAGTGGAGCTATAACCTCAACAATCACGCGCCGCATAACGCCAGCCACACCAGCTTCTGACAAATCCGGTGTGAAAAGTTCGCCATTTTTAACTAGAAAGATATTGCTAAACACAGCCTCAATTACATTGCTATTAGTGTCCAGTAAAATACCTTCCACAATACTTTCATCTTGCCACTCCGCCCTGGCAAGAATTTGTTCGAGGCGATTCAAATGTTTGAGTCCGGCCAAGCCAGGATTGCATCCGAAGCGTTGGCTGCAAAGTCGAACTTTTATGCCATCAGAAAAATACACATCAGGATAAGCGGTTGCTGGAAAAATACTTATCACCAAGGTAGGAGAAGCCGAACTCGATATGCTGTAACCTCTACCTCCCTGCCCGCGTGTAACAATAATTTTAACTACAGCTTTATTTTTATCTTTTGGATCAACATCTAATATCAAATTTTTTAATTGCGCCTCTACGACATTTATATCGACGGGAATAGATAGCTTTTTGCAGCTGTCTAACAAGCGCTCACGATGAAAACGCCATAATGGAATTTTAGAATCAACCATCCTACAAGTTTCAAATACACCGTCACCGTAAGTGAAACCGCGATCCAGCGGTGACACTTGCGCATCAATTATTCCATTGACTGCGATGATTGGTAGTGTGCGTTGCATAAGCTATTCAACTTTTATTTAAAAAAAATTCTTGCCAAGTTATTCGAATTATTACCAAATTTCTTATACAAAAACGCCGAACTAGGTTCGGCGTTTTGATATTCAATGAGTACGCGGTTGATTAAACTTTTCTAAAAATAAATGAACCG
>CBHTVU010000300.1:0-4256 GCA_966096785.1 uncultured Gammaproteobacteria bacterium | reverse complement strand
TAAGTTACATTAAATTAAGGGGACGTAAATTAAGGGGACGAAGGGATTTATTTCATTTCAATAGATTTCGAGTTCATTTGAAGATTCTCAACATGGAAGTTAATCATGAAATATTTAAAAGTTTCTTTGCCCTGTTTTTTAGCACTCGTATTTTCTCATTTCACCTTAGCAACCATTATGGACGGAACATTTTCAGTACCAGAGCCCTCCCCCTGCTAATATGTCTAGCCCCCTTATTTTTATTGTTTTGGTGTGTTGGATTAATACAAATAAAACGTCGCAAATAGAAAAGCTTCTACATACGGGATTCGAGCTTGATTTACACCTCCGCGCTACACCTTCATATATCCCGCCCTCCTCTTCTCAGCAAACCATTCAAACAATCACGAAGCATTAAGTGACAAATTTCTCGAATGTAATTTGATGTGAATGACGACATACAAGGTGTGGTTTTAACTCAAGAAAGATAAAACACTTATTCAATCATTCAACAATGTTGAACAACATTGAATTTCCTCAATCTTTACACTGACCCGCGATCTGAAAAAAATATGGCATCTATATTTAACATTTTTGAAATAAACGGGGCCGATTATTTCTAATAATAAGGGAGGACTTCGCGTTATAAAAATTGGCGCCGTTTCTTTATTGCCAGATGCTAGAGGCCGTGCTATTGATAAATAGGATCGCAATCGATGTTGATTGGATTCAGTATTAATTAATATTGGCGCAAAAATATTTGTTGCGAACTCACGGATGGCGCTTTTCAATGCATTTATTTAAATCCTTTTAAGCTATCAATTTCGCTGTGATTTTTCTCTAGTAGTTTTAATGCTACACCGCAGTATTTCTAAATCAATTTCACCATCAATCTCATTAATATTGGTTTGCAGAGCTCTGCATGAGCGGGAAGCGAGCTGGTATTCCTAACTGATCTTTCACGAACACGTTCTTAATAAGGAGACAATTATGCGACACCTTATCGAATTTTCACTGATTGGTTTATTAATCACGACTTCCGCAGTTGCGAACGAAGTCGACCGTCCCACCCCTCCGGAAATTACACACTATTGCGCCACGGGGCTTAGTGTTGCTGATAGCGGATTGAATTACATTCAAACTGTCGACCTGAACCGACGTGGTCAAGTGCTGGGGTGGGGTTACCTGGACCTCGGAGTTAAAGTATTTTTGTGGGACCAGAAACATGGATATAAATTTATTGATGAGCTCGCGCACGAACTGGAAATCCCGGTAAAGGTCGCAGCTTTCAATGATCGCGGACAGATCCTCAGTACTCAACCTATAGAACCGGACGGCGCATTTCTTCGAGCAGCCATCTGGCAACAGGGCAAAGGTTTACAATTCCTCGAACCCGCGCCCGGAGACGACAGCAGTGTTGCAGTCGACATTAACAATCGCGGCGAGGCGGTAGGTATCAGTGGGCCTTACCCGGATGAATCGGCCGTGGGTGAACGCCCCGTCATCTGGGACCGCCATGGTCGTGTAACCGTCATCCCCATGCTTCCCGGCAGTACATCAGGTAGGCCCTACGTAATGAATGACGCCGGGCAGGTCATTGGTGCCACCGACGCATCGGGCGAAGTCCTCGGTTACATTTGGGATCGTAAAAGTGGCCTTCGCGCGATTGAGGGGTTGATCAGCGGTAAGCCCGGCCACCTTTATGACATCAACGATCACGGAGAGGCCGCGGGTAGCAGCACCTTTTATAACGGAAATTCCGGTTCGCATGCGATCTTCTGGAGCGAGGCGACGGGGACTGTGGACCTTGGTGACCTGCCCGGCAGCATCGAAAACAGTAATGCTTTGGGCATCAACAACCATCGGCAGGTCGTTGGATACGCCACTGGCCAAGGTGGTTCGGTGGCCGTTATCTGGGACTCAGAGGGTCAGATTCACAATCTGAACGATCTACTCGTCCGCGATGAACCTGACGTTCAATCCCTGGTTTTAGGTATTGCAGGGAAAATTAATGATGCAGGCTGGATAACGGCATCGTCCTATGGTGGCGGCCAAGAGTTTCGCAATTTCGTGCTCAAGCCCGCACGACGCTCCCCAACAGGCACTTATGATTGCTCAACTGGAAAATAAGAGCCCGGCTGATGACCGGACGCCGACTATCAAGATTTACTGTTAGCGTCCGGTCTCGTTTTACCACGCAAGCACCAGGCAGCCCCGACGATGGGCTCGACGGCTGGTCCTACATGATGCGCACCGCCGAAAAAAAATAGCGCAACACTATAATTTTTTAAGTAAACAGAATTGATCGCAGTCGGGGCCACTTCGATCAATTCGATTCCTTACAATTTTTCCAGCGAGTCTTTTCTCGATGAAATCAATTGTTCCCGATACTCGGAAACTGTAACGCCTCCAACGCCCCAGCTCTCAAGGTCCACTTCGTCAATCACAACAAACGTAGAACTATGCGGTTTACCCATAACATTAAAAAGCAAATCACTGATGCCTTTGATAAGGGCTTTTTTCTGTTCAGCTGTAGTGGCAGTCGCACCTGGTGTAGTTCCCTCTCGGGTCACTTTAATATTTACATAAGGCATAGCGTTTCTCCTCTATTACCAGCGCCCGGCGTGCTGGCCGCCATCTACGTTAATGGTTTCACCGGTTACGAAGCCTGCTTGCTCTAAATAAATGACTGCATTAGCTATGTCGTCAACCTCGCCCATGTGCCCCACTGGGTGGAGGCTATTTAAAAAATCGTAATTTTCTGGTGCGTGCATAGGCGTTTTGATAATGCCGGGAGCAACAGCATTGACACGAATTCCTCTCGTCGCATATTCGATTGCAAGACCGCGTGTTACAGCATCAAGGCCACCTTTGGTTAGCAGCGCAAGACCGGTAGGAACAGCCGAAATCGCCTGATGCACTAGCGTCGTCGTGATTTGCACTATGTGGCCATTATTTTTCTTAAGCATTTCTTCTAACGCAAATTGCGTAATATGAAAAAAGCCATGAATATTTGTGCTGTACATATTGGCCAGATCTTCATCCGTATATTCCGTAAATGGTTTGGCAATAAATAATCCTGCGTTGTTAATTAAAGTGTCGACGCGACCAAAACGGTTAATAGCGGTATCAACTAATTTTTTCGCTAATTCGCGGTTAGCGATATCACCACTAACAGCTACAACACCAGTATCGTCCGTTTGCTTTATGCTGCGCGAATTCGCAACAATCGCATAACCGAGTTTGCGGTAGGCTTGCACTATTCCTGCTCCAAGCCCCTGTGATGCACCGGTCACTATGGCGACTTTTTGTTGATTACTCATTAGGTCATTCTCCTGAATTAATGGATGGCATTTTTTTTGATCCGATTAACCCGAACGAAAATTGTCATGCAGCATTTTTTAATTTTCGAACAGTGGATAGCCGAACCACGGAGGAGAAGATACGTCTGTTAGGCTTATGAAAAAACGGCTATTCTTTAACAATGACTGATAAAAAACGCACAGAGGTAGATTGGCAGGATGTTCGCGTGTTTCTCGCGCTGGGGCGTCACGGCAGTCTTTCGGCAGCAGCGCGCGCACTGTCGGTAAATCACGCAACTGTTTCGCGACGCATCCAGTCGCTTGAATTGAGTCTTGGCGAAAAACTTGTGGAACGCCGACCGGAAGGTTACGTGTTAACGCCAGCGGGGACACGCACGTTGGAAGTGGCTAAAAACATGGAAGTAGCGGTTCAAACCCTTGGCCGCGGAAGCGCAGACGACACAATCAAAGGTTTGGTCCGCATCAACGCACCACCAGGGCTGACGCAAGGTTTTTTAATCGACCATCTGGCAAAGCTACCATCCATGTATCCGGGACTGGATGTCAACATTGCCACCGATTTACGTTCGATAAGTCTTGATCGACATCAAGCCGATATTGCTGTCCGCTTAAGTCGTCCACTGGATGGCGATTTCATTGCAAAGCCAGTCGGCAATATGGCCTTCGGTTTTTACGGTACTAACGAAATGTGCCAGCTGGTTGAACAAAATGGCGAGGCAACTTTTATTAGTTTTGATGAAGAAAATTCAGATATGCCGGAGGCCGTTTGGTTAGCGAGAAATTATCCGCGCGCACGAATTTCCTTTCGGGCAAATAATTATGTCGCACACGCAAAGGCAGCAAAAGCTGGCGCAGGCTTGGCCTTATTACCGCATTACATAGGGCGTAAAGAATTAGACTTACGACTTTGCCAATGGCCGCATGAGGCTCCGCCAAGTCGGGAAATCTGGCTAC
>CBHTVU010000299.1:0-4277 GCA_966096785.1 uncultured Gammaproteobacteria bacterium | reverse complement strand
ATTTGCAAAACCCAGGCGACCAAAAATATTCACGCTATCGCTTAAGGGAATTTTACCGACGACAGACGCTTGGAAAGCAGAGGCACTGAGAGTATCTGTCCAGTCATAATCGCCGAATTCATCAGTAGCTGTACCTCTATCCTGCCCAGAACCAAAATCCCGATAAGCGAGTTCAATTGCGGCAAATTCATTTAGATCGAAGCCAATACCAAATGAATAGGCAGTATCAGATTTATCCAGCATGTAATCATCCCACGCTGGATATTCTAATTTGCTCTCGCCTATGTCTCCCAAAATATAAAATCCATCTGCCATTGCAGGCAAAGTCAACGCACTCAATACACCCATCAATAATAGTTGTCTTTTCATATCTAATTCCTTAAAAGGTGACAATGAAATATTTCTATACATCTATTACTGAGATTATTAACCGAAACTGTATCAAGCAGGAATGAATTTAAGCTGAATGCAAATACCACTTATTTCGCACAAAAAAACACATGGAAAAAGTTACATTTGTCGCGCATTTAAGCCAAGCCGTTTGTTCAGGTTTAGTTAAGCGGATAGGTTAAAAATGAGAAGTGAATGATATTAACGGCAAAATGCACAGCAACACATGCCCACAAATTTTTGGTGAGACTATAGACCAATCCGTAGGAAAAACCCGCAACAGCGAATGCCAACACAGCATTAAAACCCTGCACAGAATGCGTTAACACAAAAATAAATGTCGTGGTAATTAAAGGAATAAACTCCTGCCAAAGTTTATGCGTAACAGCGCCAGATATAAATTTTTGTATTTGCTCTTGCAACAACAACCGCATAAAAGCTTCTTCAGCCAAACAGGTTATTATCAAGTTTACAAGACCGAATAGAACAATATATTTGAAAGGTTTTACATGAAAGGCTAAACCTAAAATTTTATAAGCAACAATCAACGTAAACAAAGCCAGCATCAATGCCAGAGCAAATTGCTTGAATGGCGATTTAATAGAAGCTGAAGATATCGCTTTAGGCGAAAGCAAAAAATATAGAATAATAATTCCTGCAAAAAACTTTGCGATGTTTGCGTACAAGCTAAGTGGTAAGCCACCCTCGTATAATCGCTCTACATTGAAAACCAGCGGATAATTGAAATCGTGGGGACGATAAAGCCCAACCAAAATCCCCAAAATGATTGCACTGGACCAACTTAGGTAAAAACCTATTCTATTATTTCGTTTTGAAAAATATTCATAAGCCCATAAGCTGGAAGTAAGAATAACAAGGAGACCTGCTGTCAGGATGGGAATATAGTTGATTACTACTGCCGCAACCAAGAGGCCGCCAAGGGCAATTAAAAAATATTCGCGATGTTTTATAGTCATTATGAAATTATTTCCTTGGAGTTTTCGAGCTTAATTGTTGTTATCTTATTTCGGAAGCTGCCCAGCTAATTGCCCCATCACCAAACGCCAAGCCGCTTCACTATCTATACCCGCGCCTTCGAATACTTGCGCAAGTAATTTGCGCTGTGCACCACTCAATGCCGCTTCTAGCTTTGCACCTTCTGCCGTGAGCGTAAGGCACTTTCCACGCTTATCAATTGCATCAGGAGCATCCTGAATCAAACTCATCGCTTGCAATTGTCGAAGAGGCGCATGTAAGGCCTGCTTGCTAACGCCCAATGTTGCCAATAAACCGCTTACGCGTATGCCGGGGTTACGCCCGACAAAGTAGAGTATGCGGTGATGCACACGTTGCAGGCCGCGCGCTTCAAGGAGTTGATCTGGCTTGGCAGTAAACGCACGAAAAGCGAAATGGAATAACTCCAGCGCCTGATTAAGCTCCTGCTCACGAGATTCAGAATTAGCTAATTGGTCAACCATATTGACTTTTATCTTTAAAAGGAGAATTATAGGTCAATGTATATGACCTTGTTAACTTGCCGAGCCCGTCCATGCAATCCCCCCTGCAACTATCCGA
This sequence comes from uncultured Gammaproteobacteria bacterium, assembly GCA_966096785.1. Taxonomy (GTDB): domain Bacteria; phylum Pseudomonadota; class Gammaproteobacteria; order Pseudomonadales; family Cellvibrionaceae; genus Cellvibrio. Next base: position 2,312 of record CBHTVU010000299.1, on the reverse strand, counting down.
GCGCATGTCGCGCTTAAATTCATCTTTGGTCCGCGAAATACTTGCCGTTACGCAAACACCAGGAATGATTTCATTCGCGGGTGGCCTGCCAAGCGCAGATGCCATGCCGATTTTACATGACTCAGATCTATCACACGATTGGCGTGATGCTGCTTTTCAACAATATGGGCAAAGCGAGGGTGAGCCAATTTTGCGGTCGCTCTTGGCAGATTGGTTGGAAGCCTCAGGGCTACCAGTAAGTGCTGAACAGACTTTAATTACTTCCGGTTCACAACAAGGAATTGACCTTGCCGCAAAGCTTTTTGTCGACCCGGGCACATCCTTGCTTTGCGAAGCACCAACTTATTTGGCTGCCTTGCAGGTTTTCCAATTATTTGGGGCGAATTGTGTTGGTTTGCCGTTCACCGAAACCGGTATTGATGCGGATCATTTGGCCAAAGCCATAGAAACTCATCGGCCTCGTGCAATATATTTAATTCCAACCTTTCAAAATCCTTCCGGAAATTGTTACAGCTCTGACAACCGCCAAGCCATTGCGAATGTGCTTAATCACTATAATTTACCTCTCATTGAAGATGAGCCCTACCGTGAACTTATGTACGACAATGTTGATCGCACGCCCATTTGCAGCTTGCTCAAAAAGGCGCCCTGGATTTACCTGGGTAGCTTTTCAAAAACATTATGGCCTGGTTGGCGGGTAGGATTTTTAGCAGCATCAAAAAATTTATTTCCTTATTTGTTAAAGCTAAAACAAGCAGGTGATTTACACACTAATCGCCCCGGGCAAATCCGCGTTGCCAGCTGGTTGGCATGCAAAAATCGCGACGACGATTTAATAAAATTGCGCGATGCCTATCGCGAAAAACGTAACATTATGAATGATCTGCTGAAAAAAACCTTTAGCGATTTGGCCAACTGGAACTCCCCTGCAGGCGGATTATTTTTTTGGTTGCAACTAAAGCGTGCAGTTGATACACGTCTCCTATTAAAAAATGCCCTATCACAAGGCGTTGCATTTATGCCCGGCGAGGCATTTTATCCGGCAAGTGAGGATCCAACATTGGGCACCATAAGACTTAATTTTAGCCACGCAAATCCTGCGGCTATGAAGATAGGATTGGAAAAGCTAAGTCATATTTTTGAAACACTTCTGTAACATCAGATCAATTTCTTACATCTATTAATCGTCGCAAATATTAACTTTAATTATTATTGTTAGCTTTTGAAAAGGATTAGAGTGGACTCAATATTGATATGTTTTCTATGAAAATTAAGGGATGCGGATATGAAAAATAAAATCGCTTTTTCAATTGGGGTTTTAGCGCTCACAATTCTTTTTTCAATGCAGACAAATGCGGTAATTATTGAAGGCGTTTTCACAGGCAATGTCGTTTATGCAAATGATTGCCTTGATGATACGGCGAGCCCGGTGGCAAATTGCACGCCATTATGGAACGATAATCCCGGAGGCACCGTAGCAACAGGTAGTTTCTGGTACGACACGGAACTTGCTCCGCTAGACGATTCGCCCGCAGAAAGTATGGGGCATTATTTTACCTATTCTAATACATGGCTACATGCATTTCTAAATATTGGCGGCAAGACTTTTGATATCTCCGACTCTGCAATTCCCAGCGCTGAACCGCCCGGCGATGTCGAAACCATGCTTCTTATTGATGACTTTGAAACTGCTTCGAATGGTATGGAGAAACAAGCTATTCTTATGACGGATAAAACAACATCAATTAAAGAAAATGGCGATTATGTAAGCCAGTATCTTAATATTTCGTTGGAAACTTGGGAGCAACGAATTCTTAACGGTGTTTCACTTATTCAGGAAAATGCATGGATAGATAATGGCAATTTGCTTCAGGGAGGAGGTAGTTTCGGCTTCAAAAGCTTAAGTGACCAGCAATTGCAAGTTGCCAGCGCTTATATAAGTTATACAGATTTCTCCATGAAAATAAAAAATAGTGTTTCAATACCTGAGCCATCTTCACTTCCACTTTTATGCCTTGCCATGCTGGCATTAATAATTAAACGGAAATGGAAAAACCAGGCAATTTAATTTTTTATTTAACCGCAACAAATTCAATTTCCACCAGGTGCGATGGCAAGTAAAGCTTTTCTATTTGAACCCATGTCGCTGCAGGATAATCAGCATTTCCATAAAACTTTTTACGCAGCTCTACTTGCTCTTTAAATTTTTCAATATCCAGCGCATAAACATTTTCCTTGACGATATTTTTTGTGTTGAGATTGAGCTTCACAAGAATCGCTTTTATTTCGTTGTATGTCCCGTCCTAAAATAA
>CBHTVU010000298.1:0-4303 GCA_966096785.1 uncultured Gammaproteobacteria bacterium | reverse complement strand
CAGCAGGAGTTGGGTTTTAGCAAAGTTTATTATCACACCTTTGAAACCGGTAGAGTGATGAAAAAAATAAGCGGACGAGCGCCACCCCGCTCGCTATACACTGACTTACCTGAGAAATTTTGTTTTGAAACGACTCAGCAAGCACCGCAGTTTATTGTGAATGATTCAAAAGCAAAACGCCGCTTAAAAGCGGTTAATAATCCACAATGGTTTCTACTAGCAAGTTAACGAGGAGTTTGATATGCCCAAGAAACAAGAACGACGTAACGGCCATGCATTCCACCCCATTATGAGTAAGGGTGGAGTACATGAAAAAACCGAAAAAGCGAAACGAAAAGCAGCCAAGCATGAAATGAACCGCAAGGTTCAGGAGTGGCTTGGCCGCTCTTCCTATTTTGGTCTAGTTGCCTGAATTATCTTTTTGTAATTTCGTTTCAATGTGCGAAAGTAGTTTAGGGTGATGCATAACCCAACCACCGAAAAAACCTAATAGACTTCCGAGCGCGATATCGCCTAAACGAGTCACGACCAGAGATTCGTGCAGCACACGCGATGCCGACCCCTCCGCAAACAATAAAGTGAGTGGCGTTATAAAAACGACCGCCAAACCGTAATGGTGCACGACTAGCACTTCAACAATAAAAAACAGCAGAATAATTGCTAGTGCAAAGGTCCAGCCATGCAGCGGTAATTTAAAAATAAACCACGCCAAACCCATTCCCAATACAGTGCCTACAACACGATGAATTTTTCGTTGCCATATCAATTTAAAGGTTGCGCCCTGCATAATTGCAGCACACGAAATGGGAACCCAGTAAGGTTTTTCCAATCCGATCATTTCTGCTAATAAATAAGAACCTCCGATAAATCCACCAAAAACCATTGATTGTAATAGCAAGTGTGGAATATTTTTCTCAACCGCAGCGATTGGGTTTGGTGCTGGCAGAGTAACTATCAAACTGTAAAAAAAAGCCAGCATGCATGACAACATACAACCTAACGCGACCAAGCCAATACGCATGGGAATGAGTTCAGAATCAAATGGCAGTGTGCAACCGAGCGCAGCAAGAAAGATAAAAAAGAAATTTCCCGGTGGTGCAATGGAATAATACCGACAGATAGCATCTACCAATATTGCCGTAAAAGTTAAGACAATTGCCGAGCTGTAAATGCTAAAACCTGCACCCAATCCCAGCGCAAAACAAGCCACAATTCCAAATGAACAAACCGCGAGCGTTACCATGCGATGAGGAATACTTGTGCGGGGAATATAAAGAATGACCATGGTCCCCACACAGGCCAAAATTGCATTAGCCATATGCCCAACATAAACGCCCACAAGCGCTGGAATCGCCATACCAATGGTGGCAACTAAAGCCACATGCCATGGTCGGCTTGGTTTGTTTAATACGAATAACGATTTGAATTCTTTTCGAAGTTGTTGAAGCCAACTTGATTGTGGTTCGGATTGATCCATAAGTTTTTCACTCTGTGGATGTGGGTAATCGCATTATTGACCTCTCACAGCAACTTGTCACGGGTAATAGATTAACTATTTTATTATTACCAAATTTTCGTATTGAATGCTTCTCCACTCAAATAAATGTGGCTATAGTCGCAGCCATAATTTGCAATCAATGGAATGACTATTGATGCACCCGATTAAAATGAGCCACAAGCAATAAAGCCATTTTCGAATACCACAATAATGTTTTTAAAAGGACCTACCATGAAATACACAAGCCGATTAGTTTTTCTGCTTTTCATATCGAATGCAATCCCTTCTTTCGCACAACAAACCATCACCATAAGCCCACTCGATAAAAATCACATTCAAGTGGAATATAAGTTACCTAAAGAATGTAAGGAAGCATCATTGCAAGAAAGATATGAAGGCAGAGCAGCTAGTCTGCGCAAGGACTGGAAAGCAATGGATAATTGCAGCGTACTAACAAATGGCGACACCCTCACTCTGCCCAAGAACTGTAGTACCAGTCGCTTCTCTGTGCCGATGAGTACTGCGTTTATTGACCGTGTTGAGCCTTTTGCTTACCCCATGGATGATCTAGGCGTGCGCATTCACACGGGAACGTTTGGATTAAACAATAAGTGCGGAACGACTACCTGGGTTTTTAAATCACCTAAAGGTAGCGTGGTTGATGAAAGTGGCATTTATACTAAACAATTCAAGGCCTCATTAAATGAAAAAAATTATTTGAACTACACAGGTATATATCTCAGTTACAAACACATACCAAAAAACAGGCAACAAGTATTTACCAAGAATGTTCCAGCAGAACTTGCTAAAACCATCAATGACGGGCAACAACTTCTTAGCGATTACTACAAAAAAAACTATTCTTCGATTCCGTTCAACCGACCATTTTTACTAGTGGATAATATCCCGGATCAAAATGGGTTTGGCGCTCAAGCTGAAGTTACGTCACCGCATATGATTCGAATTGGCTATGTTGGCTGGTCGACAAAAAACATTCTCGACACCCAATTTTTACAAGCACACGAGTACGCGCATTTATTACAATCGAGAAAAAACGCACCGTCCAGCCATCTTTTTAATGAAGGTGGCGCCGAGTTCATAAGCTTGATGGCGAGCTATCATTTAGGTTGGATTAACAAACAAACCTTTTCCGAAAATATTAGTTCTGCCATTCAAAGCTGCATTAGCTTGAGCGATAACAAACAATGGGATCATATAAAAAATGCCTTCGGCAGAATTCCCTATGATTGCGGACTGGTTATGCACTTGCTGGCACTTGCAAACAGACATCAGTCTGATAGCGCTGAACAAGTATTGGAAAAATACTATTTAAGCAATCAAGACGACACACATTTTGCAAGCGCAATCGAATGCGGGTCACAACCGGAATGCGCGCCGACATTTATGGCAGAATTTATGGGTAACCAAAAACCTATTAGTAGTGTAATAACAACCACACTTGACCAACTTAAACTTGTTACACAAATAAGCTATGCCAGCCCAAATGATCACACAGGAGCCGCTATGAGAGCTGCGTTTTCAACGTTAATGATGGAAGATTGCAACGGAACTGATTTTTATACACAGCAAAATTATTTTCAAACTGGCGACATGCTTGTTTGCAAAAACTTACCCAAGAAAGGAATTTTTACTAGCGTAGATGGAATAAATTATTTTTCGCATCCTAACGAAGCGATTGATGCACAAAATATCGGATGTGGCACTAAGCAAAAAATTACGCTTAGTGACGATAAAGCCCTGAAGCTGGAAATACCTTGCACAAAACTAACAGCTAAAACCTACTACAGTATTGACACTGATAAATTATTAGCAATTCTTGAAAGACGAACAGCTCAATAGATTAACCTCATAGACTTACCAATAATAAATAACTGGCGTAGACCTTCACCTGCAGGCAAAGCCAAATTTAATTCGGCGTGAGCGAACGACTCATTCTTGCCGATTAACAAACCGTTTAACCAAATTTCAGCTTCGCCATAATCGCTAAGAGTCGTTGGAAGTTGGCAGGGGATTATTGTCGGGCAACCCCACCAAGCAACATATTGCACATCCGAACCAACTGTGTATACTGTGTATATGAAATATGGATTCGTATTCTCCCAAACAGACACGCGCCCCATGTACCAGCAGATCATGGAGCAAATTACACAGCGAATCGCCGTGGGCGATTGGCCGCCCAACACTCCACTGCCCTCCATTCGCGAGCTGGCGACTGAGGCCAAGGTCAGCATTATTACGGTCAAGCGCGCCTATCTTGAATTGGAACGCGAAGGTGTTATTGCAACTCAGCAGGGTAAAGGCAGTTGGGTCAGTGAATCCTTCGATTTAAACATGCTGCAAAAAGAAGAATTAGTTCAGCACCTACAGCAAGCCGGTAAGTTGGCAAGGTCTCTTGCGATACCGGAAGACGAGCTGTTGCAAATGATAAAAAAATATCTTTAAAAAGGAGTCATTACCATGAGCTTGCCTGATTCGATAAGCGCGCCGCTGGCAATAGAGTGCGAAGGCATCACCAAACATTACCCGCACTTTAAATTGCAGGACGTAAATCTTTCGCTCGAGCAAGGCACGGTCATGGGCTTAGTCGGTCCCAACGGCGCGGGAAAATCCACGCTCTTACGTATTGTTATGGGGCTTATTGGGCCTGATAGCGGCTCTATAAAAGTGTTAGGGCATTCCATGCCTAAGGAACAGCTTTTGGCGAAGCGTAATATAGGTTTCGTTGCTGAAGATATGCGCCTTTACGAAAGCGAAACGCTTTCATTTCATATGGATTTTATTAAA
>CBHTVU010000297.1:0-4315 GCA_966096785.1 uncultured Gammaproteobacteria bacterium | reverse complement strand
TACTCAACAATCATAAACACGCACAAATTCTATTGATCGAAGGCTCGATTTTAGATGGTGATAAAAAAGCAGCCTTAAGTGATTATCTAAATGAAGCCGCTAAACGGGTTGCCGACAAACGCGTACAGGTAGGTCAATCAACGCACTATCCCGGTGATAGCACCGATGGTCACCCCACCAAAGCGCAACATGCTGCAATGGCGAAAGATTTGATACCGCAAGTTAAAGCAATTATGACTTGGTAAAAAATGGCGCTTTTAGGCCACTGCTGCTCACAGTAACATCATAATAGATTCAATTGCCGTCCTTGATCCATATCGTTTTCCTGCCCGTCATTAAGAGCAACAAATTCGGGACCACAGGTATTGTGATTCAATCCAGCATTTTTACGATCAATAAAAAATACTTTCGTACAATACAAACGAATAATTTTACGTCTATAGCTGAAAGCTGAATTCCCGCTACGCTAGGATGACGGCAAAAAAATAAGCACTAAAACCAGAGTCAAAATCTTTCCAACAACCACTCCCCAACATCATTCAACTGCTCAATACAAAGAGTGTGTTCCATCTTATAAGTTTGATACCTTACTTTATAACCACGATCCAGCAATTGTTGATAAGCTCGCTGCCCTAAAATTTCGTCCACTACCGAATCCTCTGTTCCATGCTGAATCAAAATAGGAATATTTTTATTTGCTGCATTTTGTACAATGGATTCATGAGTCGCGAAATAAGTGGAGAGCGTTAACAAACCACCCAAAGGTCTTGGATAAGTTAATGCCGCCTCATAAGCTACAGCACCACCCTGTGAAAAACCTGCAAGAATAATATTTTCACTGCTAAGACCGCGTTCAATTTCACGATCAATTAAATCCTGAACATTTTTTGCGCTGGATCGCAATTGATCAGCATCCACTTTTCTATCCAGCGATAATTCAAAAATATCGTACCAGGCTGGCATGACATAGCCACCGTTAATGGTCACCGGGATTTCGGGTGCGTGCGGAAAAATAAAGCGAATATTCTGCTCCGCAGGTAACTGCAGCTGTTTGGCAACAGGAACAAAATCATTACCATCCGCCCCCAAACCATGAAGCCAGATAATTGCTCCCGTCACCCCAATTTTTGAATTGGATTGAAATTCCACACAAGGTAAATAAACCATAGATTACTCGCTAAAGATTTTAAAAATGTCTTCACTTAATTGGATTTTTTTCATTCACATAAGTGTCACACAGACGTCATATTATCAAGTCATTTCACATCTATGTGGTCGCTATGACTTTCACTCCCACAATTGAGGTTCCGGATCGCAATGGTTTGATTTGCGGTTTCACCCTAAACGTAACTCAAAAAGCCAGTCCTCTTGGACTTTACGCCGCTAACGAGCGGGAAGCACTTCCAGCTTCTCCATATTGGCTTCACTTTAACCTGGCAGACACACGCGCCACAAACTGGATTAGCGCCTGCGCGCATATTCCTGAAGGGGCACGAGAATTATTACTTGATAGCGACGCCCACATACGCAGCGAAAATTTTGATATGGGATTAGCGCTCATTGTCGGTGATTTATTTCACCACTTTAAAGAAGACCCGGAAGATGTAGGTGTATTACGCTTATACCTCAATAATAATTTTCTTATCACCGGACGAGGCCATCCACTTAAATCTGTAGATCGTTTACGACACGAACTATTTGAAGGATTGATCATATCTAACAGCGTAGATTTATTTGCGCGTTTAATTTACGACATAGGTGATTCTATCCACAACGTCATCAAACAATTAAATGATCGCGTTGATGATGCTGAGGACCAAATTTTAGCAGGCCAGCTACATAATCAAGGTAGCAAGTTAGGCCAAATACGGCGCTTGCTGGCGCGATTGAGACGCCTGCTCAGCGCTAACAGACAGGCATTACAACATGCTCTTCCCCATATTTCCCGCTGGAGCAAACACGATATTTCGGAGTTGCGACAAGCGGTTGAACATCTCGAATCTACTATTCAGGATTTAGAGCTCGTTCAGGAGCGAACGCGCTTACTGCAAGAGGAAATTGCCGGGCGCATGAGTGAAGCCACCAACCGTAATTTATATATACTTTCCATAGTCACAGTAACTTTACTTCCCATTAATTTAATTACTGGTATTTTTGGAATGAATACTGGAGGTCTGCCTTGGGGACAAGATGATCCATCAGGCTTCTGGTGGGTTATTTTTTTTATGATTATCGCTGTGATTGTCGCCTTGAGTATTTTGTTAAAAAAACGAATCTTATAATTAACCAGATCAAATTTTGCGCAAGCAGACAATTAAGGTGCTTTAAGATTACACAAAAATGACAATTCCTCGCATCCCCGCCAGACAAACTCCCCTAAAACCTTCTACACTTCTCTATGACAAATAATGAATTTCTATAACAGTGCATTCATTGAAATCCACTAATGCGCATCTCCAGATGCTAAAGAGTCTACATGTCCCAACATCATCCTTACAAAACTGCTCCTGAACAAACCAGTGGTAACAATTACAAGACAATTAACGCCACTATTTCTCCCCATAACCAACTGAATATCTTGTCCAAGTCCGAAGTCGCGAAATTATTGGACTCTAGCCAAAGCGGCCTCTATAAATTATTTCGCAATTGCTCTCTCGCGGTACTCAATACCGGTAATGATCTGGACGACGGCAAGGAATTATTGGAGCGCTATAGCGATTTTGATATCAGTATTGTGCAACAGCAGCGCGGAATAAAACTCGCCGTAAAAGGCGCACCGGAAAATGCGTTCGTCGATGGAAAAATGATTAAAGGTATTAGTGAACATTTGTTCACTGTATTGCGCGACGTTATTTATAATCACGAAGAGATTGACGCTAAACCTGCAAAAGTTGCGACAAGTGAGGCCATTACTGATTCCATTTTTAATATGTTGCGCAATGCCAATTTACTACACCCAGGTTTAGACCCGAATTTAGTAGTGTGTTGGGGTGGTCACTCTATTAGCCGCGGCGAATATGATTACACCAAAGAAGTCGGTTATCAGTTAGGCTTGCGCGGATTAGATATTTGCACCGGTTGCGGACCAGGTGCGATGAAGGGACCGATGAAAGGTGCAACCATTAGCCATGCGAAGCAACGTATCAATGGCGGTCGCTACATTGGCATCACAGAGCCGGGAATTATTGCTGCAGAAGCACCGAATCCTATAGTCAATCAACTTACCATAATGCCGGATATTGAAAAACGCCTGGAAGCTTTTGTGCGACTCGGTCACGGAATTATTGTGTTTCCCGGCGGCGCAGGGACCACGGAAGAAATTCTTTATATTCTGGGGATTTTGTTACATCCCGATAATAAAGATATCCCCTTCCCATTAGTATTTACTGGTCCGTCCAGTGCAGCGGAATACTTCGAACGGGTTGATAGATTTATTGGTGACACCTTGGGTGCAGAAGCGCAATCCCATTACAAAATTATCGTTAACGACCCTGAAGCTGTTGCACGGGAAATGGTGGAGGGCATCAAAAAAGTTCGCGATTTCCGCAAGCAAACCGATGATGCCTACTACTTTAACTGGCAATTAAAAATCAGCCCTGACTTACAACAACCTTTCATTCCAACCCACGAAAATATGCGGAATCTTGAACTGCATAAAAACCAGCCAGCACATTTACTTGCCGCTAATTTGCGCCGGGCCTTTTCAGGTATTGTTGCAGGAAATGTGAAAGAGGAAGGCATTCGCACTATCGAGGAATTCGGGCATTTTGAACTTCACGGCGATACGGAAATTATGCATCCCGTCGATGAATTGCTGGAATCCTTTGCTAAACAAAACCGTATGAAGCTCCCCGGCAGGGAATACAAACCCTGTTATAAGGTATTTAAGTAGTCAATATCTGCAACAGACTGTAGTCAATTTCCTACAACAAATAACGCCTTTAGCGACTATTTGTAAGCCATCGATCTCAGCATAATGGCAACCATCAGGAAGTAGACAGTGATGTAAGCAGGCCAGGCAAGGTCAACGGACGCGTCCTCTTAAAGGAGAAACTCAGGAAGATTCAGGAACGGCCAAGAAAGGATTAACTGTGGATGAATGGCTAATGGATTAATCCCAAGAGGGTAACAAGGACTGGAACGGAACCCAACACTGACTACTACAGAGTTTATGGACAATATCTGCCAAAGGGCCGCGCAAGCGGTCCTTTTCTTTTTGGGCTTAACTTAACTCTTCTGGCTCCGCACCCCTAATAAATAATCTAAAACCTTATGCAGACCCTTGGCCAGTGCACGTGTAGAACCTTCCATATCC
>CBHTVU010000296.1:0-4362 GCA_966096785.1 uncultured Gammaproteobacteria bacterium | reverse complement strand
CACAGCACTCATAATGCTGGGGTCGGCGGTTCAATCCCGCCTCTAGCTACCATATCAAGAAGGCCCATAAATTAACCTTGGGTCTTCTACAAAAAGCGCCAGATATTAACTTATCTGGCGCTTTTTCTTTTTGGGCGTTAATAAATTAGCGCTGCTAATTCCTTCCTTTGATTCGAAAATGAATTAATTCATACATCTGCAAGCTCATTATGGTTTTAGGATTTTTAAAGCTGCCAAAAAATTTAATTGTCAAAATTTCTTAAAAATACTTTTTGCAAAGTCCCTGCCCTACTCAGGTCTTCTCCGCCGAACAAATCACCTCGCCCGTTTACCCCTAATTAATTAAAGTGAAATTTGGTTCTCTCCTACATACCAACAAGAATGCATTAAGCGACAAAATCTTTTTCATGTAAGTGGATGTAATTGACGACATTTGATTGGTGATCTTAACTGAATGAAATGTTGGCTTTGTGCGCAAAGCGGACGTTGAGTGTGTTTTCAGCGCGCTCTTTCCAAATAATTACCGACTAATTTATTGAAAGCAATAGTGAAAAAAGGATAGCAAGCAAATGAGCTTCGACAAAATCTCGGCGATAAGGAGTGTTGCGATTGCTGTTACCTTAATTTGAGATCTCGTAATTACTGTTGCGGCAGTTGTTTCGCACTACGTATCTGAAGTAAGAGAAAAGAGTTGCAAACTTAAGAACTATGCTATTGGTTGTAGGTAAGGTCGTTTGCTATTAAGTCCATACTAATTATGATCGGCGAAAAGCCGTTAGTTAGTCAAAATTAAGCCGCTCCAAGCGAAGCTTTACACCGGATGAGTTTCAACTTTAAGAAAGTTCAAACACTGGGTGTCAGGAAGTAAGTTGAATATTAACCGTGTGGATACCACGTTGTTTATACTGTAACTAGCAAAGGACGTTTATGACTACAAATATTAACGAGGCGTTTCGAAGCTTCCTGAAAAATTCGGTGAACCTGGACCCAGAAAAAGTAAAAAAAGCCAGAGCAAGCCAGGCATGGCTTACCAACCAAATAAATAACTTAAAAGATTTTTTCCCTCTATATCTTGCCATCAATATTGAGTTTGGTTCATTCGCAAGACGCACAAAGAAGCGCCCACTTGATGATATAGACTTAATGTATGGGTTATCAGCGTGCGGGTGCACCTATTTTGAGTCTGACACTATTCGTCTTCAGGTTCCAGACAACTGTGAAACTTTTAAGCTTTATAAACATGACAATTCAGATTGGCTGAATTCAAGAAAAATTATTAATCAATTTGTTTCCAAACTGCAAGGTGTTGATCAATACAGCTCAGCGACGATTAAACGCAACCAGGAGGCCGCCACAATCCAATTAATATCCTATGAGTGGAGCTTCGATATTGTGCCCTGTTTTATTACCACGCAAGAATATGATGGTAGAAGTTACTACCTTATTCCTGATGGAAATGGCCATTGGAAAAAAACAGACCCACGAATAGACAAGGACGCTGTCGAAGCAGCCACGCAGAGATTATCAGAAAGACTTTTAAATATTATTCGTATAATGAAATATTGGAACAATAGACCCACTATGCCTTCAATGGGTTCGTATCTATTGGAGAACATTATTCTGAATTATTTTTCGCTCCAAAGCTCATGCAGTGAGTATATCGATATTGAAATTCCAAATGTGTTACATCATGTTCATTCAGCTATTTACAATTCTGTTGCCGATCCTAAACGCATTCAAGGGGATCTGAATAATTTAGATTACGATTCGAGAGCCAAAATTAGCGCCCGTGCATATGAGGATTACCAAAAAGCGTTAAACGCAAGAAATGCAGAAAATAGAGGTGATATAAAAGCCTGTTTCATTGAGTGGAGAGAAGTATTTGGCGACCAATTCCCGGAATATAAGGAATAAAGATGGCTAACATAAATGTGAGGCAAAACGAGAGTCAAAGTATAGATAAAATTGCAGCAGCTAGGCAGATTTATAGCGATATCAAAATTAGACTAAAAATATTGCGTTTTTTTTCTGTATACCTTTGCATTCTTCTCGCGTTCATATCACTGGGATTGTCAAATGAGTGGATTGTCGGTGCTTTGGGAATCAACCAAAAAATTGATATTTCGGCACCTGTTGCAATTTTCGGCGCAGTGATGACACTTATAGAAATATTTGTTTTTGACTGGACTTCTAGGTCTAGGGAGCTTGCAGCTAAAATTCAGGAAAGTTTCGACTGTTATGTATTCGATATGCAGTGGAATCAAATAATAGTTGGGCAACAACCCGCACATGCTCAAATCTATGAGTATTCTAACAAGCACAAAAAGAAAGCTAAAAATTTCATTGCGCTTAATGATTGGTATAATGTATTGACTGCGACAGTAAATGAAAGCATTGGAACGCTGTTGTGTCAAAGTATGAATTTAGAGTGGGATAATTCGCTTAGAGCACGGCTGCAAAATCAAATAAAATTAGTTTCTATTTTGATGTTTTTTGCAGTGTTAATACCAAACCTTTTTATGGATTTCTCGATAAAAGGAATTTTGATAAACGTGTTTTGTCCATTATTACCGTTTATTGTATTTAACCTTAATTTACATTTAAACAACAAATCTTGTATGGAGAATGTTGAACATTGTATCAACGCATTTAACTCACTGTTGGATGAAATAGTAAATCAATCAATATCTATGAATCAGCTTAGAGTCAGAACAAGAGATTTGCAAAATTTGATTTACAATCATCGTAGAACGGCAAGCAATATAAGTGATGGCTTATATTGGAAACATAAAACCCAAAACGAAGCTAGCGCAACATACACCATCGATCAACTGATCCGTCAATTACCATAATATTCTAGTTTATTGGAGCTTTGATTGCTGATTTAAAAGGTAATCCCCAAGATCACAGTCTATTGATTTTGGACTTCCCAGGTTCTAGTGGGTACGCCTAAGCTATTAATGGCCTTAGAGGTAGTCCTTGATTGTTGCTTAATGTCGAGAATTACAAGATGGGATTGATTGATCTTAATCCAAGACTTAACTTTTTAAGACTAATACAGCGGATACAGCCTACCAACGGAGAGGTAGAAGCAGCTACTTCTCATGTTAGTAGTACACGAACTCGATTAGAAAAATCATTTAATTTAATAAAGTTCCAAAGAATCGGAAGTCACGCGCGATCCAGTGCAATCAAAATATATTCAGATTTAGACTTTCTTGCGGTCTTATCCAGAAATGAGTCCAAGTGGGCGGGAAATGTTGTAAATTCTGATACAGTGATAAAACGTATTTCAAATGATCTAAGCAGCAGGTTTACATCAACGACAATTCGTAAAGACATGCAAGCGGTAGTTCTAGATTTTAGCCGAGGACAAAAATCAATGGATGTTGTTCCGGCGTTCTTTCATTCATTCAACAATGGAAAACCCATTTATAAAATTCCTGACGGCTACGGTGGATGGATGGAGACGAGCCCGGAAGCGCATAACTCATTCATCAATAAACAAAATAAACGCTCTGCAGAGAAGCTCAAAAAGGTTGGGCAGCTTATCCGCTATTGGAAGTACAGTAGGCTTGCCGGAATTCCTATTAGTTCATTCTATATAGATCTTTTGTTGGCTGAGTCTGAAATCTGTATCGGGGCAAAGTCCTACCCCTCGATTGTATATGAATTTTTTAAGTTGATGTCAGACCGCCAGTGTCGAGGGATACGAGATCCGGTTAACATTGCAGGAATAATATATGCAGTGAAAACGGAAGCACAAGGGAACAGGTTACGCGCGACAATCGAAAACTCTTTGGAGCATGCCACTAAAGCTCTTAATGCAGAAAAAGATTGCCGATTTAGTGAGGCAAATCGGCAGTGGAATATTGTATTCAATCAAGGTTTTTTGAGTTAACTGAAATAATATTATTGAACAGATTTCATGTATATGTAGTTTCTGTGGATGAAATTGAAAATATCAAAGGAATTATCAGCAAGGGTTCATAACAAGCATCTGTGGTGAAGAATTCGCGTAAGCGCATCGAAACCATCTTTTCCGCTTGAGAGAATTCATTAACCTCGATGTCCGCTTCTGGCCGAAAGCAGAATTTGGCTAATTGAAATGAGAGCCATCTATTTTTCGAGCTTTGTCGAACAGCATATTCCCAAAGTTATATGCGTTTTGTTAAATAGTTAATGCAAAGAAATTTACTGAACAAAGATAGTTCCTTTTTGATCACAACATACTAGCCCAGTTGTTAAATAAACTATTAGGCCAATGCCTGGAATTATTCAGCTTAAAGGGGACGGAGGGATTTATTTTTGATCAGCTCTCTGCTTTTTGAATTTTCTTCACGTTTAACTAACTGCAAGAGC
>CBHTVU010000295.1:0-4404 GCA_966096785.1 uncultured Gammaproteobacteria bacterium | reverse complement strand
TCCAACTGGGATTTGATAACCTGAAAAACATCACCCTTGCTAGCAGCTTGATTGATAGTTTTTTGAAAGGGAAACCCAAAGCCTTACTGATCGAAAGTCTCGCGAAGTCTTTTCATGCTGCTGTGCAAGCCCGTGCTTTGGTGCCTTATTTAACCGGCGAACATAAAGAACAAGTATTTATCGCTGCACTCTTACGCAATATCGGTGAACTTGCGCTTTTATCAACCGGGCGCGAGGCCGCTGAAAAGTTTGTCAGCGAGCGCAATGAACACCCTGAAAATGAAGCGGCTATTTCCCGTGAGCATTTGGGTGTAGATATCAACCAACTTAATCGCGGGTTGATAAAAGAGTGGTCACTCGGCGAACTGGTGCGGGAGTCTAGCGAAGACAATGCGCGCCCAACGACTATGGCCTGTGCGGTAAATATTGGCAATGACCTGAGCAAATATATCCATAAAGGTGTTCATTCGCCGCAGATGGAGAAGATTTACCAGCAAATGGCAGCACTTTGCGACATCTCGCCCGCCGCCGCCAAAAAGCAAGTTGTACAAATGGCCGAAGAAGCCGCTGTTATTGCCAAGAGCTACGGTGTAGAAGTTTTATTGCAGGCGCTGCCGGATGCACAAGTTGCCGAAGAAGCCGAAGTCGCTGCTCCCAAAGAACGTACGGGCTACGAATTTCAACAACATATCAACCAGATCCATAAAATCATGTTTGAAGGCGGGGACATCTCCAAAATTATGCAGCTTTCAGTTGCCGCCTTGCATGAAGGCTCCGGTGTTCCGCGCGTGACCATTTCCATGTTGGATTACAAAGCGAAATCCCTGGATATCCGTTACGTCGCCGGCAAAGGTACGAGCCTGTGGCGCCAGACGGTTCGCATTGAATTGGATAAGCTCCACAAGGGTGAGTTGCTGCATGATTTCCTGCGGTTGCAGCAAGCGGTTTGGTATCAGGCATCCAAGGGTCTCAAACCTCTAGGCTCTCTCGAACCTCTCGCACCCAAAGGCGATTTGATGCTGGCTCCGTTAAAAATTGATAAACGCTTGATCGCCATTCTTTATGCGGATGGAGCAGAGCACAAACTGACAGCGCGACAATTCGAAGACTTCCAATTGATCGCCAATCAACTCAATTTGATGTTGAAGGTCAACGCCAGCCAATCGCCATAATTGCAAAATATCGCACAATAAAAAACCCGCCGAAGCGGGCCTACAACAGGATCGAACAGTACCGTCTTTTACTACTTGCGGCTAAAACGACGCGCGATAAGCAGACCAAACAGGCCCAATCCCATCAACGCCATATTCATTGGCTCTGGCACAGATGCATTGCGATATGCATGGTTATCGCTTTCAAAGGCAAAACCGGTACTGATAAATTTCACAGTATTAAAAGTGGCTGGACCAAAATCGAAATTGAGATAGCGATTAGAAGACCATTCAGTTTGATCACCATTTGCATTCAAGCTCGGCAAATCGGACCCGGAAAAACTCGCCACTTGGGTATCACCAGAGAAAAAACTAATCACGTTATAGGCATCAATTGAACCCCAAAACAAACCGAAATAGTCCGCATTCACGCCAAGATTCATCATCGCAGTGTGCGTTGTATCCGATGGATTAGGAACCGATAAAAATGTGGAAGATGCGCCGAAAGGCTGCGCGTATTTCCCCGACACACTGCCGGATACCAACGCGAAATCACCTGTACAGGATGCGTAACCGGAACAATCGCCACTATTGAAATCTACGATGGTAGCGCCCAGTACTGTAGTAGTAATCTGGCCAGCTGCTGAAGCAGTTACAACCGGCATCGCTTGTACGCTCGCCGTGAAACACAGGGTCAATAAACCTATGCTTTTAGAAATCATCAAAAACCTCAAAAATTTTAATTCGCCAACAAGCAAAATGTGAAGCACATCACATTTATAGTTGTTGCTCAGTATATATGCAATAAAATAAATTATTTTTATTCCGAATAGATCTTTTTTCTGAAAAAACTCGATGCCCTATAACTTTTTAACCAGACGACCTAATATCTATGCCAGAGTTACCCGAGGTTGAAACAACGCTACGTGGAATAGCACCCCATACGCTTAACCGCAAAGTATCCAATGTCTTAATTCGACAGCCCCAACTACGCTGGGCGATCCCGAGTAACTTTGTCGAGCTTATTAATCAGCGTGAACTCCTCGGTATAACCCGGCGTGGAAAATATTTGCTGTTTGAGTTCGCCCACGGCCATGCTCTTGTTCATTTAGGAATGTCGGGAAGCTTGCGGATAGTCGATTCGACCACGCCTCCGAATACGCATGATCATTTTGATTGGGTGTTTGGCGAGATTGTGTTGCGCTATCACGATCCACGTCGCTTCGGCTGCTTGTTATGGATAGAAGGCGAACCACACGAGCACAAACTACTTGCCAAACTTGGCCCTGAACCTTTAACCGATGAATTTAATGCGGACTATCTATTTAAACGCACTCGCAAACGTAGTCAGGCAATTAAACAATTCATTATGGACAGCCATATTGTTGTGGGCGTCGGTAATATTTATGCGAATGAATCTTTATTCATGTCGCGCATTAAACCGATTCGTAAAGCTGGCACACTTACGCGTAAAAATTGCGAAGACCTGGTGCGCGATATTAAATTTGTACTCGCACGATCAATTCAACAAGGCGGCACAACCTTGCGAGATTTTGTTGGCGGTGACGGCAAACCTGGCTACTTCAAGCAACAACTTCTGGTTTATGGTCGCGGCGGGGAAGCCTGCACAGAGTGTGGCAAAATATTGAAAGAAGTTAGAATGATGGACAGAACCACAGTTTATTGTGTTGCTTGCCAAAAATAATATGTTAATTACAACGAGCAGCTTATGACAAACCCAACTGGCGACAATAAACAAAGTGCAAGCCAACAATATTTACAAAAAGAACAAGGCTATCGTGAAAAAGCGTTAAAGATGTATCCATGGATTTGTGGGCGCTGCGCGCGCGAATTTAATTCCAAAAATATTCGCGAACTTACCGTACATCACCGTGATCACAATCACGATAACAATCCTGCTGATGGTAGCAACTGGGAGTTATTGTGTCTTTATTGTCACGACAACGAACACACAAAATTTCACGAGCACATTTTATACGGATCAACCAGAGCCAAAGAAATTACGCCCGCCACATCTAATCCGTTTGCGCAGTTAAAAGATATGATGGATAAGAAAAAATAAAGCTCTATCCCTGATGTTAAAAAGGACAAGGGCAGCAGCCTTCAATTATTTTTTGTGTTGCAGGGTGAACAAACTCGATTGTAGTAGCGTGTAACATTAAACGCTCAGCCATACCAAATGCCGCCTCGGTTGCATATAGATCACAACCTAAAATAGAGTGCCCAATCTCACGGCTATGAATACGTAACTGATGTGTGCGGCCTGAAATTGGTGTGAATGAGATTCGGGTACGTGCTGGATTTTCTAAATACTCAATGACCTGGAATTGTGTTATCGCTTTTTTGCCTGTTTCATAGCAGATTTTCTGCAGCGGGAAATTATCTATATCTTTCGCGATAGGAAATTCAATTAAGCCTGAACCTTGCTCTACATGACCATGCAATAAAGCGGTGTAAGTTTTTAAAACTTTCCCCTCTTGAAATTGCTTTCCAATAAAAGCATTTACCGTTTTATTTAGCGCCACAATCATAATACCAGACGTACCGAAATCCAAACGATGTACTAAAGTAGCACTGGGAAAATCCTGCACTAACCGATAGTGAACAGAATCTTTATTGAGCGGATTCTTACCTGATAAACTCAGCAAGCCACTGGGTTTATTAATTAACAGCAGGTACTCGTCCTGAAATAAAACGTCTATTTCTGCATGACATAGAGGAGCAATAAAATTATTAGCTATGGATTGCATTCAATTATTTAAATCACTAAACCTAATTAAATAAAAAAGCCCTGCAGGTTTTTACACTGCAGGGCTTTTTTAAAATACGCATGGTTAATCTACCGGCACCAAGCCCAAATTTCTAACAATTTGTGCTGTAGGTTCAGTTTGATTCATGGTGTAAAAGTGAAGACCGGGTGCTCCGTTTTCAAGTAATACTTCACAGAGCTCTGTTACCAAGTCTATTCCGAACGATTTCAAGCTAGCTTCATCATCTCCATAATTTTCAAGAGCTTTTCGTAACCAACGCGGAATTTCCGCACCGCAGGAATCTGAAAAACGCGTTAAATTACGGTAATTAATAATTGGCATAATGCCTGGATAAATCGGTTGTGTGATACCGACCTTGTGGCACTCTTCCATAAAAAAGAAATAGGCATCCGGATTGTAAAAATATTGCGTAATGGCGCTGTTCGCACCCGCATCAAATTTACCTTTTAAATAACGAACAT
>CBHTVU010000294.1:0-4433 GCA_966096785.1 uncultured Gammaproteobacteria bacterium | reverse complement strand
ATGGGACGCCGAAGGCCAACCTATTTCAAGTGAGTTCGGCGATGTATATTTTTCCAAAGCAAATGGCTTGGAAGAAACACGGCATGTATTTTTGCATCACAACCAACTAGTCGAGCGATTTTCTGCACTTGAAAATACGCAGCATTTCACAATCGCCGAAACGGGATTTGGTTCAGGTTTAAATTTTTTAGCTGCATGGGATTTGTGGCTGGAGACCGCACCTGAATCTGCACAATTACATTTCGTCAGCGTCGAAAAGTTTCCCCTACACAAAGATGACTTAATTCGGGCACTCGCATTGTGGCCCAAGCTTAAACATCTGGCCGACCAGCTTATAGGTGCATATCCTGTTTTTGTAGGTTCGAGTTTTCACCGACTAAAATTTATGAATGGTCGCGTAAATCTCACCCTGATTATTGATGATGCGGCAGCAGGTTTTACAAAATTACTTGTAAGCACCCACCCACTTTTTAAATCTTCAGGAACGAAAGTAGATGCATGGTTTCTCGATGGCTTTGCACCCTCTAAAAATCCGCAAATGTGGAGTACAGATTTATTTGAATGCATTCAATGTTTAAGTAAAACAGGCACGACTGCCGCTACTTTTAGCGCCGCCGCTATTGTTAAAAACGGATTAGCATCTGCGGGATTTTCAGTTCAAAAAGTGGCTGGTTTCGGACGAAAAAGGGAAATGGTTAAGGCAGCTTTTTCAGCTACACCTATTGTGCCAAATGCTGAAGATTTTACCTACCGCGGTAGTTTTTCTCCCTACCCTGTGCCCTGGACAATTGATCAACACAAAAACAAATTTCGTGAAAAATCTGTATTAATTATTGGGGGTGGATTAGCGGGCTGTCATTCTGCTCGAGCCTTGGCCGAGCGGGGCTGGCAAGTAAAAATTCTGGAGCGACACGCAGCGTTGGCGCAGGAGGGATCTGGTAATCCGCAAGGTGTACTTTATGCAAAACTATCACCTCTGGATGAATCGCAAGCTGCGTTTAATTTAACGAGTTTGCAATACGCACTACATTTTTATAGTCCATTGTGGAAAAAGATTGGTGAAAAAAGTGGTGTTCTGCAAATATCTTACAAAGAAGCTGAGCAAGAATTACATGAGCAATTAAAGGATAAATTTTCAAATGCCACCGGGCTGGTGGAATTCGTTACTGCGGAAGAGGCGAGCAAAATTGCTAATACGCAACTTAAACAAGGAGGATTATTTTTTCCTGATGCTGGCTGGATTGATCCGCGTAAACTTTGCGCTTATTTAGTAGATCATCCTAACATTCAAGTTGAATACGACTTTTACGTCGATCACATCGAATTCGTGAGCTCGCAGTGGAAAATAAATTCTCGCCATGGCAAAGCCGAAACAAGTCAGGTTGTGATTATCGCTAGCGCTAAAGATGCTTTAGATTTTGAGCAGTCAACTCATCTCCCGATTAAATCTATTCGCGGTCAAACTACTTTTTTTCCACAAACAACTGCAACACCGTTATTGAATACGGTGGTGTGTGCCGAAGGTTATATAGCGCCACCGCAGAAAGGTATTTTTTGTACCGGCTCAACATTCAATTTAAAAGATACTGACACAACACCTCGTGACCGTGATCATCAAACGAATTTGGAAAATTTGACCACATATCTTCCCGAGTTTGAGCGAGGCAAAATCGATAGTACCGACGGACGTGTCGCCTTCCGATGTTCATTGCCGGACTATTTACCCTGCGTAGGCGCCCTTCCCGATCGAGATAAAATGATTGAGGATTTCGCGCCACTCAGAAAAAATGCCCGCGCCGGAATTACCACTGGCGGAAGCTACCTACCTGGCCTTTATATCAACCTCGGTCACGGCGCCCGGGGTCTTGCCTACACACCATTGTCGGCAGAAGTATTGGCTGCGCAAATCAACGATGAACCTCTTCCCATACCTCAAGAACTTGCCAATGCCCTAAACCCCACCCGCTTCGTTATACGCGATCTAACACGCAACAAACGGTAACTGACTGTTTGCAAAACCCGTCTATACTCAATTGATTCAAGACTCATGCAGTTAATAAGAGACAAGACAATGTTGACCAATGCCCGTAATTACACCTTGGACACTTCAGACGAAATTGATTTCATTCACAACTATTATGAACGCCTCGTACTTGAAGAAATTTTTACGCAAAGTGTGCGAGTACAAGAAGGTGACAGAGATTTTCTGGCTGACGTAGCCTGTGTGGCACTTAACCGCATGCCACCTCGTTACATTCGCCATGATGTAGACATGACCTTTTTTATGTCACCACAGGACATCCAGGAAATCGGTAATAAAGTCAGCACCGCTGTTACTGACGCAATAGCCTACGTGGAAAGTCGCGAACGTGGTGAAGACGTAAAGTTACCTGCGATTGATGTTTCCCTAATCGCCAATCGGGCGAGCAAGCCAGATAAAGCTGCGACGAAAACCGCGGACGAAACTAAAAAAAGTACCAAAACAAAAAGTCAAAAAAAATAATTAAACTCACATAAAAAAATGGCCGTGAATACTAGCTACTCACGGCCATTTTTTTGTTTTACTTTTTATCTTGGTAAAGCCACGTTATTTCCGCTGGCGTTTTGCTTTAATGCTCTTCAGTGAGCACTTGAGAACCACTTCCACAAGCAATAATAGTGCGCATAACAGCTTCAACGGAAATATGAGGTAACAGCTCCACGCTGTCATGCCCAAGATGGTAAACCATACCCGATGTCAAAAAAGGTGCGGTAGGTACGTAAACTGTGAAGTCCCCGTTAGCATGTTTAGCAGTAACTATTCCCGTTACAGACGTTGGAACATTTCGCCCCATAATATACGCGCGGCAAGCCTCGCCTTTTAACAAGGAGGTATTGCCTTCGCCGCCCAATAATTGTGAAACCAGCTTACTGATGGTTTGATAGCCAGGTAAAATCTTACCCAAAAAGTCATCAATTAAATCACGCAGCCATCTACCCACATTCGTTTTAACGAGTAGACCTATCAGAAAACAGCCGAGCAGAAGCACAGCAACTCCGGTAAAATCGGCCATATAATTGGCCAGGGGCGTCCAGCTCGCTACCCAATCATTAAACGGTTTAATCAGTCGGCTAACAACACCAAAAATCCACTCTGCGAACAATACTAGAATGGCGCCCGGCAATACCACCATAAATCCGCCCAGTAAGGTGATACCAAAAAATGAACGCAAACGCTTCATGATGCTTGTCCTGATAAACTGAATAAAAAATGAAAACCTATTAAAATAAACACAAATCCGACACAGTCAGGTATTGATAAATTCTTATGAAAACTATTTTTGGCCTATTCTGCCTTAGCTGCATCACGATTGCTAATGTCTCTTACGCAAACGTCGACTCACTTGCTGCAGCCACTGCAATTCACTACAAAATAATTGCTGAGCGTTCACACAAACCCAGTTTATTTACGCAAGGCTTGCTAGTAAAAGATGGTAATTTTTACGAAAGCAGCGGGCTCTATGAAAAATCCCAGCTTGTTTCATACCCTACTACTGAACCCGAAAGCTCCTGGGCAAGATTGAGTGCACCCTTTGCAAAAAAACAACATCTACCTGATCGCTTTTTTGCGGAAGGGCTTACCTTACTAAACAACAAACTTTATTTATTGACATGGCAAGAAGGCACTGCCTTTGTTTATGACGCAACCAATTTCACTCTTATAAAAAATTTAAATTACAAAGGTGAAGGATGGGGACTAGCTACCGATGGAAAATCTCTTATTCGCAGCGACGGCAGTTCACAATTATTTTTTCACAACGCCGACAGTTTTACAGTTGAAAAAACCATCAACGTAAAATATAAACAGGAAGCAATCAATAGCCTCAATGAACTTGAGTACGCAGAAGGTTTTATTTGGGCGAACATTTGGCACGACAATCGGATAATTAAAATCAATCCTGCATCAGGCGAAGTAGTAGGAGTCATGGATTTTTCTGAAACAATAGACAATCTAAAATTGAGAGATCCTGAAAGCGTATTAAATGGAATCGCCTACGACGCCGATAAAAAAGCATTCTGGATCACCGGCAAGCAATGGCCGAAGATGTATTTAGTAAAAGTGCAGTAGGTTTTTTGATTGATGTGCTAGATAGAATGAGAATCATAAGTAGGGAATTGTCATCCTCGCGTCAGCGGGGATCCAGCTTTTGATTTTATTTATGGATTTTAAGGGCTGGATCCCCGCTGACGCGAGGATGACGATTCCCTACTTTATAAAGAAACAGTCTCGCCTAAAAATCTTCGGATTCTTTCACGTGAGAGTCAAATAAACTGATTAACTTATTGTAATCTACGACTCCAACCAAACATCCCTAACCCATTGCCAAATAGATGGCCAGGTTTCATCTGTTAGCTCACCGTCTTTCCACAATATGATTTCACCCTCTGGGTCC
>CBHTVU010000293.1:0-4437 GCA_966096785.1 uncultured Gammaproteobacteria bacterium | reverse complement strand
AGGCCAGTAGTTCAATTGGTAGAGCACCGGTCTCCAAAACCGGGTGTTGGCGGTTCGACCCCGTCCTGGCCTGCCAAATTTTGCAAGCGTGCGTAAAGAGTTTCTGCGTCTTATGAACATTAAGTCTGAAGAAAAAGAGTATCGCCTGGACTTTGCCAAGTGGTTAATTGTTGCTGCATTGGTGGTTGCCGGTATTGTTGGAAATTCTCATTTTTCAGCGCAGCCTTTGTTTTTGCGTGCGCTTGCGTTAATTGCTTTAACCGTTGTTGCTTTACTTGTTGCATACAACACTGAAAAAGGAGCTGGTATTTGGGCTCTAATTCAAGGGGCTCTGGTCGAGCTACGCAAGGTTGTCTGGCCAACTCGCCAGGAAACCAATCAGACAACTTTGATTGTTGTTGCAGTAGTCATCGTTATGTCTCTCATACTCTGGGCGCTGGATACCACATTAGGTTTCGTGGCCTCTAAAATTATAGGGTAGGTTTGTATGGCTAAACGTTGGTACGTAGTTCATGCCTATTCTGGATATGAGAAAAAAGTAGCAGCATCTTTAAAAGATCGTATTGCTATGCACGGTATGGAAGAAAGTTTTGGTGAGGTCTTGGTCCCCACTGAAGAAGTTGTAGAGATGCGTGGTGGTCAAAAGCGCAAAAGTGAAAGAAAGTTTTTCCCGGGTTATGTATTGGTTCAGATGGAACTCAATGACGATACGTGGCATTTGGTAAAAGATACTCCAAGAGTTATGGGTTTTATTGGTGGCAAGGCTGATCAGCCTGCGCCCATCACGGAGAAAGAAGCTGAAGCTATTCTGCGCCGTGTAGATGATTCTATTGAGAAGCCAAAACCAAAAACCATCTTCGAACCGGGCGAAATGGTTCGTGTTACTGATGGTCCTTTCAATGACTTTAACGGTGTCGTTGAGGAAGTTAACTACGATAAGAATCGCCTGCGTGTTGCGGTACTTATTTTCGGTCGATCAACACCGGTCGAACTAGAATTTGGTCAAGTAGAAAAGACCTAAGCCAATTTTTTCAGCCCCCTCTTTGCTTTTTGCGGAGAGGGGTTTTCGCATCTCTAAGGTTTGTGATTGCTATTTTTTAGTCAACCGATTTTAGAGAGGGGAGCCAGCGAAGAGATACTTAGCCGGTATCTTGGAGGCGCTAACACCCAAAGGGGAGTACTACAATGGCAAAGAAGGTAACCGCCTACGTTAAGCTGCAAGTTGCAGCAGGCAAAGCAAACCCGTCTCCACCAGTCGGTCCAGCATTGGGTCAGCACGGTGTGAACATTATGGAATTCTGTAAGGCATTCAACGCCCAAACCCAGGGTATGGAAGTTGGTGCACCAGTTCCAGTAATCATTAGCGTATACAGCGACCGTAGCTTCACTTTTGTGATGAAGACACCACCTGCATCTTTCTTGTTGAAGAAGGCAGCTGGGATCAAAAGCGGTAGTGGCCGTCCAAACACCCAAAAAGTGGGTACAGTGACTCGTGCACAATTGGAAGAAATTGCCAAGTCTAAAGAAGCTGATTTGACTGCTGCCAGTTTGGATGCAGCTGTACGTACCATTGCGGGCTCTGCTCGTTCAATGGGTCTTGAAGTGGAGGGCGTGTAAGATGGCCAAATTATCCAAGCGTCAACGCGCTATCAATGAAAAAGTAGATGGCAGCAAGCAATACAGCATCGAAGAAGCTGTTGCTTTGTTAAAAGAGCTGTCGACCGTTAAGTTTGCTGAAACCTTTGATGTTTCAATCAATCTCGGTATCGACCCACGTAAATCCGACCAATCTGTTCGCGGTGCTACCACCCTGCCACACGGTAATGGTAAAGATGTTCGCGTAGCAGTGTTCACCCAAGGTGCTAACGCTGAAGCTGCTAAGGCTGCAGGCGCTGAGTTTGTGGGTATGGACGAATTGGCTGCAGAAATCAAAGCCGGCAAGATGGACTTTGATGTGGTAATCGCCAGCCCGGACGCAATGCGCGTTGTGGGTCAATTGGGTCAAGTGCTCGGTCCGCGCGGCCTTATGCCTAACCCAAAAACTGGCACAGTAACTCCAGACGTTGTTACTGCTGTTAAAAATGCAAAAGCAGGTCAAGTGCGTTACCGCGCAGAGAAAGGCGGTATTGTTCACGGTGGTATTGGCAAAGTTTCTTTTGACGTAGTTGCGATCAAAGAGAATCTTGAAGCGCTGATCGCTGACCTGAAAAAATCCAAGCCATCTACCTCTAAAGGTGTTTACCTGAAGCGTATCGCTTTGAGTACCACTATGGGTCCAGGCTTGCTAATTGATCAATCATCTCTAGTGGTCTAATGCCGTTAGGATGTAAACGAACTTTGGGGTCCGCCTACTTTAAATAGGGCGCGGGCCGTCAAAGACCGTAGGTGTCGCTGGTTGTTCTCAACAAAGTGACTTAATCCAACAAGCCTACGCAGATGGTGGCCCAACTCAACGCTTTTCAAGCGCTTGAATGAAATCACCGAATTATGGTTTTGACTCAGAGTTATTGAATCAAAACTTTTAGACAACGATAACTTTCGGGTTATCACAACAGGAGAAATCCCGTGGCACTAGGACTTGATGGTAAAAAAGCGATTGTCGCTGAAGTCCATGAAGCTGCTAAGAGTGCGTTGTCTGCAGTAATTGCCGATTCTCGTGGCGTTACCGTAGGTAAAATGACCGCTCTGCGCAAGCAGGCTCGTGAAGCAGGCGTTTGGGTACAAGTCGTCCGCAACACATTGGCCCGTCGCGCTGTACAAGGCACAGCTTACGAATGTCTCGCTGACAGTTTCGTAGGTCCAACCTTGATCGCTTTCTCAAATGAACATCCAGGAGCAGGTGCACGCATCCTCCAGGACTTCGCAAAAGAAAACGACAAGTTTGAATTGAAGGCTGCCGCTTTTGAAGGTGAGAAAATAAACATCGCTGTATTGGCTGCATTGCCAACCTACGACGAAGCTATTGCTCGCTTGCTACGTACAATGAAAGAAGCAGCTGCTGGCAAATTGGTTCGCACTATTGCGGCTATCGCTGAGCAAAAAGAACAACAAGCTGCCTAATCATTTGATTGCAGTTTTATCTAGATTAATTTGAGCGAAAGCTCCCTAAATTAGGAATTGAGACATGTCTCTGACTAAAGAAGATATCATCAATGCCATCGCAGAACTTTCTGTTAAAGAAGTTGTTGAGTTGGTATCTGCAATGGAAGAAAAGTTTGGTGTTAGCGCTGCTGCTGTAGCTGCTGGCCCAGCTGCTGGTCCAGCTGCAGTTGTAGAAGAACAAACAGAATTCGACGTAATCCTGTCTTCTGTAGGCGACAAGAAAGTTAACGTAATTAAAGCAGTGCGTGAATTGACTGGTTTAGGCTTGAAAGAAGCTAAAGACCTGGTTGAAGCAGCACCAAAAGCAGTTAAAGAAGGCGCTTCTAAAGCCGACGCAGCTGCTGCTAAAGCAAAATTGGAAGAAGCTGGCGCTGTCGTAGAGTTGAAATAATTCTGCGGATGCATCAGTCCTTTTGCAATATTGGACACGAGGCTGGTGGGCATTTGCCTGCCAGCCTTTTTCTGTTTACGGAATCCGTGTCGTGATTGAGCAAAAAGAAAGCAATGGATGGTGAGCGGTAAAACCGCATGTGCTACTGGCACTGACGTTGAATAGTATTGACGTTTATTGAGTTTAAGAAGAGACGAGTGTCTTTTATCAGAGTCGTTTCAATGGCTGATCAAGCCCGATCCGCGAACAAGCTGGGGAATACAGATGGCTTACTCATATACTGAGAAAAAACGTATCCGCAAGGATTTTGGCAAGTTGCCGCACGTAATGGATGTGCCTTACCTACTGGCAATTCAGCTGGACTCCTACAGAAAATTTACCCAGGCAGACAATGCTCCCAGCAAACGCGAAGATATGGGTTTGCATGCAGCGTTTCGCTCTGTATTTCCTATCGTTAGCTATTCGGGCAACGCTGCCCTTGAATATGTGAGCTACAACCTCGGCAAAGCAGCGTTCGACGTGAGCGAATGTATTTTGCGCGGCGTGACTTATGCTGTGCCTTTGCGCGTTAAAGTGCGTTTAATTATTTATGATCGCGAATCGTCTAACAAAGCGATCAAAGACATTAAAGAACAAGAAGTGTACATGGGCGAAATTCCGCTCATGACCGACAACGGTACCTTTGTTATCAATGGTACCGAGCGTGTGATCGTATCCCAGTTGCACCGTTCTCCTGGTGTGTTCTTCGATCATGACAAGGGCAAGACTCACTCATCAGGCAAGCTCCTGTACTCTGCCCGTATTATTCCTTACCGTGGTTCATGGTTGGATTTCGAGTTCGACCCTAAAGATTTGTTGTATGTTCGTATCGACCGTCGTCGTAAGTTGCCAGCAACTATTTTGTTGCGTGCACTCGGTTTCAGTTCACAAGAAATGTTGGCGAT
>CBHTVU010000292.1:0-4450 GCA_966096785.1 uncultured Gammaproteobacteria bacterium | reverse complement strand
AGGGGGCAAATACATCTTATCCGTTTCTTTTACATCGAATGCTTTATAAAAGCCAGGTTGGTTTTTGAGTGTTCCGAGTACGCGGAATTGCGGGGGGGAATGAGGGTCGGCTTTGATGCGAGAAATAGCTTCCTCTTCGCGAAATTTGCTTCGCCAAACCTGGGAGAATCCCACGTAGAAGCGCTGCTCGCCAGTGTAACCATCAATAACAGGTGCAGGTTTTCCGTTGAGCGATATCAGATAAGCCTTATAGGCAATTGCCAAACCAGAATTGTCTGCAATATTTTCTCCCAAGGTTAATTCACCATTTACAGGGTAGCCAGCTACGGGGCTGTAAGCGCTATATTGTTTAATTAATTGCTGGGTTTTTGCAGAAAATTTTTCGTGATCTTCTTTTGTCCACCAATCGCGCAAATTTCCCTGACCATCATATTGTGACCCCTGGTCATCAAAACCGTGACTGATTTCGTGGCCAATCACTGCACCGATTGCGCCATAATTGACCGCATCATCTGCATTTATATTAAAAAAAGGTGGTTGCATAATTGCCGCAGGGAATACGATTTCATTTAACTCAGGATTGTAATAAGCGTTAACCGTTTGGGGCGTCATTCCCCACTCATCACGGTCGATGGGTTTACCCAGCTTATTTAAATTGCGGTCGTAATCAAATTGAGTGGCACGATTGATATTTCCGATTAAATCATTTTTGGAAATAACCAGCTTCGAGTAATCAATCCACTTGTTGGGATAACCAATCTTGGGGTTAAACGTTGCCAGTTTTGCTTGCGCTTCTTTTTTTGTTTCGGGGCTCATCCAGTCAAGCGTATCTATGCTGGTGCGATATGCAGTTAATAAATTTCCAACCAGTTTTTCCATGCGCGCTTTATGTTGCGGAGGAAAATATTGTGCAACATAAAGTTTGCCGAGTAATTCTCCGACAGCCCCTTCTTCAAGTCGTACAGCGCGTTTCCAGCGAGGCTCTGGTTCAGGGATTCCACGCAGGGCTGTACCATAAAACGCGAAGCTTTCGTCGCTAAAATTTTTGGAGAGATAGGGCGCATAACTGCTTAGTAAATGCCAGCGAAAATAAGATTTCCATGTCGATAAAGGTGTTGATTTTAATATCTTATCAAAACTCGTCAGGTAGGATGGCTGGCTTACAACCAGGTAATCGACCTTGCCTTTAATACCACTTTCAGTCAGGTATTGATCCCAGTCGTAGCCAGGCGTTAATGTTGTTAGCGCATTTAGTTCAACGCGATTATAGGTTTTTACCGGATCGCGATTTTCAACTTTTGTCCATTGGGCTTTTGCAATGGCAGTTTCTAGCGCAAGAATATTTTTTGCATTGATTGCCGCGCTCTTATCGCCAATCATCCCCAGCATTTTTGTGATATGGGCTTGGTATTTAACACGTATATCTTTTAATTTTACATCATCGTCTTTTAAATAATAATCGCGATCAGGTAAACCTAATCCACCCTGTCCAATATCCACAATATATCGAGTAGAATCCTTAGCATCCTGATGTACTGCGGGGTAGTAAGGTGCTGTTGCGTCCAGGCGATTAAATTGTGCAATAAGTGCAGGAATTTTTTGTTTATCCTTTAAATCATTAATCCTGGATAACTGATCTGCGATAGGTTTGAAGCCCAGCGCGTCAATACCTGGCTCGTCTAAAAAGCTCGTATATAAATCGGCAATTTTTTGCGCATCCGCATCCGTGGTAATTTTTGTAGCTTGCTCGATGATTCCTTTTAGTTGAGGTAATGTTGCATCATTCAATTCATAAAATGCGCCCCACGCCGATTTATCAGCAGGAATTTCATTCGTTTTTATCCAATTGCCATTCACATGAAGATTGGCGTCATCTTGCATTCGCACACTGGAATCAATCCATTGCTTATCAATACCGGAAGCCAAAGGAGGGGCCGAAAGTGGTTGTGGTGATTTTGCAGCAGGGGCGCAAGCAGTCAAAACGAGCATCAAGCCTGTGCTGGTAAATACTTTTTTCAAGTTATTACTCCCGTAAAGTGCGATTGACAAATATGTGGTTGGAAGACAAGTAACTACTTGTGTTGAGGTGGAAAATCCAAGTGGGCAGAGTTTCTGATGTTGGGACGCATAAATCAATCACTAATCGGATATTGTGAAGATTTATGCGTCAGGTAATTGCAGATTTTTGTAATGTCAGTTTTTGAATGTATTGCAGTCGTTTATCGAGACACTTTGAAAGCCGCGATTGAACCAATCTGCGCGCAGTTTAGAAGACCCCTGTGTGAAAATTTATGGGCGAACTGTACCAGTTGCTTGCTCTTGCAAGCGGTCATCGCCTATAGCCGCCGCTGCATTGAGTGCTTCGTCGATATCACCAGCTTCTAGCTTGATGTTTCCTCTATCCACATAATGTCCCCAAATCCCGGCGAAACAATCGGCCTGTAATTCCAGTTTTACGGATAGGGCATTAGCTTCCGTCTGCGATTTTCTTTGCTGCGCCTGATTTACTTTAGCTGCAACGCCCAATAAGTTTTGCACGTGGTGACCCACCTCATGAGCGATAACATAAGCTTGAGCAAAATCTCCTGGCGCTCCCAATCGATTTTTCATTTCCTGATAGAAGCTCAAGTCGATATAAAGTTTTTTGTCTGCGGGGCAATAAAAAGGGCCAGTTGCTGATTGAGCCATGCCGCATGCAGAGGAGACTCTATCCGAAAATATACTCAAGGTTGGTGCCTGGTAGGTCGAGCCCGCTTTTTGGAATTGCGTCGCCCATACGTCCTCCGTGCTACCTAAAATAACAGTTACGAAGTCCGTTAACTCCTGCTCTTGCGCACTCAGTGGTTGTGCGGATTGCTGTGCGGGTTGGCCACCTATAAGCCGCATGACATCAATGCCAAGAAAATGTGCGGCGGCGAAACCCATAACCCCAACCAATAAAATAATTCTTCCGATTCTCGTGCTCAGCAAGAATGGAAGGAATCTAAATAGAATCGCGAGACCGCCAGCGCCTGCTGCCAACGGAGCGCCTCTAAGATCTTCTACGTTATTACTACGTCTGCCACCTTTCCAGTCCATAATTTGAGCCCTCGGTATTAATGTAGAACTAATTATACATATTCAGAAGAATTTCAGGGTTCGCTGGCACACTTAAGGTTTCCGGACGAGCACTTCTAATATGCGCCGGAATCAATCAAATGTTTAGGTAGTGAGCTAGGCCAAAAAGCTTATAGATAATCAAAAAATTTTCTGTGATCCTTACCTGCTGCAAGAGAATTTATTTTGTTTGGGTGTTTAAGTTGTTTCCAGTTGTCTACTTGTTTACCAATATTCAGATGCGGAAATGACTTCGCCGCATTTTCATGAATATTTAGAAATGGCAGTAATTTTTGAAGGCTTCCGGGTTCACTAATATTGATTTTCAGTAGGTCGTCCCTTTGTGCAAAGTATTCATTAATAGATTGCTGATGCGCTAAATAACAGTCGCGGAAATGTGCGTCGTTCAGATTATTCATCGATAATTTAAATGTAGTACTGAAAGAACGTTTTAGCACAGGATGTAAATAGCCTCCAGGTTCCAATTCGACCAACATTTTTCTAATCAACATCTGTATCGAAGGAATCCAATCTTCCAGGGACCTATCGAGGTAAATAAATTTCGAATTAGGAAATAATTTATCCAATTCTTTATAGTCGCAGAAACAGGGGGCGTCCGAGATTGCATTCGCTAATTCAAACGCACGCTTGGTGAAGGCGGTATGCGCTACTTTGAAACCGTAATCCAGGAGTGCTGCACTGATACTTGTGGTGCCGGTTCTGGGTAAACCTATAACAAAAATTTTGTTGATGTTAGAAATTTCTTTTACTCTCGCTACTTTTCCATAATTTTTTTAAATGTTTCAGTATTAATGCAAGCCTCTAACCAGCGCTGTAAGTGGTTATAAGGGCTTTGTTTAAACCACTCAGAATCGACAGCTGCGAATTGGCGGATAAAAGGAAAAATGGCTGCATCTGCAAAACGCATTTTTTCGTCAATTAAAAATTCATGTTTTGATAAAGTAATATTCAGTTTTGCCAAAAATATTTCAGCGTTGGAGCGGTATTCTTCTTGAGAGGCTTCAGGATAGCGATCGAAATATTTGTAACGATCCAACAATGGCTTGAATTCGAAATCGCACTTATCAACGAGTTGCGCCATTGCTTGCTGCTTCAATTCATTTTCTTGCAATAGCCAATTGCCAGGATCTGATTGTTGTAATGCCCACAACATGATATCTCGGCTTTGTTCAATCACCTCGCCAGTCTGGGTTACCAGCACGGGCACCGTGCCTTTAGGTGAGTAATCCACCAATTCCCGTGGTTTATTTTTTAACGACACTTCAATTTGTTCTACAGAAATTTCCGCAATTCTAATCGCCATACGTGCACGCATAGCGTAGGGACAACGTCT
>CBHTVU010000291.1:0-4457 GCA_966096785.1 uncultured Gammaproteobacteria bacterium | reverse complement strand
TAGAAATCCAAAAGTCTCTCGAGGAATGTAAGCCGTGGATATTTTAAAAGCATCCCGATATTAGCTGCCCTTTTTTATTCAATGATGCTGAACACGACTGCGTATGGCCATCTGAATTGCGCATCGAGGCAACTGCAAGCGGTGCAAAATTTTCACAGCGTGTTGATGTTTATAAAGGTGAGTGGGTTGAGTTGCCAGGTCACGCCGGATTTTGGCCGCAAGATGTTACTGACAATAATATTAAAGCTCCCATACGCGACCGTGACAGCATTCCAGAGGTTTATTTAAATATAGGTACGCATGAATTAAAGGGTGAAATTCGCTGGGATGAAATGCCCCGCGTCCTACCCATTCCAGAGCAAACAGGTATTGTTAAGCTGACGCTCAATGGAAAAATCATTAGCTCTCCCGCACTCGAAGGAAACAATCAACTTTGGTTAAGCGCAAATGAAAAACAAAATGCTGCCGCGCATCAGGACTCGTTTGATTTACGCGTATTTCGCAAAATTGATGACACAATTCCATTGCGACTTACCACCACTTTACAAATTGACGTAAGCGGTAAAGAACGAGAACTTCAACTTGGTCAATTTTTATTGAATGGATTCGCTCCAATAGAACTCACCAGCAACTTACCAGCGCGCATTGAAAAAGATGGCAATTTGCGCGTGCAGGTTAAATCTGGCTCCTGGGAAATAACACTTGTCAGCCAATCGACATCTCCGTTAAAAGAACTTTCATTTAAAGCAAATTCTGAGTTATGGCCGCAACAGGAAATTTGGGTATTCTCCGCTGAACGCCAATTGCGCAGCGTACAAATATCCGGCGCTCAAACTATAGATCCGCAACAAACACAGCTGCCAGACGACTGGAAAAATTTGCCCGCCTACTTGGTAACACCCGAAACTCATTTCACAATGGAAGAATTACAACGCGGTGAAAGTAAATCTACCGGTAACGAGTTGCAACTTAACCGCGATGCCTGGCTAAGCTTCAACGGCGAAAAATTTATTTTTAACGATCAGATCAGCGGCAATACTCATGCATCTCGACTTGAAGCGATTAAACCTGTTGAACTTACACAAGCACAAATTAATAATCAGCCACAATTGATTACGCAACTAACAAATAATTCAAACTCAGGAATTGAAATTCGTAGCCGCGATATAAATGTGAATGCAGTAAGCCAATTGCCCAAGTCAGCAACTCTTCCTGTCACCGGTTGGAACGAAGATTTTAATTCAGTATCAACTCAATTACATTTGCCGCCAGGCTGGTCGCTGTTGACAGCAACGGGCGTAAGTACTGAATACGGTAGCTGGGTTTCACAATGGAGTTTGTGGGACGTGTTTGCGGTGCTGATTATTATAATCGCCATCGCACGCGTTACCAAACCGATCTATGGTGTAGTTGCTGCAGCAACTATCATTTTAATTTACCAACGCACAGGCGCACCGGTTTTTATTTGGCTCAATCTTATCGCTGCACTCGCGCTCGCCAAATTTGTAACAGGAAAATTTAAAAATTTTATCCAAAAATACGCATATTTTAGTTTTTTATTGCTCGCTTTAATCGCGTTACCTTTTGCTGTACGAGAAGCGAGAATATTTGTAAACCCGCAATTGGAACATGAATACTTTTGGGATTGGTCATCATCCTTTTTCCTTGCAGCGAGCGATAAGCAAATTATCACTTATGTAAACCATTCAGATTCTGTGCCACCACCTTCACTCGACTTTGTTGCAGAGGAACCAGCACCGGCAATGGCGGAGTCAGAACAAGCAGAAGAGGTTGTGGTGACTGGAATGCGTACAGAACGTAAAGATAAACGTGAGATGGGCCGTTTTCCGGATGGACAATATGCATCTGCGTTGCAACGCACTCAGGGTATAAAAATTCAGAAATCCTACGATCCAAATCAGCAAACGCAAACAGGTACTGCTGTACCCGATTTCAATATCAATACTATTAACTTGCAGTGGGATGGCCCTGTGAAAGCTAACGAGACAACAACGCTCGTGCTAATTTCGCCGCGGATAAATCGCCTTGGCCATTTACTATCAGTATTACTACCTTTGGGATTAGCGGGAATTTTATTGCAATATGCAGCAATAATTTTTGACAAGAAATTTTCATTACCCGCATTCAATAAAAAAACTATTGCAGGAATCTTACCCACTTTAATTATTGCAGGAGTTTTATTTTCACCCTCTGAGCCGGTTAGGGCGCAAGTACAAATTAACTCAGATATTTTGAAAGAATTGGAAACTCGTTTAACACAAGCGCCAAAATGCTTGCCGAATTGCGCTGCAATTGAAAGTGTAAATATTACGGTAAAGCAGGATCAACTCAGTATTGAACTTATTGTTCACAGCAATGATTTAATCTCACTACCCTTGCCTGCTGACCACGATCAATGGTGGCCGAACCAAGTTACAGTGGATGACAAAGCCGCAACACTTTTACAAACATCTGACCAGGAATTGTTAGTGAGCTTGCCGAAAGGTAGGCATAACGTCAGTATAAAAGCAGACCTCCAAGGGCGCGATGCACTTAATTTAAATTTCCCAATGCAATTACATAATGTAATTTCATTAACCAATGGTTGGGAAATAAGCGGGGCTCCGACTAAAGATCAAGCGAGCCAGTCGTTACAATTGCAGCGTGTTGAAAAAGATAACAGCACCAATCAAGCTGAACATTTGCGCGCTGATCCTATTTCACCTTTCGTGATTGTTAAACGCGAATTAAATTTAGGATTGGAATGGACTCTAACCACAACCGTAACCCGCGTTGCTCCCGAGTTTGGCGCTATCAATATTGAGATACCGGCGATCGCAGGTGAATCGCCACTGTCAACCCAACTGACGTCAGCAGGAAAAATTTCTGTGCATCTTGAAGCGAACCAAAGTGAGTTCGAATGGAATTCAAGCATTAAACAAATAACTCCGCTGCAATTAACCGCAGTGCAAAATGCATCCTGGGCGGAAATATGGAGCTTGGATGTATCACCCGTCTGGCATGCTGAAACCAAAGGTATCGCACCGGTACAAATGGACAAACATCAATACCTTCCGATCTGGCAACCTTGGCCCGGTGAATCACTCACAATTGATTTGGTGAAACCCAAAGCAACTAAAGGTAGTTACGTTACCATCGACCAAGCGACTGTAATTTATCAGCCCGGTAATCGCAGCAGCTTGAGCAAATTGATTTTTAATATACGCACCAATCAAGGTGGTCAGTACTCGTTTAAATTGCCGCAAGATACTCAATTGGTAAAAGTGGAAATCGATGGGAAGGAACAAACTATTTCTACAACCGGAGATGTGTTAAAAATTCCATTACATCCCGGATCACAAGCAATTTCCTTGCAATGGAAATCTGAGGACGGATTAGGATTTATCACTCGCTCCCCAGCATTCTCTCTTGAACAAGGCAGCAGTAATCAAACAATCAACATTGACTTACCGGATAATCGCTGGCCATTGTTAGTCGGCGGTCCGTTAATGGGCCCAAGCATTTTATTGTGGGGGATGCTGTTGGTTGTCAGTGTAGTCGGCTATGTATTAGGTCGCAGCAATTTGACGCCGCTGAAATCTTACGAGTGGATTTTATTAGGTTTGGGAATTTGCACCTTAAACTTCACCGCTTTTGTATTGGTGGTTTTATGGCTTATTGCGCTTAACCAACGTGGAAAATTAACGCAAATTTCCACCGCACTGAAATTTAAGTTTTTGCAATTCGGATTATTCGTATTATCGCTAACAGCTCTCGGCGTGCTAATAACGACTTTGCCTCAAGGACTTCTTAGCGCGCCCGATATGCATGTGATGGGTAATGGCTCTCACCAGAATAATTTTAAATGGTATCAGGATTACAGCGATTTAAATTTCCCACAAGCATGGATATTTTCATTGCCCCTGTGGTGCTACAAAGTGGTGATGCTCGCTTGGTCGCTGTGGCTTGCCACTTCGTTATTAAAATGGATTCGCTGGGGCTGGCAACAGCTTAGTCAGCACGGCCTATGGTATGCAGACGAGGGTATTGTTTTGCACCCTAAAACATCCGCTCAAGAAAATAAAACAGCAGCAGAAAATAAAGAAGCCGAAGTCAAACCGGCTGATGAAAATGCTAAAGAAGTTTAAATACGGCGCTGATTAAATGAAGACATAATATTTGTATACCGTTCACCCTGAGCCTGTCGAAGGGTTACAAATAAATCCTTCGACCGCTTCACGCTCAGAATGATCGGTATATTGCTTAACTTATCAGAAGTAAAAGAAATCACTTAGCACCAAATAAAAAAATCCCGGCTGCAGAAAAACCGGGATTTTTTCACGCAGAACTAAAATATTAAAAATTCCAATCAGCCTGAAACCAGAATTTGGTTGTATCTGATACTAATGATTGCGTACCGATTTTTTGTACCCAATCACCATTATCAAATTTTGCAT
>CBHTVU010000290.1:0-4462 GCA_966096785.1 uncultured Gammaproteobacteria bacterium | reverse complement strand
GGCAATTCGAGATTATGGATTTTGCGACCGATTTTTTCGGACTCTGCCATCACAATCACTTCACGTGCGACTTCTGCCATCACACGGCTTAGGCTGTAGAGCTCATTAAAGGTAGTCGTACCGCGTGCTAAATCCAGTCCGTCTGCTCCAATAAAGAATTGGTCGAAGTTATAGGATCGCAAAATCTGCTCGGCGAGCTGACCCTGGAAGCCTTCGGATTTTGGGTCCCATGTTCCGCCGGTCATTAGAATAGTGGGTTCGTTTTCAAGCTCGCGCAGTGCGTTGGCGATGCTGAGGGAATTGGTCATGACGACCAAGCCTTGCTTGTGGGACAACTCGGGGAGCAGGGCTGCGGTGGTAGAACTGCCGCTATCTAGAATAATTCGGTTGTGCTCGCGGATTAATTGCGCTGCTGCTTTAGCGATGGCTTGCTTACGAACTGAAACTTTTTCTTCGGCAGGATTGGCAATGAGTTCATGAGGAACTGGAACTGCGCCACCGTAGCGGCGCAGGAGCAGGCCATTTGTTTCTAGAGCGCCTAGATCCTTTCGAATCGTAACTTCTGATGTTACAAATTGTTCTGCCAATGCCTCAACACTGACTTCGCCACTCGTATTTAGGAGCTCAATAATGGCTCTACGACGCTGCTGTGTGTTACGTTTGGTCATTTAACTTGCCTTAAGTTTCGAATCGAAAGATATTTTACTTACGATCAAAACAAAAGCAAGTTTATTTTAAGATCAGTTCAGAATCAGCTGCGCTTCACCAGCAAGCAAATTTGCCTTAAGGTGACAACTCCCTTTACCTTTCCAATTCAAATCCGCACCTACCAACATAGCGCGGTCACCGGAGATTTTTTCGCCCGTTGTGGTAGTCAGACTTACGTCGCCTACTTTGGACTTGAGCAGTGCAGATGCAAGTTGAGCCTCTTTAAGGTTAATAACCAAGTTACCTGCATTCACCTCTGCGGTTAGGCATGCGCTAGTACCGTTAATTTGTAATTCCCCAGCGGCCAATTTTACATTCAGCGGCTTGTTTTCAGGGACGGTGATTTTCACTTCGACCGTGATGTCTTCATAGTCAGTAATCTTGGTAGGTATTAAGGCTATTTCGGCGTTTTTGTCGACTTTTTTCGACCAGTTCAATGCATTGAGTAAAGCTTGGCAAGCCGCGGGGTCTTCGGCTTTCTTGTCCTTACAGGTGGCCTTTACTTCAGCTTGAAGCTTGCTTCCTTTAACGCCTTGCACCACAAGCTTACCGGCGGGAATGTCCAGACTAATGCTTTGGGCATTTGATACATCTAGCTGAAGGGTTTGCTTATTCTGGTCGCTGGCAATTGTTGTTGCAGTAGCGGTAATTAACAGCAGAGCCATGGAGCCAAGGGTGAGTTTTCGCATAGTAGCCATCCATTGTGTTGATAGAAATTATTGGTAAGTAACTCATAGACGCGTCTGCCGTCTGTTTAGATTCACACTGTTAGTCAGCTAACACGAATAAATATCCACTATGCCGTTACGAATGTAACTGACACTGGCTAAATTGAATGGTTATGATCGCGCGCAGCTTTCTGACCTTAACCTTACGATTTGCAGGAACGACCATGAAAAAAATTTTCATCCTGGGTGCAATGATGTTGTCGAACATTGCCTTCGCTGAAGACGCCAGCTGGAGCGCACCTCATGCGCCTTACCAAATCACTGATAATATTTACGCTGTCGGCACCGAAGGAATTGGCGTTTATCTGATTACATCACCCAAGGGCCACATCTTGCTGGACGCTGCGACCGAACAGGGTGCGGCTGTGGTGGAGGCTAATATCAAAAGCCTGGGTTTTAAGTTAAAGGATATTAAATACCTGATTGAAAACCACGCCCACTCTGATCACGTCGGTGGGACGGCGAAACTTAAAGCAGACACAGGGGCAAAGCTGATAGCCAGTAAAGCTGACCGCTTTGCGTTGGAAACCGGGAAACTCGATGGCGAGACGCTTGGTTGGGACGATAGATTTCCAGCCGTGAAGGTAGACCGCGCTATC
The DNA here is from genome assembly GCA_966096785.1 of uncultured Gammaproteobacteria bacterium. Taxonomy (GTDB): domain Bacteria; phylum Pseudomonadota; class Gammaproteobacteria; order Pseudomonadales; family Cellvibrionaceae; genus Cellvibrio. The sequence continues at coordinate 2,427 of CBHTVU010000290.1, read as the reverse complement.
AACGACGGCGAAAAAATCTCACTGGGCAATATTAGCTTGCAAGCCGTGCTCACACCCGGGCATACCAAAGGTTGTACCAGCTGGGTCACTGAGTCACAGGATAAGGGTGTTACCAGGCGGGTAGTTTTTGTGTGCAGCCTTACGGTTGCGGACAATCGTCTTATCAACAACAAGGTTTACCCCCCGATTGTGGATGACTTTCGCAGCACTTTTTCCCGTCTTAAAAACGTAAAAGCTGACATAGTCCTGGTTGGCCACCCTGGTTTTGCGAATTTGGAAGAAAAGCGGGTCGCCAAAGAAAAGGGCAAGGCAGATGCGTTTGTGGATGCGGATGAATTACAAAGATTGGTGACTACATTAGAAGAAAAATTTGAAGCCGAATTAAAGCGGCAACAATCGCTACCCCCAGTAAAAGCCGAGTAAGCGATCATTTATAGAAGACGAGGGCAACTCCAGTAATGGAGTTGCCCTTTTTATTTCATTTAATTAACGAACTTGGATAACAACCGCAAATAATTGGACTGATAACCGTTGGAGTTTTCAGTCACTTCCCAGGAATTGAGCGGCCAGCTGGTATTAAAGTCTTTGTAGGCTTTTTGGGCTGGTTGGCCATATGGCGGTGAATATATGGTTGATTTACACAGCGGATCACTTGATGTACCGGTCACAGGACCGCAGCGATTTGTATCCCATGAATAGGAAGGATTTGGCCCACCCGTTAAGAAGCCAGGTGCTGGACCGTAAGTGGAGGTACCAACTCTATCCCACTTGGAACTGCCGTCGCCAAACCAGCTGTGATAAAACTCATTCACCGAACTGTGCACGCCGAGGCTGTACATATTCGACAGATACACCATCCCTTGCGGGTTAACACCGTGGAGGTAATTCACGTAGGTCAGGGCATAATTTTTCGCCAGTGTTTGATCAAATCCGCTGAGATTAAATTCAATCAAATCCATAAACATGCTGCCTTTGGCTGACTTGGTGCTGTTGCTACCCCAGCCGTAGTAGTTGATGTAAGCGGAGTAGGGATCTTTTTTGGTGGTCATCGCCGACCAGTTATCGCCACTGTTCATGTCGTTTTTGAACCAGGTATTGATGTTGGTCGCGACTGCCGGGGTGGCGCCGGAAAGACTGGCGTAATAGAGCAGACTGGTATTTTCCACCTCCCTGAAAGAGTCAGAAAAATTCTTCAAATCTGCATTCACATAATCAGCATCGATATGAGCTTTGTAGTCCGCTCCGCCGTTGGCGGCAAATAGATAGATGGCTGCCATGCGCTTTTTAATGGCTCGTCCTGCATTATCTGTTTCCTGTTGACCGGCACCAATGCCGCCACTGCCCGGTTGTTTAGTGTCGTCGTTATTGAAAAAGGTCACACTCGGGTTTGCTACTGCCCAAGTCCAGGCATTCTCGGCGCGAACATTCAGATCAGCGGCGTAAGAACTCCACGCTGGAACATCGGCAAAGACTTTACTTGCAAAAGCGAAGGCGGCAGCAGTCGACATAGTTGCATTGGTTGATGCCGTACCGTAATAACTGCGCCCCGTTGCTGACGAAGGTGGGCTGGCATGAGACAAGCTGACAATGCTTAGCACCGAGTTATCACCCGTGGCATCCTGCATTTTCTTCAGCCAATCCACTCCCCACTTCACCTCATCCAATATGTCTGGAATACCGTTGCTGGATTCAGGAATGTTGAAATCATCGGTCCATGCGGCAGGATTCTCGAGGTAGGCATGAAGCAGTGTGATTACGTAATCCGCCGTCCAACTCGTGTACTTATTGTAATCGCCAGCATCGTACCAACCGCCGGACAAATCTTTTTCGGTCGCTGCGTTCGATTTACCGTTGTAGATGCGAGCGTTTTTATCCTGACCAGCGCCTATATGGCTGGCACCATCTACCCATGCTGCTTCAGCAAAGGGGAGCTCTTTGGCAAAACCGGCACGTTGATAAAAGAATGCGCGAAGCGCGTGTTTGAGCACGGGCTTGTAAACATCAACCGCAATCTTGAAGCTGGGCGAGCGGAGGTTCTGGGTTTTATCCACAACTGCATAGGTGCCGGGAGTAGTAATGCTGGAAAAGTCGAACCACCAGGCTTTATCGCCTGATGAAGTGTCGGTGGCTCCTGATTTCCAGACAACAGGGGCAGCGCTCAAGACAGTTTCTCCTGTTGTCATGTCTACCAAGTAGATGCTCGCGCTGGGTGTGAAGCTTTGGTCTGCGTCGTAGCCGGTTTGCGGATCGCGCAGTACCGCGATCTTTTGTGCATCCGGCAAGTAACCGAATTGATCTACAACGATAAGTGCGCTGATGCTTGCTGCAGATGAGGCTGAGGAGCTAATCGAGGAGCTGGTTGATGTAACACTCGATGCACTGGCGCTAGTTAGAGACGAACTCGCTAGGCTACTAACAGCAACGGAA
>CBHTVU010000289.1:0-4570 GCA_966096785.1 uncultured Gammaproteobacteria bacterium | reverse complement strand
GTCCAGAAAATTTCTGTGGCATGCATTTTTTCAATCCAGTTCATATGATGCCGCTGGTGGAAGTTATTCGGGGCGAAAAAACTTCTGACAATGCTATTGCACGTACCGTCGCCTATGCGAATGCTATGGGCAAAAAACCAATTGTTGTTAAAGACTGTCCCGGCTTTTTGGTGAATCGCGTTTTGTTCCCATATCTTGCTGGCCTTGCATTGTTAATACGCGACGGCGTGGATTATCAGCGTATCGACAAACTTATGGAAACCTGGGGTTGGCCAATGGGGCCCGCCTATTTGTTGGACGTAGTTGGTATTGATACCGCCGTTCACGCTGAAAAAGTTATGGCCGAAGGTTTCCCTGATCGTATGAAGCGCGACTTTACATCTTGTACTGATGCACTTTATGCGGCGGGTCGTCTTGGCCAGAAAAATTCCAAAGGCTTCTACAATTACGAGCTGGATAAAAAGGGCAAGCCAGCAAAAATCCCTAGCCCTGAAGCTGTTGAACTTTTGAAACCACATGTGAAGGGTGCGCTGGAAATTAGCGATGAAGATATTATTTCACGCATGATGATTCCTATGGCCACTGAACTTGCTCGCTGTTTGGAGGAGGGGATTGTTGAGACCGCAGCCGAAGCCGATATGGCGTTAGTGTACGGCACTGGCTTTCCACCTTTCAGAGGCGGCGTATTCCGTTGGGTCGATTCAATCAGTACCAAAACCTTTTGCGATATAGCGACAAAATTTAGTCATTTAAGCGCGCTTTATGATCCGCCTGCGAGCTTAAAAGCAAAAGCCGCTAACAACCAATCTTTCTACAATAGCGCCCCAGCAGTTACAGCTAAGGAGCAGAAATAATGAGTTTACAACCACGTGATGCCGTTATTGTTGATTATGCGCGCAGTGCTATGGGACGCTCCAAAAATGGCTGCTTCCGTAATGTACGCGCAGACGATATTTCTGCCGCTATTATCAAAGGTTTATTAGCGCGCAATCCCAAATTTGATCCAGCCACTATCGACGATTTGTTGTGGGGCTGCGTAATGCAACGCGAGGAACAAGCCTTTAATGTTGCGCGAAATATTTTGTTGCTAGCTGATTTACCGCACACGATTCCCGCGCAAACCATCAATCGTTTATGCGGCTCCTCCATGGCAGCGCTTCACACAGCTACTGCAAATATTCGTGCAAATATCGGCGATGTTTATTTAATTGGCGGAGTCGAGCATATGGGCCATCTCCCCATGTACGATTCTGTGAGCATCAACCCCTTGCTTGGTCTATCGGTTGCAAAGGCCGCAGGCAATATGGGCATGACAGCTGAGTATCTCGCGCTCTTACACGGTATTAATCGTCAGCAGATGGACGAGTTCGGTGCGCGTTCACATCAACTCGCTGCAGCAGCTCGTGCCGAAGGTCGTTTCGCGCGTGAAATTCTCGCCGTTGAAGGCCACAACGCGGATGGCTTTTTAATTCAGGTAGAAGAAGACGAAACCATTCGTCCTGAAACAACCGTTGAAGCTCTCGCAAAATTACCGCCGGTATTTGATCCGAAAAATGGTCAGGTCACTGCGGGAACTTCATCGCAATTAAGTGATGGTGCTTCGGTGATGCTAGTTATGTCTGCAGAGCGCGCTCAATCCTTAGGCTTAGCGCCAATTGCGAAAGTAGTATCTATGGGCTTGGCAGGTGTAGATCCTTCCATCATGGGTTACGGGCCCGTTCCTTCAACGGAAAAAGCCCTGAAAGTTGCTGGACTTACTATCGACGATATTGAAATTGTTGAGCTTAACGAAGCTTTCGCTGCGCAAGCCTTGCCTGTACTCAAAGATTTAAAACTGCTCGACAAAATGAATGAAAAAGTAAATCTCAATGGTGGTGCAATTGCATTAGGGCATCCATTCGGATGTTCTGGAACACGCATCACCGGTTCGCTCTTAACCGTTATGCAGCAAAAAAATGCAACGCTCGGTGCATCAACAATGTGTATAGGTCTAGGGCAGGGGATTACAACGATTTTGGAGCGGTTGAATTAATAAATTTTTTAAGTTAATTCAGCATTCATATTATTTAAAATTTCAAGCCAGATTTAATTAGAGCTAATCATTACCTAATACGAAAAATATTTAATAGGGAATCGTCATCCCCGCTACGCGAGTATGACGATTCCCTACTTAATGCTTTAAAGATATCCGCTTACCTTTTCGCATAAATTTCCTTTTATATTTGTTCAGAAATTGCAGAAGGAGAATCTGTTAATGGCCACACCTATCGATCAATACCTCAACGTTCTCGCAAAAAAAGACGGTTCAGATCTTTATCTCAGCACTGGCGCGCCACCCTGTGCAAAATTTCAAGGCGTATTAAAGCCGCTTTCGCAAGATGTTTATAAAGCAGGCGAAATTGAAACTATTGCTAATGAAATTATGGATGAAGAGCAGCGTGAAATTTTCAAACACGAACTCGAAATGAATTTAGCAATTTCAATTCATGGTGTTGGTAGATTTCGAATAAACATTTTCAAGCAGCGCAATGAAATTTCCATTGTTGCGCGCAATATTAAAACCGATATTCCACAATTCGATAGCCTGGGTTTACCGGAAATTTTAAAAGATGTCGTTATGAGCAAACGCGGTTTGGTACTGTTTGTGGGCGGTACTGGTTCAGGTAAATCTACATCTTTAGCTGCATTGATTGATCATCGTAATAGCTCAAGTGGCGGTCATATTATTACGATCGAAGACCCGGTTGAATTTGTGCATAAACATAAGAAAAGTGTAATCAATCAACGTGAAGTAGGTGTAGATACACGTAGCTATAAAGCCGCGTTAAAAAATACCTTACGTCAGGCGCCCGACGTAATTTTGATCGGCGAAGTACGCGACCGCGAAACCATGGAGCACGCGTTGGAGTTTGCGGAAACGGGGCATTTAGCTATATCAACCTTACATGCGAACAACGCGAACCAGGCATTGGAGCGTATTATTAATATGTTCCCTGAAGAGCGTCGCCCGCAATTACTAATGGGATTGTCACAAAATTTACGTGCATTTATATCGCAACGCTTGTTGCCGACTGTTGATGGGAAACGCTGTGCTGCTATCGAAGTCCTACTCGGCACAAAAACCATTCAAGAGCTTATTCTGAAAAGTCGGTTAACCGAAATCAAAGAGATTATGGAAAAGTCTGAAAATCTGGGTATGCAGACTTTTGACGGAGCGATTTTTAAACTCTACATGGCGGGCAGAATCAGTTTTGATGACGCCATAGCAAACGCTGATTCCCCTAATAACTTACGGCTGCGAATCAAGTTGGCAGCAGGGGACGCCTCCAGCGCACCTTCAGTGGAAGCGGTGGTAGCTGCATCGGCTTCCAAATTTACCGAATTAAGTTTGGAAAAGTTGGATGAAGATGAAGACAACTAATGCCCTTCAAGAGGCTTGAACACCTGGAATCATCTTCTGCTAGAATGCCGTATCTTTTTATACTGGAGTGGATATGACATCCTCTGTTTACGAAATTGTGGAACTTCCTTCAGGTGAAATTGTGCTCAAACGCAGCGACGACGAAAATCCTAACCGCGAGCCTTTGGTCACTCTTAAATTTTCCGAAGAATCCATAGCCTTTTTGGGTGCCGCTCGCTTTGAAGTTGCCAAAGTAATGATCGAAGCGGGAATGGAAGCAGCAACCGAATTAGCTGAGCAAAATAGCGAAGAAATAATTCAGGAGGAGAGCGAGGTAGTTCATCATTTGTTGCATTAAAAACGACATTATTTAAATCTTGGGCGAGCGCACTGCTCTAAATTTCTTACAAACCCTTTTCGGAACCGCAACTATTAGTCGCTACTATGCGAATCTGGTTGCACACACCTTTGTAAAATTACTAGATACTCATAAAACCCTACCCAGTTTACGCGACGCACAAAATACGCTGTCGCCAGCGGCGGTTGTCACAATCACCGCATAGGTTTGTACGATGTGTTTCTCATCAAAGAAAATCACATAGCAGCCAGCGGTGGAATTTCAGCCGCAGTCACAATCGCACGCAATATCGCACCCAATAAACCTGTTAAAGTAGGAGTGGATAACTTTCGCGAACTTGACGAGACGCTTTCTGCAAACGCAGACATCATCACGCTTGATAATTTTACAATCGATGATATGCGCAAAGAAGTAACCATAAATAAAGGAAAAGCAAAACTCGAAGCGTCCGGAAATGTAACAGAAACAACTCTGCCTTTAATTGCTGAAACTGGGGTGGATTTTATTTCGATTGGAGCTCTGACGAAGCATTGCAGAGCAATTGATTTGTCGATGATGATTGGGACAAAACTTTAAGAGTTTATGTAGGGCGTATCTAAAGCAAAGCGTGATACGCCAATAAGCAAATTTCAAAACGCAACTTGATAAAAATACGGCGCACCACGCTTTGCTTTAGGTGCGCCCTACGCCAGCCCAATTTTGCGGATAAATGCCGAGCTTAACCAAACTATGAAAAGTGGAGAAAGGCCATTCAGACACCACTGCTGTCCCACAGTTTTACTCTCATAAAGCGAGCCTCATTTGAGGCTCGC
>CBHTVU010000288.1:0-4579 GCA_966096785.1 uncultured Gammaproteobacteria bacterium | reverse complement strand
CTCCTAGCGCAAAACCTGAAATCTGGGCTTACGGTTTGCGCAATCCCTGGCGATTTAGTTTTGACAAATCAACCAACGATTTGTGGGTTGGGGATGTTGGTCAGGACGCGTGGGAAGAAATTAATCTGGTGACGCGTGGTGGTAACTACGGCTGGGGTGATATGGAGGGTGATAGCTGTTATAGCGGGAGGCCTAATTGCTCTACTGCAAATAAAATAAAACCGGTTTTACCCATTAGCCAGAATACAGGCGCTTGCTCAGTGATTGGCGGCTATGTGTACCGCGGTGAGGATAATCCTGCTGCAATCGGAAAATATTTTTATACAGATTATTGCGAGCGCACCATTCGTTCTTTTACACGATCGTCAGGTGGAATTGTAAACCGGGCTGAACACGGAACCACTGTCACTAATATTGTTTCTTTCGCACAAGATAATCGCGGTGAATTATTTGCGCTCGGCCAAGGCGCTGCTGCGGGTCAACAAATTTATAAGATGGAGGCTACAGGTGCTAACCCGCAAGCGGGCACTATGGCGAATAAATTATCTGAAACTGGCTGTGTAAATAACGCAAATCCAACTCAGGCCGCGAGTGGATTAATTCCTTACAGTGTTAACAATGCTTTATGGTCTGATGGAGCAGAAAAAGAACGCTACTTAAGTGTGCCCAACAATACGCAAATCAATGTGACCACCAACGGTGATTTTAATTTTCCGGTGGGTTCGGTATTAATGAAGCATTTTAAATTGGGAGTAAAATTTGTTGAAACGCGTTTATTTGCGCACGGCGAATTAGGTTGGCAGGGTTTTAGTTACGAATGGAACGATGCACAAACTGACGCAACCTTATTGAGCGACGCTAAGGATAAAACTGTCAATGATATCGCCTGGCATTTTCCAAGCCCTGGGCAATGCATGGAGTGTCATACAACTGTCGCCGGCTTTTCGTTGGGCTTGGAAGCTAAACAGTTGAACAAAGAATTTAATTATCCTGCCAGTCAAAAAACGGCCAATCAGTTAACAACGCTTTCACATATTGGGCTGTTTACGTCCTCCTTGTCGACTGCTCATAAAACAGAAAAATTATTCGATCTTGCCGATAGCCAGGCCACTACTGAGCAAAAAGCACGAAGTTATCTGCACAGTAACTGCAGCAATTGTCACCAGCCAGATGGACCTACACCCGCGACCCTGGATTTGCGGTTCAGCACCAGTTTGGCGCAGATGAATATATGCAATGTGCTGCCGACGGCGGGCAACCTGGATATTGTAGATCCCAAACTCATAACGCCGGGTGATCCGTCGAAATCGGTGTTGTTAAAGCGCATGCAGACGATTGGTACCTCGCAAATGCCACCGCTTGCCAGGACGGTGGTAGACGCTCGGGCGGTTCCAATCATTAGCGATTGGATCGCTGGACTGACAAGTTGCGAATAGCAGTGTTTTTTCTTCAACCTATGACAAAAGTCGTCTCTTGGGCGAGAGTAGGGCTTTAGCGTTTATCTCTGGAGACTATTACAGTAGAATACCTGAGTAATTTAATCAGGTATCCCGAACGGGTAGAGAGTAGTAAAGATGGTTAATGTTGATATCACCGAATCGGCGCAAGAGTATTTGAAAGGCTTGCTGGACAAGCAGAAAGACAATGATGGCATTGGCATACGTATGTTTGTAGCTAACCCGGGTACATCCCAAGCTGAAACCTGTATCGCCTACTGTCGCCCTGGCGAAGAAAAGCCGGATGATGAGATTGTGGAATTAAAAGGTTTTAAAGCCTATTTTGAAGGCCGCAGTCTGCCATTTTTGTTGGATGCCAAAGTCGATTACTCGGCGGACCGCATGGGTGGGCAACTCACCATACGTGCACCAAATTCAAAGATGCCACAAGTTAATGCTGATAGCCCACTGGAAGACCGTATCAATTACGTGTTGTACAACGATGTAAACCCAAGCCTCGCTTCCCACGGTGGTAATGTAAGTCTCGTTGAAGTGACGGACGATAAGTACGCGATATTGAAGTTTGGTGGCGGATGCCAGGGCTGTGGTTCCGTAGCAATTACCCTAAAACAGGGTATTGAGGTTCAGTTAATGGATAAGTTGCCTGAGCTTAAGGGTATTCGCGATGTGACCGACCACAGCGACAGATCCAATGCTTACATGTGATCTAGAGGATTTGAGTTAGACATTGTGAAATACCGCCTGTTGGCGGTATTTTTTTAAGGCTCAGGTAACTTAAACAGTTGGTCGTACTCACCCGAAGCTTTTAACAGCCTAAGCCCCTTATCAAGAATCTCTGCGTATTTTCGGGATGTATCCTTTTTGCGCGAGAAGGCCACATAAATATCACTGGTGTGATTAAACATAATTTTGCGCACTGCATCGTGGGGTAAATTCATTTCGCGGAGGGCCTGGTTGGCTTCTTCTTCAAACATGATTGCCGCATCTATACGGCCGGTTTTAAGCATTTTGATAAGTTGTGATTGACGCGGAACACGCACCTCCTTGAAACGGTTGCGCTGGTGTTCATAAACATCGCCATACTCATAATCAATAATTCCGCCCACCCTTAGTGAGTCGGGTACTTGATTAATCGTCTCGAATTTCAGGGTTGAGTTTGCGGGAACGTACCAATAAGCCTTGGCTTTTAGTATTGGTTCCTGTCCAAAAATAAAGTCTTTTTCCGTGTTTTCCTGCCGCGTGACATTGTAACCACCATCCAGAATGCCTGATTTTACTTCCTGCAAAACGCGAGCATAAGGACGGACATGGATTTCTGTTTTGACTCCCTGCTTCGCTAAGGCAGCATTAATAATATTGGTAGAAATTCCTTCACCTTGCTTGTCGGAATAGGGTGGCCAGGAATCTTCTGCACCCAATACCCAAATCTGCGTGGCGGGATCGGCCCACGCCAGATTCGCCAGAAGTAAGGTTGCGAGCAAGAATAATCGTGTTGCCATGGGGCCGGATCTTTTAGGTAAAAGCTTAAAATTTAGCTTAGGTGGAAACTACCTTAAAGGCCATTTTATTGGCGCGTAAAGTTGTATAAATTCTTTATTGGTCGGGCTCACTAACAAATCCCAATTTTAAAATTCCGGCCCGCTGTACTGCCGCCATCACTTTCATCACATGTTCGTATTCAACTTTACGATCGCCGCGAATATGAATTTCAGGTTGGGGTTGCTTGCTTGCCTCGGTAGAAAGACGCAGATTAAGTTCGTCTTCATTAACATCAGTCTCGTTCCAATGAATTTTGCCATCGGCTGTTACTGACAAGTTAATTGTCTCAGGTTTTATGTTATTTACCGTGTTGTCCGCGCGTGGCAAATCCACCTTTACCGAGTGCGTAATGACGGGTACAGCAATAATAAAAATAATTAACAATACCAGCATGACATCCACCAGCGGAGTCATGTTGATATCGCTCATTGAGCCTTTGTCTTCTTCAAAATCTCCACCAAAAGCCATAATGCGGTTCCTTATTCAGGCTGTGCGTTTTTGCGCGAAACGTTTTTGAGAACCACGTGGTTGCTTCCTTTGCTGCTGGCCGGCGGCGCGCCAGTTAGGAAATAAGCGTGAAGTTGGTGAGCGAAGCGATTGAGTTTACTACTGATGGTGCGGTTGCCGCGGTTGATCGCGTTGTAGCCGAGAACGGCTGGAATGGCGACTATCAAACCAAAAGCGGTCATGATAAGTGCCTCACCAACTGGCCCGGCAATCTTATCAATACTGGCGGAACCGTTCAGACCAATGCTCACAAGAGCATGATAAATTCCCCAAACCGTACCAAATAACCCTACAAAAGGTGCCGTAGATCCTACTGACGCTAGTAAAGCAAGGCCGCGCTGAAGTCTGTCGGTGCTATGGTCAATAGAGTCTTTCAAGCAGGCAGTGAGCCAATCTGTGAGGGGCAAATTGCCGTGCAAATCAGTTTTGTGGTTGTGGTGATGGTCCAAGGCGGACTGACCTTCTTCGGCCAAATTGCGGTAAGGGTTCTCATTGCGGTCTGCCCCCAGCACATGTAACCCCTCCGCAAAACTCTGGGCGTGCCAGAAATCGGATAAGGCGCGATTGGCAGTCCGCAGGCGTAAGAGGCCCCAGGTACGCAATACAATCACAAACCAGCTGGCAATAGACATGAACAATAATATGATGGCAACCGTCTTGATAACCATGTCGCCCTGTAACCAGATGGACGATATACCGTAGGGTGAATTCATAAATACCTCATTTAAAAATTGAAACCAAACCGGCGCTTACCGATTCAACGAAAACTCAATAGGTAACTCATACCAATAATCAATCGCCTCGCCACCGCGCCTGGCCGGTAGGAAGTGCCAATTCTTAACCGCTTTCTGAGCTGCTTCATCCAGCCGACTGTATCCACTACTTTTCTTCATTCGCACATCCCCCAAGGTACCGTCGGCTTTTACAAGGATTTCCAACAAGACGATGCCTTCCTCTCGCAAACGACGCGATATTTGCGGATAGGCCGGCGCAGGGTTATTCAGCTGGCTCGCGTCAGCCTGTGGTGGAACAATCGGTGCGGGCTCTGGCTCGGCTGGTTTAGTTATTTCTTGAGC
>CBHTVU010000287.1:0-4654 GCA_966096785.1 uncultured Gammaproteobacteria bacterium | reverse complement strand
GGCTTGATCTGGTTTCAGATTAAGCGCAAAACAAATCGCCTCTTTCATTGCATAAATGAGCGCTAAGAAGAAATGAAAGTAGTGCCAATTAATGATTTGGTCGATTTTTTAGTTAGACACTGATAGCTGCCATTAACAACCCCGTCAACATCCGATTGAGCAAGGAAACTCAGATGCCTCATTTATGTGTGATTTTTGCAGGTGGGCTTAAATAAATGGAATGGATCGCAAGTTACGCTTGTACCCAAGCGAACCAAAATAATTGAATCTTTTTTTGAGGTGCTAGGCATTTAAAGTGTTTGGCCTCCCCCATTTTTGAATAAATATTTTTTTAGAAATTGCCAAGTCGAGTGTCAACTTGGCATCGCTTGAGTTTCGGGTTTTGAAACTCAAGCGAAAAATGACACTTGTTAAAAATTAAAGTGCAGATTGATGTTTCGGTTAACTTACTCGAGGAACGAAGTATGAAAAAAATGCTACAAATGTCAGGATTAGCAGCCGCGTTAGTTGCCTCTCAGCAGGCCAGTGCCGCTTTTAAAGCGGGTCAACATTTTCCCAATGCAGAAGTACCCTATGTGCTGGATGCCAATCTTAGCGCTGCTGCTCGTCTAAAATTTATCAATGCAATAGATTATCTGCATGATAATTCAAGTTTTCGATTTACAAATATTACGAGCGGCCCAATCCCTTCAAACAGGATGGACTATGTAATCATTAAGGAGTCGACCTCTTGTGTCAGTGTTGGTATTGCAAAGAGCGACATATTTCAAACAGCAATCTTGGGCTACCCCTCTTTGACTATCGGAATGGGTTGTGGTGTACCCGGCGCAGATTTGGTAGTACATGAGTTGTTTCATGTGTTGGGTTTTTTACATGAGCATTCTCGTAAAGATGCCCCAGATTACATTGAATACAATACAAGCTTAATTCAATCCGAGGTATTAGCCCTCGAGCCAAGCCGCAAGATAGATTATTATCCCATCGATATTCTTTTTTTCTACCCACAAAATTTTGGCTCTTACGATTATGAGTCCATCACACACTATGTTCCTAGCAAGTATTACGCAAGTCGTACACCCAACCCTATTATTAACAATACCGCAACTGCGGATACTGACGAGGGCCAGACAGCATTAGTAACCTATCTTAAAGAATTAAATGGGAATCGTTTTGTTAGGTTAGTGCAGGCAGACAACACTCAATATTTTTCTTTTGATAATAAGTTGTGGCTGAACTTTGCAACTCCAAATATAGTGCCAAATGTTCCATATGTACTGCCCGTATCGGTGAGTGAGGTGCCTGGTGATAAGTGGCAAGATTTAAAGGCACAGTTTGCCTTTGAATATACTGGGCAAGGAAATCAATTTTATTTAAAACACCGTGACTCCAATAAATATTTATTGGCTAATTCCCCAAATCATCCTTACGGTGCATTCCATTTGTCAAGCAATGCGGGCAATGGTGTTAAATGGGAGCTGGTTTTTAGCAGCGATCGTGAATCCTTCAAATTAAGGCACGTTAGCACTAATCGATATCTGGTTAATTTAAATGGGTCTGCCAATACCACCGCGAATATGAATGACCCCAATACGAGTTGGTTGGTTAAATTGGCTCGGCAAACAAGTTATGGAACCGTCTACTCGACTGCCGACAATCCCAAGATGAGCATAATGGACAATGTGGCTATGCATTGGCGGTACGGTTTTCCTTTTAGATTGAAGGTGAAAGATTCTACACCAAATAATTTGACTGATAATTCTACGCTGCATACTGGATCTTATGGACTGGTCACCGACCAACTGAATGATATCCCTGGGCAGCTAAGAGTCGACACGGATTTTAATTTGTATTCAGCTTCGTCAGAGGCGCAGTGGTTTATTGAGCGGGTGAATACTAGTTCCGGATCGGACTATAGAAGCACTCCCTCAAAGTGGGTGAGGTTTAGAAACGTTGGCACTGGTGGTTATTTGCATACTGAGAATAACGGCCAATTACAACTAAACACAGGTAGTACGCTCAATGGATCTGGCGCTGTGCTCAATAATCAATGGCATAGCGCTCATTGGGAGCTGGTTATCGCAGGCGATTACTTTTTAATTAAAAATCGTCATACGGGAGCTTATTTGTATAATGACAATGGTGTGTTATCAACGGGTATGAATATGAACGATGCCTATCGTTGGCATATTCAGCCCATAGAAAGAAATTTGTATAGGCAACCCGACTTGTCTTGTAACTGGTGTTTATAATTTAAACTTAGAATAAAGGTTAATTCCGCGGAAATTAGGATGCCGCGGAATTCCGATCACGATCGATCAAGGGGTCAGACTCTTTGATCTTTGAGCTAAAAACAACGAGACTCAGTATTTGTTTGCGTCACAAAGCTCGATCGGTGAAAGCTGTTCGGGCTTTTTAGATCAAATATCAAAGAAGGTACTTTGATAGATAATCCGGAATAATAGAGCTAACATTAAAGCCTAAAATTTAAATTCCAAGGAGAGGTATATGGCAAGGCTGCCGAGGTTGTACGTAGCAGGATGCTCGCATCACATTATTTAGCGAGGCAACCCTCTACGAAAATCGGTTGATAAAAAATTTGAGGTTGAAAATAAGAAAGGAAGCATTAAACAATCCGAATCTAGAAAATGCCAAAATATCTCTTAATGAAGCGAAGGATAAATTTCACGCTAGGCGAGCCAAACCAAAGGTCAGTAAAAGCACACGGAATGCAGCACAAACGGCGCGCCTGGAAAAAACGGGAATTGAACCATTGTTATCACCGATGGAAGCGGCGGTTAAAGATGTGAATCCAAAAACTGCTGAATCCAGCGCTCGCTTAACAGACGGAATTGATCTGGGATTGCTTGACGAAGATTCTGACTTAGATGGATGGTCGATTGAATGACAAAAAACGTTGATGAAAAACCATTTATCAGGAACCCTTTTTTTATTCGCGGTGTCTTTGAGAAAATAGATAGTATTAGGACTCAAAGAAAATTATATGGAGATGTCAGATGTCTGTTGATAACTGGCGAGTCAGGGAGTAGAAAAAACGAATTATCAATTCGCGACGCGCAGCAATATCCATGTCATGAATTGAGATACCGAACAATCATTCCAGTTTTACGACTCGAATTAAAAGTGTGCTTAACGTCAAAGATTTGTTCGTGCAGCTTCTAATTGCGATCAAAGATCTTCAAAAAGGAACGGGTGGAAGTAATGTTAATGATTTGCTAGGTCGTTTTGTGACGATTGCAAAAGAGGTGCGATTAGAGCTCATTATTTTAGATGATATTCAAACTGTGATCCAACGACGTAGTTATAGTGTTCTCGCAGGTATTGGAGATAAACTTAAAGAGTTAATTGATGAGGGTTTCTCGATTACAGAAATAATTACAAGATGACTACAGAATAACGCGCAGATAAATGAGCGCTGTAAAAAAATAACCCATGCAGAGTAAAACACGGCATGGGTTATTCTCAAGCGAAAAATTGAAATGGCGTTAATTGGTCGCTAACAAGCGGTCATATTTACGGCTCAACATATCGTAAAAAGCTTCGCGAACCTGATTTACACCCATCTTTAAGGTAGTGATCTGCTCATGACTAATATCTTTGCGGCACACATATACCTGTTTACGAAACACAGCAATTTTGGCGCCATACAAGCGTAAACTGCGCTCCAGATTTTTTTCACCAAGCATGAGTAATTTGGCTTCCGCGTCTGCCAATTTGCGAAATTCGTTTACGAGCTCAGTATTCACTATGTCTAATTCTTGACGGCGAGCAGAGGGCCAGCGTTCCCCAAACTGGATTGATTCAACGACAAGCGACGAATATTTGGCGAATATATGTGTGACCGTTCCTACTTGCGCGGACACATCTTCCAAAATTTGCAAACGTCGATTTTCACGCGGCCCGCCTTGCGATTGGCCCGCGCGCCACAGAATTAGCCATGCAACTAGGGCCGCAATTAAAGCGCCCAGTCCGATTTTCAGTGAAGTATCGGTTAATTGGATAAAGGTTTGTGAATCCATGGTAAAGGCCTCTCTGTCAGAAAAACGTCGGTAAAGTCATTTGATAGATATTTTGCAATAAGCGGGCCAGTGACTTGGCTTGAGGTGATTATGGACTTATAGGTCAGATGTTTTGGGCGGTGCGCTTGCAGCCGAGGATCTAACGGTAATAGATGAACTTATCCCTCGTGTAATTAATTGTGGTTCCGCAAAGGCTTCAACAATCCTTCTAAACCATTTAATTTTATTTCATACAAAAATTGTAATTGCTCACCGAGTTTTCCTTTGGGGAAACCTTGTTGATGGAACCACACCAAATAGGGTTCAGGTAAATCCATGAGCACTCGACCAGCGTATTTTCCGAAGGGCATTTTGGTGTTAGCGAGCTCGAGCAAAATTGTGGGATCGGGTAAACCATTTTCCATAAATTATTTCTCTAACCGCCTGCTAATTTCACTGTGTAGCCACGTTTTTCCAAATCGGCTTTTATTTTTTCGCGTTGGTCGCCCTGGATTTCTATAACGCCATCTTTTACTGAACCGCCTACACCGCAGGTTTGTTTTAAAGCTTTGGCGATATTTTTTAGTTCGGTTTCATCGACAGGAATGCCGGTGATGGTTGTGACGCCTTTGCCATTT
>CBHTVU010000286.1:0-4691 GCA_966096785.1 uncultured Gammaproteobacteria bacterium | reverse complement strand
ACGATTTTCCACACCTATTCAAGCAAAACCTTCTTTTAAAAATCCTCGATGTGAGCGCTTAAAAAATTTCTGATCACACACGTTTAAACTTCTATTCAATAGTAGTTGATAAAGTTAATTTTCACGCCGTCGAAAACGCTATTAGAAATTCGGAATCTATTTCGTAAAGCTAGACGCGACAAAAAAGTCGCATCATTCATTAAATGACACTAAAAAATAAATTCGAACATAACGCGGCGCATGTCTATTGAAACCCTAATCTTTTTTTCTTCAGTTTCAATTAAGTCGTCATCAAAAACCTTATCATCAAATGTAAATTTTTATCATGCCTAATTTTGCATTTCATAGCCTTAGGTAAATGTTATTTCAGAATGGCATCTGCTAGTATCTGTCGCCACAATTTTCATTAAAATATTATGTAATGAGAGGCTAGTGGTGAACCGATTCTTGAACCAGCTTTTAATATGCGTCGCAATTGGCCTTAGTGGTTGCGCCGAGTTAACAAAATCTACACAACACCAACAAGTCCATCCGTGGGAAACACAGGAAATTGTTTTCATTGCAGAGAAGACTTACCAAAATTTTTACACCGATGTAGATATATGGGTTCAGCTCAAAGGCCCAGGGTTTGACAAACGCGTGTACGGTTTTTGGGATGGCGGCAATCGCTACATGGTGCGTTTGGTTGCAACTGCGCCGGGTGAATGGACGTGGAGTAGCGCTTCCAACAATCCTGACGATGCTGGTTTAAATGGTCGCTCTGGAAAATTTACTGCAACCAATTGGTCCGCCCGCGAAAAGCAACAAAATCCAAACCGACAAGGTTTTGTTCGTATCTCACCCAACGGGCACGCACTTGAATATGCCGACGGCACATCTTTCTTCATGGTGGGCGATACCTGGCTTGCAGGTTCAACATGGCGTTTGCCGTTTCGCAATGCACCGACGTCAAATGATTACCGCCCAGGCCCAGGCATCGGCTTTGAAGATGCAGTTTCTTTTCGCAAGAAACAGGGTTTCAATTCCGTCAGCATGATCGCGTCTTTCCCCAATTGGGATGCAGACGTGAACCCCAGCACCCATGCAGATGCCAGTGGAATTTATCTCAGAAATGCGTGGGAGAAATTTGGTTACGATGTATCAAGCGGAAAAGGAACTGATGCATCGGGAGGTGTGAGCTACTGGGGCTCGTTCACGGCAAAAAGTATGCGCGATGAATACGGCCACCTGCCCTTCGCCATGTCTACACAACACAAAGGCGTTTCAGATTTCACGCGCATTAATCCAGATTATTTTAAAAGCCTCGACCGCAAAATGAATTATTTATCTCAACAGGGATTTGTGCCGCTACTGGAAACAGTACGACGCGATGTAGGCCCATCATGGAATGCTTATTTTAATTTCAATGAAACTTTCGCACGTTACACGCAATATTTAATTGCACGTTATGGTGCAAATAATCTTGTGTTTAGTGGCATTCATCTAGACTGGATTCCAAAAGATTTCAGTCTCACCGCTGCGCAATTTAATGAAGCCCTCACCTATCACTTAAAAAAATATGGCCCGCCACCGTTTAACCAACCAGTTACTACGCTGATTGATCGCTCTACTTATGCCGCCTTTGGTCACGGCCAGCAAGTGCCCTGGATGACCATGCATAGCGTTGGTAACAAGCCACGAGATCATCGTGTGAGTGAAGCATTGGAAACGCAATTTAAACTCACGCCAGCTTATCCCACTGTTAATTTCGAGCCCTATTACACTGGTTGGCGTCACGAAATAAATAAACCTGCAGGCGAAGAACCGCTCGCAAATTCACCGCGTGATAATTATTTTTCCCGAGCGCAAATGTACGGCTCTGTGCTTTCAGGTGGATTGTCTGGCCACGTTCACGGCACAGCCGCCTACGACATAACATCCACCGGCGAACCCGCAGGCGCACGCCCACAAATATGGGACGCATTAAATTACGAATCCGCTAATTATATGCAACATCTAAAAACATTTATCCAATCTGAAAGTCGCCGCTACCAGGATCTACTATTAGCGTCCGATCAAATTTCACCACGCAAAGCACCAAGTAGCCCGGAAGATGGCCTCGATGGCTGGTCCTACATGATGCGCACCACCGAAAAAGATTTTGCATTGCTTTATTTTGAAAATAAATCCGTAGCGCCAAAACTACAAGGTTTTATTGCCAGGAAAACCTACAAATTAAGCTGGTACGACACGATCAATGGCCAATGGCAAAAATCAATTTCAATAACAGCAGATGAAGATGGAACCCTAAGCCTATCGAACTTTCCCCAGGGAGAACACATCGCCAGCCGCGATTGGGCAGCGAAAATTATTTTTTAAATTGCCAAACGCGAGCACATCGTTTTCGTTTTGTAATGCTGCAAAAGCCGCACTGTCTAACGCAATGTGGCTTTTATATTGGTGCCGCTACTCTGCAAACACCCATCAATAAACATCACGACCACTACTACTGAACAGAAAAATCTTCCTTTTATAAAAATATTTCTAGTCATTTCCTCTATCAATAATGAAGCATTAAGCGACAAAATTTCCGCCGGGTAATCGGACGCAATTGACGACACTTGATGGTTAGTATTAACTGGCTTCGGTACTGTGCTCATAGGGGATTTACATAAATAGAAGCACATATCCTCGAATTTTCCGAGTGAACAAACTGTTGTGTCAGAGAGAGTATGAAGCAAATATCCAATTATCATGCTTCTGAACTCCAAGGCTACTTAAACTAGGCCTCCTCGAAATTTTTAATGTCGCAGTTTTAGCTAGGTGCCTTCACGGATTTGATGTGTAAAATATTCCAAAAGTTACAGTTTTACGTTATCGGGACGCCTAGCGAAAATCGGCGTTAAAAATTTAGAGAGCATAAATTTAAGAGGGAGATTTTATGAGCGTAATCGAAAAGATGTTGGATAGTTGGACTGCTCTTTTTAAGGGAATACTTATTTTCATCTTCATTTTATCATCGTTATATTTTTTCCTGGTAAATCTTTTTAACAATGTTGGATTTAATTCCATATCGGTTTCCACGCAAGACGGCATTTCAATAAATTTTGATAAACTGACTAATTACAGATCGGTAATTGTACAGCCTCGTAGCTGGCAAGCTACAGACATAAGAGTTAATGCAGGGGACGAAATCACTCTAGACGCGTACGGTGGAATTAACATTGCAATGGGAAGAATGGTTAAAAGCTTAGAGTTTCAATACAAAGTTAAAGAAAAAAATGAAAAAATGGGACTTGGAAGAGACGTAGATTCATTCACAAAGGAAGAGGTTGAAGGATCGTTGTTCGCATACCCATGGAATGGCCCGGAAGGAATTGATTTAAAAAATATACATTTAGATAGTGCTGTAGATCGCATTAGAGAAAGCCAACAAAAAAGAGTATACCCAAAAGCTAATGTAGGTCAGTTGCTTGTTGTTATATCACCAAGCCTATCTAATGAATTCCCTAATTTAGATAAAAGTCAAATATTTCCTTATGGTGGAAAGGGTTCAAAGTTTATAGTTGAAAATGAGGGCTACATTTGGTTTATTGTAAACGACTTAATGCCAGATGCTGATCCACTCAAACGGGAAGTTGACTGGCAAGATAATCTTGGGCTGTTTGATGTAAAAATTTTAATAAACAGGAAAAAATAACAATTTTTGTCTATTTTAACCAACCATCCACAAACTAAAACTAAAAGCTGCCAACCAACTCAGTGTTAGGAAAATAATGAGAATCATATTGTTTCTTTTAATAACACTTATATAAAAAGTCAGAATTCAATAGAAATGCAACGTGCTGGATGGCAGGCCATATTAAATAACTTTAAGTATTATGTTGAGAATAATTTAGTAAACACGTTAGTTAAAAGTAACCCGAAATGCTTAACTATTTCCGCAAGCTATTTACTGTGAAATTTTTCTGTCTTTCAGAGCTTCGTTCGCCTGCTTGGTTGCTTCGTCTGTGTTTGCAAGAGCAGGGATTTGTTTTTGTTTTTCACAGGCCGGAAGCGTGCTCGAAAGCTTGTTGATTTGATCGAGCTCCGCCTTGGCTGCATCTACGTTCTGCTTCGCTTTAATCATGGATTCTAATCCGGATTTATATCCATTGATTCTTTTTTCGCATACCTGCTGAGAATCTATTACCCGTGTATCTGCAAAGGATATTGAGGCAGGCAAAAGAAAAACAATCGGCAAAACAAGTAATTTCATGATGACCGCTCCTGAATTTAACACGTTCTATTTACGTTAACTGCTGAAACGTTAATTCGATTTAGAAGTAATTGGATTATCACATAGCGTCTTGAGAAGGCAATTCAACTCCATGTGCTACAAGCATTTCAATTTGATGTTGATCAAGTCTTTTTAAAAAGGCCCTATAGGCAGCGCGCACGTTGCAATGCGTCATTGACGCGCTTTTTCGCAAAAGTTCCAAGATACCGAATTCGTCCGTCAATCGATGACGCACGCCGGTAAAATAATAGTATTGGGTGACCAGGCGTCTTAGGCACAATATTGCTGTTTGTGAAAAGGATAATGCGTTCATAACACTCTCGTAAAAATTCGATTTACCTGTGAGTAGCAAGATTTAGTATTCCTCTTACTACGAGTTCATGTGGTAATTATAGGCACCACCACCGGATGCTCTGTGCTTAAGCGAACATAG
>CBHTVU010000285.1:0-4721 GCA_966096785.1 uncultured Gammaproteobacteria bacterium | reverse complement strand
GTTCACGCAATTTATAATGGTCGCTTTCAACCTTGAATACTTTTTACACAAAACCTGTTCGGGTTGTTCTGCTGCGATAATCCGGATTTAATTAAACGCCTGCTCTACCGTTTTGGCGAGATCCAGTGCTAACTCTTTAACCTGGTTTTTATCTTCACCTTCGACCATCACACGTACTACCGGTTCGGTTCCTGAGGGACGCAGAAGTACTCGACCTGTTCCTGCCAACTTATCTTCGGTTGCCTTAACAGCAGCCTGCACAGTTTCATCTGTACTTAGGTCTACTCGTTTTGCCATACGCACGTTAATCATCACCTGCGGCAACTTATTCATTCCCTTTTTAATTTTATTAAGCGATTCACCGAAAGTGGTAATCGCTAACAGCACTTGCAACGCAGAAATAATACCGTCACCCGTTGTCGTTACGTTACTGCAAACGATGTGACCAGAGTTTTCTCCACCCAAACGCCAGCCATTTTGACGCATCATTTCTATAACGTAGCGGTCACCAACTTTAGCTCGTGCAAAGGGCACTCCCAACTTTTTCAGACCCAGCTCAAAACCGAAATTACTCATTAGCGTACCTACCACGCCGTCGCAACCGCCGGTATATTCTTGCTGGTATTTGGCGATGATATAAAGCAACTCATCACCATCCACAATTTCGCCTTTATGATCGACAAACACCACGCGATCACCATCACCATCGAAAGCTATACCTAGATCGGCGCCAACCTCTATCACCTTTTCTTGTAGTGCTTCAGGCTTGGTAGAGCCGCAACTGCGATTTATGTTGGTGCCGTTGGGTTCCACGAAAATGGGGATTACCTTCGCGCCTAATTCGCTGAAAACATCGGGTGCTATGTGATAGGTAGCTCCGTGAGCACAATCCAATACAATCTGTAATCCCTTGAGATTAAAACCCCAGGGCATAGTGCCTTTGCAGAATTCGATGTACCGGCCGGACGCGTCGCCTATACGGCGCGCCTTGCCTAACTTTTCAGAGGTAAACATGGGTTTTTCCAGTTCCTCCTCAATTAAACGCTCTAGTTCATCTGGCAATTTGGTGCCGTTACCACCAAAGAACTTAATACCATTATCAACATAACTATTGTGGGAGGCGCTGATAACAATACCGGCCTGAGCCTGAAAGGTTCGTGTGAGATAAGCGACGCCAGGTGTTGGCATTGGCCCCAAAAGTCCGACATCGACTCCAGCATTAATCAGACCTGCCTGGAGTGCCGATTCAAACATGTAACCTGATATTCGAGTGTCTTTACCTATAAGAATAAGATTGGAACCATCAAAGCGATCCATAAGCACACGACCTGCTGCCCAACCGAGCTTGAGCATAAAATCAGGAGTGATCGGCGCTTCGCCCACTAATCCACGAATACCGTCTGTACCGAAATATTTACGAGACATTGATCCTTACCCCATTCTTATTTTGCAGAATTTTTTACTGCGTTATAGACCGATAAAACATCTCTGGTGGCAGCCACATCGTGTACACGAACAATGTTTGCACCACGCTCGATTGCTACCATCGCCAGAGCCAAACTTCCCGGCAAGCGCTCGTCAACACTTCTTCCAAGCAATTGGTTAAGCATGGATTTGCGAGACAGCCCCACTAGGATGGGCAAGCCCAAGACATTCAATTCTGACAGGCGCGCCAAAAGGGCGAGATTATGCGTGAGAGTTTTGCCAAAGCCAAATCCTGGATCCACCAATATGCGATCCCTTAGAATTCCGGCGGTGTGGCAGGCTTCAATTCTTTTCCGTAAAAAACTTAAAACGTCTTCGACGACATCTTCATAGTAAGGTGCATTCTGCATGGTCTGCGGCTGCCCCTGCATGTGCATTAGACAAATTGGCAATCCTGTAGCAGCTGCAGCTGTCAAAGCTTCATCGCGAGACAATGCCCTAACATCGTTAATTAGGCCCGCGCCCCTAAGAGCCGACTCACGAATCACCTTGGCTGTGCTCGTGTCCACCGACACTATTGCGCCAAGCTTTTCTACTAGCGCCTCAACTACAGGAATAACCCGATCCAACTCTTCTTGCTCAGAAACTACAGCTGCGCCGGGTCTGGTGGATTCTCCACCGACATCCAGAATATCCGCACCCTCAGCGAGCATTAGCTCAGCGCGCTCAATTACTTGATCGATCACTACCTGGCCCGAGCGATAAAAAGCACCGCCATCGGAGAATGAATCCGGCGTGATATTTAAAATACCCATTATTTTGGGGCTTGAGAGGTCCAGGGATTGAGCACCACACTGCAGCAACATAGAAAACCCGTAAGTCTTTAAATATAAAAACCCCGAGACAAGCTCGGGGTTTTTGACACACTGTGATTTGAATTAGTGCGTATTGGCAGGGCCGCCGATTGGGCCAGCCTTGTCGTCAGGCTCGCCTGAGTCCTTATTGCGCAAATGACTGTTGAAGTCATCATCATTCCACTCACGTGGCGGACGAACTTTACGACGCGCCATCAAGTCGGCAACCTGCTCAGCATCAATGGTCTCGTACTCCATCAAAGCATCTTTCATTGTTTCAAGCACATCGCGATTTTCTTGCAAAATCTTACTTGCTCGTGAATAACATTCATCGATAATCCGGCGAACTTCTTCATCAATTTGACGAGAGGTTTCGCCCGAATATTGCTGGGTCGCCATGCCTGGATAAGCCCCCTCTTCCTCACCATAATGTAATGGCCCTAATTTGGCAGAAAGACCCCACTTGGTAACCATACTGCGGGCCATACTGGTAGCGCGCTCGATATCATTGGACGCGCCGGTGGTTACACCATCAATACCCAAGGTCATTTCTTCAGCAATACGACCACCGAACAATGTGCACAGACGCGATTCCAATGAGCGCTTACTCCAACTGTATTTGTCTTCTTCCGGCAAATACTGAGTCACACCCAAGGCACCACCACGAGGAATAATTGTGACCTTATGCACCGGATCATGCTCGGGTACCAAGCAGCCAATAATGGCGTGACCTGCCTCATGATATGCGGTGTTCTCTTTTTCTTTTTCACTCATAACCATAGATTTGCGCTCTGCGCCCATCATGATTTTGTCGCGTGCTTTTTCGAAGTCTTCCATTGTAACCAAACGCTTGTTGCCACGAGCAGCCATCAAAGCAGCTTCGTTAACAAGGTTTGCCAACTCAGCACCGGAAAATCCTGGAGTTCCACGAGCGATAACAGATGCGCTAACACGTTCGTCGAGTGGAACTTTACGCATATGAACTTTGAGGATTTGTTCGCGACCACGAATGTCCGGCAAGCCAACATACACTTGACGGTCAAAACGACCAGGACGCAATAAAGCTTTATCCAACACATCCGCACGGTTGGTAGCGGCGATAATGATTACGCCATCGTTACCTTCAAATCCATCCATCTCAACCAACAGCTGGTTAAGAGTTTGCTCACGTTCGTCATGACCACCGCCATGGCCACCACCGCGGTGACGGCCAACAGCATCAATCTCGTCGATAAAAATGATACAAGGAGCTTGTTTCTTGGCTTGATCAAACATGTCGCGCACGCGGCTTGCACCAACGCCCACAAACATTTCTACGAAATCGGAACCTGAAATTGAAAAGAACGGTACTTTGGCTTCGCCCGCGATAGCTTTTGCAAGTAAGGTTTTACCGGTTCCTGGTGGACCGACCATCAACACGCCGCGTGGAATTTGACCACCCAAGCGCTGGAACTTGGACGGGTCACGCAAGAACTGTACGAGTTCTTGAACTTCTTCTTTTGCTTCATCAACGCCTGCAACATCTGCAAAGGTTGTTTTGATCTGATCCTCACCTAAAAGACGCGCTTTACTCTTCCCAAAACTCATTGGGCCGCCCTTACCGCCACCACCGCCTTGCATTTGGCGCATGAAAAACCAGAAAACCCCTAAAATAATAAGTACAGGGAAACTAGCTACTAATAACTGATTCCACAGGCTGGGCGGTTCAATTTCACGCCCCTTGATAGACACGTTGTGCGCGTAGAGGTCATCCAACAATTTAGGATCTTGAGCTTGTGGCCTCACGGTTTTGAAGCTCGTGCGATCACTGTATATTCCTTCAATGCTTACAGGATCAATGATAACTTCCTGGACCCTTTCATCTTTGACGGCTTTAATGAAGTCGGAATAGCTGATCGTATCGCTATTCGGCGCCTTGCTGAAATTTTGGAACACACTGATTACGACTACAAGAATTACGAGCCAAATCAGGAGGTTCTTAGTGATGTCGTTCAAAGAGAAGTCCTCATAAATACAAAAAAGATCGTCAGAAGTCTGAAAAGAGACTGACATTCCTATAATTGGGGAATTAATCCTTAATTACAAGCCCATCCAAACGTCAGTCGTATTCATTTAACTTTAGCAGCTTATAGTCGTGAATGAACGAAAATCATTCATAAACTATAACCGCTCATCATATATTCCCAGCTAACCATAAGGGTGTTGCGTGGGCTACAATAGTCACCTTTTAGCCAGTCACTGTTCATTGAATTCAAGGTAAGCATCTATGCCCATCAGCGCCGACCGCAAAAAATCATTTCGTACCATAGGCCACAAGCTCAACCCCATTGTTACCATTGCAGGCAATGGTTTAAGCGAAGGCGTACTACAAGAACTTAATCGCGCCCTGGATGACCATGAATTAATCAAGGTTAAACTTGGAATAGCTGAACGCGAAGATCG
>CBHTVU010000284.1:0-4730 GCA_966096785.1 uncultured Gammaproteobacteria bacterium | reverse complement strand
AAATCACCTTTTTTTAATGCCGTCAGGACATTCAATAAGACTTTGGCATCGAGCTCGTTATCCAACTCTACAGTCGTATCCATAAAGGTCTCCCAACTTTTTTACATTATTAAAATGTGAATAAATGATTGAATGAACACGGCCGACGCAAAAATCAGGCGACACGAGCCAAGTGTAAATGTTGTAGTAAATCACTCGCAGGCAGTGGCTTACTGAACAGCGGCCCCTGATATTCATCGCATCCCAAGATTTTCAGTGCATCAAACTGCGCCTGCGTTTGAATACCTTCGGCCACTACATTCAAATCAAGTGCGCGCGCCATAGCGAGCAGTGCGGCTACGAGCGACCTATCCTCGGGGAAAACGGCGAGAACAGAGGAGTTGCCAGGATTTTTATTATTCGGACTGCGGATATTTTCAGACCCTCGCATGTAAGAAGAATCTATTTTTATTTTTGAAATTGGTAAGCTTTTTAGTACTGCGAGCGATGTGAAACCCGCACCAAAATTATCTAAAATAATCTTGATGCCTTTTTCGGTCAGCTGTTGAACAATTTTTTCCACGTGGTCTAGATCACGAACCAAAGACGCCTCAGTAACTTCAAGCTGAATACTCGCCGGGTTTATATTATGGGTTGCAATAGCTTCGGCAATCGTGGCAACAAAATCAGAACGTAAATCACTGATATCAATATTAACTGTCACAGGTAAACTAAAAGCAGGATCAACAGCTTTCCATCTCTGGACCTGCGCGCAGACCGCGTTTATGACCCATTCACCAACAGCTGAAACGTGTGAGCTTTGTGTAATCCGAGGTAAAAATTCGGTGGGAGCAATTAAGCCGTCGCGAGGATGATGCCAATATAAAAGCGCTTCCACACCGGTGGCTTTGCCTGTGGCAATAGTTAGCACTGGCTGGTAGAAAAGTTCGAATTCGTTGTGTTCCAACGCGTGCTGCAAATCCCGTTCAAACTCGACACGAAGACGCTCATTAGCATTAAGTTCTTCGTGAAAAAATTGAATAGAACCACGCTCTTTCTGTTTTGCGTGGTACATGGCCATATCAGCATTTTTTAATAAATCTTCCGCTGTACTGCCATCCTGCGGATAAAAACTTATACCAATAGTTGCTGACGTTTTTATTTGCTGTGAACTAATAGTGTGAGTTTCAGAATTTATTTGAACAATTTTCTTAGCAACTTTCATTACATCATTGGCTTCTGGAAACCCTTCCAGCAACACAACAAATTCATCGCCACCTAAACGGGCGACCATGTCTGACTCGCGCACCACACTCGTCAAATGCTCTGCTACTTGCCGCAATAATTCATCGCCAACCTCGTGACCAAATGCATCATTAATTTCTTTGAATTTATCTAAATCCAAAAACATTAATGCAAGACCTTCCTTGCGGCGATTAGCGTGAATAATTGAATGCTTCAAACGTTCTAACAAAGAACGGCGATTAAACAAACCTGTCAAGGTATCGCGTGTAGCAAGCTCTGTCGCTCGCTCTTCCGCCAATGTGCGCTCTCGCACTTCATTTTTTAAGGCGGCGTTAACGCTTTCCAGATCTTGCAATCTACGAATACGTAAATCGCCATTGATTGCTTCGAGCTCGCGCGTCTTACGTTCAAGCTCAAGATTTTTTTGATTCAGCTCAACAAACACGGCTACTTTTGCTTGAACAACTTTTGGAATGATCGGCGCAAATAAATAATCAGCAGCCCCTTTTTGATAGCCCTTTAATCGATTAAATTCATCACCGTAATAAGCGGTTACAAAAATTATAGGAACGGAAGCGGAGCGAGGGTGAGAGTGAATAGCTTCTGCAGTCTCAAAGCCGTCCATGGTGGGCATACTGACATCAAGTAATATGACTGCAAAATTATGCTTTAGTACCTTCCGTAAAGCCTCTTCACCTGATTGAACAGTGAAGACTTCGTATTTAGGATTTTGCGACGGATCTTCCAGCAAACCTGACAACGCAAGTAGCGTGGATGCATCGTCATTAACGATGAGGACTTTTGGGAGAGAATCATCATTACTCATGCGTAGGGACTCTTAAATGACTGTTAACTCCTGTGAACCAGCTAAGGTACTGTAGTTACACAGTTATTTCCATGAAAAAATAATTTTTTACCCTTATGTAAAAAATTATTAATAGCTATTTCTTAAAGGAGAAAAACCTCATTGCGTATTTTTTTAAATGTATTTCCGTAGTGGTGGCTTAATACGCCCCAAAAGATGTTTCTCGCGACATTTACTCGTGGCGAGCACCTCTATATGCAGACAATTTTCTCTTTTTCAAGAATGCGCATAAGCAACTTTTCTTCAGCAGTAAGTGTGTCAGCATTATTATTTTTATTATCTTCCATGCGCTCTAAATAAGAATTCAGCTTATTAGTTTCATATAGAGCAATTATGACTGGATGTACATAATACTTTTTACATACAGTTCGGGTATTACCTAAATGCTGGGCAACACGATCGAGCACGGTGATAATATTATTTTTTATTTCTACCTGACTCTCAGCCTGCGCTACCTGTTTAAATTCAGCTATTGCCTGAACGGTACCCGCCCAGGTTCTAAAATCTTTCGCGGTGAAATTTTGTCCGGTGATCGCTTTTAAATAGGCGTTGACCATACCTGAATCTATGCTTTTATGGTTGCCCCCTTCATCGTAATATTGAAATAACTCCTTACCTGGAATGTCACGACATTGTTTTACAATTTTAGCGAGCCGTTTATTTTTTATACCTATCTTGTGAGCTATACCTTTTTTGCCCACAAAATGAAATTGAATTTGATCTGCTGTAATTTTTACGTGACGATTTTTCAAGGTTGTTAACCCAAACGACCCGTAGAGTTTTTCGTAAGCGCTGTTGCCAATCCGTATACTGGTTTGCTCCATAAGGGAAACAACCGTAGCCAACACTTTTTCCGCTGGCATCCCCGGTAATGCTAAATCCTGAGCAAGCTGTTTACGAATATCAGGAAGACTTTTGCCAAAATCGTGCAAGCAATAAAATTTGGTTTGATTTCGCAAGGCATTCCAGTGTGAATGATATTTGTATTGCTTGCGCTTTTTTACATCTATGCCTGTTGCTTGTAAGTGACCATTTTCGAGATTACAAATCCATACACCCTCCCACGCGGGTGGAATCACCAGTTTTTTGATGCGCTCAAGAGTGGCTTTACTACGCAGTTGCTTTTTGCCGGAAAAATAAATAAAAGTATCACCCTTTTTAACCCGACTGATACCTGGTTGAGTATCCTGCACGTATATCAAATTGACAGCTTCGGCGGTTTTTTCAGCGTCGCGGAGGATGGATTTTATTTTTTTGGCGGAAATCTTGATTTCCTTCACATCGGCCGTCATAGTCTTTTCCCTGTGTTGATTAATTAATCAACCCTCAAAAAAAGAATATTTTAACGACACAGAAAGCATTCGTTCTGTTGCTTAGGTAACACAGCAAAGCGTATTTATTTCAGCGACAATTTCATCCTTATGCAATATCTGCTCAAACAATTCGTCCAAGCCATTAGCATTTGCTAAGCCCATAACAACACCTAATACCGAACCCCTATGACAATTCTCGCCGCCGACGTTGGTATTGGCGAGCAAGGCTGCTTTGGAATCCGAGCTGTATTTGAAGGCCAAGTACAGAAGGCTCGGCCATGAATCTTTAATGGGGCAGGCTTTGGAAAACTTTCCTCCGATAACCTCGTTATCATCAAGATTTTCTTCAACCAGATGTTTTACATCGAAATCAATGGAGTTAAAGGCCGCAGCAGCAATAACCGATCTGACACTTTCGTTTTCTCCACGAAATAAAAGTGCATCAATTAGCTCAACATACGCATCGCAAATTTTGGCAAGTTCTGTATCGGGGTGAGTCAGCCACAAATGTTCACGACAAATATCCTGAACCTGCGGAAGTTTTCGCTCCAGCAATAGCTCTGAAATGGCAATAGGCCCTACAGTTACGAGGCCACCCATGGACGCCGTGGTCTCCGCCGCCTGGCCACATTTATCCAGTGGATTACCTTTTTGTAAATTTTCAAAAAAGGCACGGTGATAAAACTCAGCGTAAGTATCGGGGTGCTGTGGTTTTCCACTGGTCATAAACGCAACATAATTTTTTAAAAATGCATCAGCATTGTAGTGACCCGAAGACTCCGCCAGTGTTCGTGTTACTAAACGGGCGCAATTTGCATTTAAGGTGTTGTCACCAGCGATCATGCCCTGGTGCACATGTTGATGGGGAATTCCCCAAAATTTTCGCTTATCTTTTAAAATGACATCACCAACTATTTGGTTTTCATTAGATGCAGGTAAAGATAAAAAATCATGCGGGTGCTTGGGAGGTGCAGCTTCAAATTTCTGAATGCCACCAGGGAATGTATTAAGAATATCTTGCGGATTGTAAAACCAATGAACCGGCATGGCTAAGGCATCAGCAACATAAATTAATTTCAGTGCTGCTACTGCACGTTGGCTGATCAGTAGCGTGTATGAATTGGGTGTTAGATTGGAGTAAGGCATAGACGCAAATCCTGTTGATAATTAATACTGTTGTGGCTGATGGATCCCAAAAAAACTCTACTTATTTTTCAATGAAAACTAATAAGAAGGGAGTAGTCATACTAGCGAAGCGGGGCTGCAGCCCTTAGAAAATTAAACCAAAATAGCCGGTTACCCCCGTGGCGCGGATTACGCAGGCCTCC
>CBHTVU010000283.1:0-4794 GCA_966096785.1 uncultured Gammaproteobacteria bacterium | reverse complement strand
TCGAAAAAGAAATTCTTTGTGACGCTCTTGAAAAAGTGCGATGGAATAAAACATTGGCCGCAAAAAAATTAGGTATCACTTTCCGTTCTCTGCGCTACCGCTTACAAAAATTGGGATTGGATGACGAATAAAAAAATCCCGCCGAGGCGGGATTTTTTTATCTCCAACATTCATCAGTTGAGACAGCATTACCATCGTCTAAAGATGCTCTGACACCAGCTTGGTTAACACTTAATGTTTGGCATCGTTTGTCTCTCGCCTGTGCTCGCCCAGTCACTGCACGAGCACGTAACTCAAATGTAAAAGAGTCATTTGCAGCATTTCCATCATTGAACAAGGTAATATTGTAGTATCGCTTGCGCGAATCTACTCCTGCTCCAACTAACTGCTGGTAAATAGCACAGCCAGGCGCAGGTGGATCGTAACGGCCAAACGTGGTGAAACATCTTTGTAACCGTTGCGCAATATCATTTAGATCTGCAACCGCATCTGCCCGATTAGCTCTATTTACTGAATCCATGTATGCGGGAATGGCTATCGCTGAAATAATTCCAATGATAAC
Organism: uncultured Gammaproteobacteria bacterium; assembly: GCA_966096785.1. Classification (GTDB taxonomy): domain Bacteria; phylum Pseudomonadota; class Gammaproteobacteria; order Pseudomonadales; family Cellvibrionaceae; genus Cellvibrio. The sequence continues at coordinate 4,232 of CBHTVU010000283.1, read as the reverse complement.
TATCGCAATCAAAAGCTCTATTAACGAAAACCCTTTATTACATTTCATACGTCAGCTCTCGAGTTTACTGTACTTGATGCCACGATTGACGACCTAAAATTGCTCCGGGGAAGTCAGCTTCCACTACCTTAGGTGGAGCATCTGAAGTTGATGGGTTTGATACAATCGAACCCTCTCCAGTAACAGAGTTAACCACACCCGTCGGATCGCCCACACTCAGGGGATTATATTCGTTAGCCTTTAATAGCCTTTTATCCACGTATTTGTCACCTACAGCAGGAACTTCCATTAGCCAACTTCCACCACCATTATCGCATTCCACGCCGGATGGAATTAATGTTTGGAAAATTAATTTATCAAACAATAGTAGAGGTTTAGTTGTTACCCTTTCCCCTACCGTGTTATCAAATAATAAATACCAACCATTCTGAGTAGCCCAAGCCGGATTAATTTTACTAACATCCCGCGCAGTAATCCCAGTTGTTACCATAGTTTTTTTCAGTAGTGAAGATATCGCAACTGTGCTACCTATATCGGCGATTGCATAGAAAGCTTGGGTATTAGTACCAATACTTTCGTCTCCTAAATCAAAATATTTCCCCGTACCAAAGTAAACCATGGTTTTCCAATCTTTCGAAGAATTTATACCCAGCGTCGGCGATGCAGTTATCGGCTGTTCAACACCTGCATTAACAGCCTTAAATAGCTTATAAGATTTTTTCCATTTAGATGCGTCTGAGTCTTGTAGATCAAAGCGCCAAAGATTGCCATTCAAATCGCCGGCATAAGCATTAACAGCCTCGCCGTTACCATTTACCTCAATAGCGGGTGTCGATAAACCTGTTCCCTCTCCAGTATCCAATATTGTGGTTTTATTTTTGGGGTCCCCCAAATCAACGATAAACAAACGTGATGTGGATATGGGCGTGGTGGTGGTTGCACTGTCATATCCATTACCAAACACAACGGCCCAACGCCCGTTCTTCATCCGAAGAATAGTAGGCTTTCCTAATACATAACCGAGAGAAGAATAATCAGCACTACTTATTTCAAATAATAGTTTAGGTTTAGTGTCGCTGGCAGTTTCTGTAACGTCCAGCGCAAAAACGGTTTTACCTCCAGCGCCCATGGTACCTGCAACAATTCTGCGCCATTCGCCATTAATATATGCGTCGCCATAAGTGATAGGGCCATCTACTGTATAAGAATGTGGATTACTACCTCTGCCATAATCCGGCATTGTTAACTTGGCAAGTTTCGGCAATGAGCCATTTGGAATGAACGCGAATTTCTCTGCAAATGTATTAGCATCAAATGCATGAAGCATTCCGTCGTTACTGCCAACCACCAATAATTTGCTCATCTTTTTCTTATCTTCAACAAACTTTAAATAGCTTCCAGCTGATACGTCAGGCAAATTGTTGTATTTGAAATTTCTATCCCCGACATATACCGGGCTCGAATTAACAATGTCACCCAATATGTTACGTTTCGAACCAGCTCCCCTATTTCTTAGGGTCCCCCCTGAGGCCGTGGTTTCATAAGTAGGATTCCCGGAAATCCAATCTACACGCTTTATAGCTTCGGCTGTTGTTGATTCAGAACCGAGTTTGAACAATGGCTGTTGAGCACTAATGTCCAAATTGGACCAGTTAAAATCAGCCAGAGCCCCCGTTTTATTAAAATATATAGTTCTTCCAGAACTGCTATTCGGCATAGTGCCAGTGCATAGCGTAGCGTTAGTTGCCTTATCGATAACAGTTGAGGAGCAAAGAGACGGAGTAGTTTTTAAGATTCCTTTATTATCAAACGCATAGGCTTGCAAATCTCCTGACCAGTTTTGGCTATTGAACTGAGCCTGATAAACAAAATCACCCTCACCTACTTTTGCGCTAACTGTAGCAACGGAGGTTGCTGCACCCACACCTGCTAAAATATCGTTAAGGGCAGCTCTTAAGGAATCTGCTAGCGCTCTAGGGTCGGTTGCAAAATAATATGAGTCTGTGGGTTTTCTATCTCTAATAGCCGTATCAAGTGATTTAGCATTTTCATCTGCGAAGTATGAACTGTAACCACCCCACTTAGCAGCATAATATAAGGGTGACTCCATGAAACTCGCTGTTGAGGAAGATACACTGAAAACCCTTGTTCGTGCCGCTGCATCGGTGATATTACAAGCACCAAATGAGGTATCTGCACGGCAAGTACATTTAGTACCACTTGTTGCAGTACAAGTTGTTCCGTATGAAAAACTATTGATTCCCGATTGTACGTTAAAACCATCTTTGTCAGTCCCTGTAAGGACATATCCGAACCCCATACTATTAGGAGTCGATTGGGCAAATACCTGGGTTCTAACCACAACCTTTGTTGCGGTGACAGCGTAGTCGATTACACCCCACATATCCTGGTCATAGTCACCTCCTTGTTCGCTATCTTCCCAGTTAACGTAGAGCTTGCCAGTATTTCCAATTGTGCCATTCACGGTTGAATCGTACCCCGAAAGCGTTACCTTTTCCTTTTGATCCACAATTTTAAAATCTACAATTGCACAGTTGGTTTCCGGGTTAGTACTTTTATTGCGACACGCGGGTTGGATGATAACTGTTTGTGTTGTTGTACCTGGCACAAGAACTTCAACTTTAGGGAGAGATGGAGCAAGAGCTACACCATAGGTGCGCACAGTCTTGGTCATACTAATGTTTGCTACGGGGATACCGGTCTTACGTGCATGCCTTGCCAATCCAACCATGGTATATCCACCCTCCAGTCTCGGCGAATCAGGACAAGTCCCGCTGACGGTTGACAAACTGTCAACTGTTTTTGCAGTACATAATTGATTTCCATTAGGAAGAGACCCCAAAGTAGCGTTTGTTAACATACCTACAAAACGAGAAGTACCCAAGATCCCTTCTAAATCAGCCACCTGATTAGTTGCTGAATCTAATGACGAACTATTCAAACCAATATCGCCTAAATTGTTGTAGGTTGCAGAAAGCCCAACATCGTAGGAGTTTGATGATGCATTGAATTGCAATATATTTAGGGGGGCACAATAATTGCTATTGGAAAGAGGTTTAGTCCAGGTCGCCTGCGTTAATCCAGAAATGTATCCCGTCTCTGGTAAGGTAGTGTTAGTATAAGCAGCGCTAGGTGTAGCACCGGCCAGATATCGTAAAGATTCATAATAAATTTCTGATTGTGGATTTCCCCAGTTTGAACAAGAACCCTCAGAGAAGCTCGATAAACCATAGCCGCAACCTGGTACAGTTGTACTTGATATCGTAGTTGCATTTGCATAAGAACCTGCATCGCCAGTATCATAGGAATAACCATAAAGACGCAGCAAATTTAGTGTATTGATTATCCCACCAGTACTGGGGGCAGCCTTAAATACACCATAGTTATCTTTATCGATCTCATCCAGCATATTGCCGACATTTTTACGTAAAACTCCACCCGATTTATTCCTACCGTAGGTTCCCGTAATTAAGCCAAAATTGATGAGCTTATTTTCACCGTACTCCTGCAGCAGCCCAATTGGTTTATTTTTCCAAGTTGCAAGTTTATATTGTTGGCAGTTTGTCTCTTCCAAATCTTTTTTACATACCTGCACACGCACATTGTAGTCACCTGCCCCTAATTTATCTGAAGAAGATGATGAAGGTGCGGAAGTCTTTGCATTAATTCCAGATGCAGTAGCATTATTACCATTCCCAGCGGCATCCCACCGGCATTGCCACCTCTCATTACTTGCCCACAAGCTATAGTTACCTTTAACAACTCGAATAAGTGGCGCTGCAGTGGTTGACTGTGAATAACCAGTCCCAGCGGTGGTATTACAAATTGTAATGCCCGTGTCCGAGGTGTTAGATTTAGGCGGGCTAAAAGGCGTCAATTTGTTAATATCATCGCCATCATAAAATTTAGCAAAAGAATGAGCATCGCTTGGTAAAAACGCTCGCTCAAGCACAGTTTCAGTTGCTGTGTCCGATGTTGGCACCCGATAGCCACCGTATAGAATCTTACGAATTGCATCCATACGAGTCATGGTGGCCCAGTTTAAAAAATTCCCACTCCATTCATTACTACCGCCGCTGTAATTGCAATAACTTTTAATATATTGTTTTTGATCACCAACCATTACAAAATTTACAGTTCTTGAAGGCTCAAATCTATTACTGTTGTATGTATAGCATTTATAGCTATCGAAATAACCGTAGTAATCGTAT
>CBHTVU010000282.1:0-4813 GCA_966096785.1 uncultured Gammaproteobacteria bacterium | reverse complement strand
TAGTTGAGAAAAATCTCGCACTGGATTTGCGCGAGCTATTAACTTTCGCTAAAAACCAACACAATAATTTAACGGTTGGTGATGAACTGGTTGAACAAGTGCTTAGCTATATGCTCGATCGCTTCCGTGCATTTTATGAAGACGCCAATATTTCTGCGGAAGTTTTCCAAGCGGTCAATGCCAAACAGTTGTCGCAACCTCTGGATATTAATCAGCGCGTTCTCGCGGTAAATGAATTTAGTAAATTACCGCAGGCACAAGCTTTAGCCGCAGCAAATAAACGTGTATCCAATATTTTAAGTAAGCAAAGTGCTTCACAAAATGCGATTGTGCACAACGATTTATTAAAAGAAGATGCGGAAAAAGATCTGGCGAAAGCGATCAGTATAAAAGCACAAGCAGTTGCACCTTTATTTTCAGCGCGCGAATATACCAAGGCATTGGCGTTACTTGCAGACTTGCAGCAACCTGTTGATGCGTTTTTCGATAGTGTAATGGTGATGAGCGAAGATCCCGCACTGCAGCAAAATCGTTTAGCATTGTTACAACAATTACGCGCATTATTTTTAGAAGTTGCTGATATTTCTTATTTGGTTCCGTCTAAGAATTAATTTAAAACTTAACCCCTCCCTAGCCCTACCCTTCGCAGGGGAGGGAACTGACTAAGCTCTATAGAAGGTAGGGAGTGAGGCCCCTCCCCCTGAAAAGGGGGAGGCTGGGAGGGGGTTCTGCTTTAGGGCTTTTATGAAACTAGTTATTCTTGATCGCGACGGCGTTATTAATCACGACAGCGAGAATTATATAAAATCTGCGGATGAGTGGATTCCCATTGATGGCAGCATAGATGCCATTGCGCGTTTATATCGCGCGGGATTTACTGTAGTGGTGGCAACTAACCAATCAGGGCTTGCCCGTGGCAAATTTGATCTCGATGATCTTGAGGCCATGCACGAAAAATTAACGCGACTGGTTGAAGAACAAGGTGCAGAACTGGGTGCAATATTTTATTGCCCGCACCACCCGGACGACAAATGTAAATGCCGCAAACCCGCACCTGGAATGGTGGATGCAATCGAAGCGGAATTTAATATTTCCGCAGAAGGCTTTTACTTTGTTGGCGATAGTTTGCGTGACTTACAAGCTGCAAAATCCAAAGGTTGCAAACCCGTTTTAGTGAAAACCGGAAATGGTGAAAAAACCTTATTGCAATTAGCCGATATCAATTTACAAACCGATTTACCGCAAATGTCAGTGGAAGAAATTCATATTGTTGAAGATCTTGCCTCGGCGGCGGATTTGATTATCGCCAACTAACTAATCAATCGAGATACCGTTGGAAAATATTGTGCTCTATTTACGCAGCTTTATTTTTATCTTGGGCCATGCCATTACAGGTGTATTATTCGGTTTAATTGCGGTAATCATATGGCCATTCTTTCCTTATTCATGGCGCTGGCGAATTGTCACTTTGTGGAATCGTTTTGTGATGCTGTGGATTTATCTTTGTTGCGGCATAAAATTTAAAATTACCGGACATCGGCATCTCAATCGCTACCCTTGTGTTGTTTTAGCTAAACATCAAAGCACTTGGGAAACCATGTTTCTGCAATATTATTTTGGTCCTGTAAGTACAATTCTAAAAAAGGAATTGTTACGTATTCCTTTCTTTGGTTGGGGTCTAGCAAGTTTGCGTCCTGTTGCCATAGACCGCAGCAATCCTGTACAAGCTTTGAAGGACGTAAAATCCAAAGGTATTGCACGCTTGAAAGAAGGAAATAATTTATTAATTTTTCCGGAAGGAACACGCGTGCCAGTAGGCGCCATAGGGACTTACGCGCGCAGTGGAGCTGACATCGCAATCAGTGCGAATGTACCCATAGTTGCGGTTGCTCATAACGCTGCTGAATGCTGGCCCCACAAACAATTTTTAAAATATCCAGGCACGATTAGCGTTGTCATCAGTGAACCCATTGAAAGCACAGGTAAGGATCGCAAACAACTTACTGAAGAAATTAAGACCTGGATTGAAAGCGAAATTGCGAAAATGCAACCCGCACGTAAAGACGGTGTGCGTAAGCAGCTTGATAACATAGTGCTCGATAAATAATTACACTTCACCATTTAAGTGGCACCAAATAAAAACCCCCTTGTGAACTTCCCAAGGGGGTTTTTATTTTTATCTATCCTTACACCCAAGCGATTGCCTATACAGGCCACAGCAGGAAAAAAGCCAGATGCATTGTCAGTAAAATCGAAAATGCAATTATTTGTTGTCGACGGTTTAGTATGATCATAGCGATGTTACCTATTATTATTTTTTTCAGGATTATTATTTTATAGCTCCTGCTTTACAGCTTCCAACAACGGAATTGCACGCGTTCCGAAAAATCTTTATATCATTTGCTGGCGTCAAATGAAACATTTTTGTTTGATATCTGAACAAATTTTAAATAGCTTTAATCTAAGGAATTAATTTCCAACTGCAGAATGAACTGAACATTAAGTGATTTAACAACAGAAGTATTTTTTGCGAGGAATTCTTACTACGAAATTCGATTAATATATGTTGAAACTTCTAGGTTGGCGTCTGCATCTTTTATACGTTATTGTTGCAGACACCACCGAGATTTTTATTGATTATTTTTTTTGCCACTAATACCTAGTTGGTGTGCGCACTCTAACGACACCAAAAACAAATATCCAGCAAAAAAATTAAGGTGTGTATTTAGGAAACACCTTTTTTTCTTATAACTGAAAAATGGGAATTTGTACCTCTAGACTTGCTATATCATTCACATTAAGTGGCGCAAATATCAACGTTAAATTTTTAAAATAAAGTTTAAGCGCCAAACCAATATTTTCATCCTCTACTGTGAGTTAACAAGGAGAATTCCATGCAAAATTATTTTTCCAGCGTCGCTATAACCCTTATCGCGCTGCTTCATATTTACATTTTGATACTGGAGATGTTTTTGTGGGACAAACCTTTAGGTCGCCGGGTGTTTGGCCAGAGTGCAGAACAAGCAGCCGCCTCTAAAGTTCTGGCTGCCAACCAAGGCCTGTACAACGGATTTCTAGCGGCGGGATTAATATGGGGGCTTTATTTGGGTGCGGCGGGGTTTGATATTAAAGTTTTCTTCCTGGCCTGCGTTTTGGTAGCAGGTATTTATGGCGGCTTTACCGCCAAACGTAAAATTTTATTGATTCAGGCAGCACCAGCGCTGACCGCTTTAATCCTGCTATTTTTGAATATTTGAAAATAGTTTTCGCTGTAACCTATTTTATAAGGGTTCTTACCAACTTCGTCCAAAATCCTTCAATTCAATTGCAACTTGGGCTTGTATTCAAATGTCCGAGTTGCTACAACGCCGCGCCGCTCATATCACCCTAGAGAACACCCCCATAAACCGCTAGAATGGCCGGCATTCATGTCTAACTCCTCCTCAAGAAGTGATCGCGCTATGACAGTCTCCAAAAAACCCACCATACTCCTCATTCTCGATGGTTTCGGCCACTCGGAAAAAACCAAATACAACGCCATTGCTGCCGCACACAAGCCAGTGTTCGATAAGCTATGGGCGAATAATCCAAAAAGCCTGATTGATACATCTGGTTTAGCCGTCGGCCTGCCGGAAGGTCAAATGGGTAACAGTGAAGTGGGCCACATGACCTTGGGTGCTGGACGCGTGGTTTACCAAAGTTTTACGCGAGTGAACAAAGCAATTAGTGATGGCGATTTTTTTACAAATCCTGTGTATGTGAACGCCATCGACAGTGCGATTGCCAGCGGAAAAGCCGTGCACATTTTGGGTTTGCTCTCCGAAGGTGGGGTACACAGCCATCAAGACCATATTTACGCCATGATGAAAATGGCCGTAGGTCGCGGTGCGAGAGAAGTTTATTTGCATGCATTTTTAGATGGCCGCGATTGCCCACCTCGCAGTGCCGAGGCCTCTTTACAAAAAGCCCAGGATTTATTCAAAGAATTGGGTACGGGCCGCATTGCGTCCATCGTTGGCCGTTACTTTGCGTTAGATCGTGACAATCGCTGGGATCGCGTCGAGCAAGCTTATGACGTAATGGTTACCGGTGAAGCGGAATACGACGCGCTGACCGCCGTTGATGCGTTGAAAACCGCTTATGCGCGCGGTGAGAATGATGAGTTCGTGAAGGCCACCTTGATCTGCGGTGAAGATGAGGAAGTGGCGACCATTAATGATGGCGATTCCGTTATTTTTATGAACTTCCGCCCTGATCGTGCGCGTGAAATTACCCATGCATTAATCGATGAAAATTTCACAGGTTTTGAGCGCGAGCTACACCCCACCATCGCACACTTTGTGCAAACTACTGAATACGCATCAAGCATCAAAGCACCGATTGCGTTTCCTCCGGAAGATTTGACCAACTCATTTGGTGAATACATTTCCGGGTTGGGTAAAACCCAATTGCGCATTGCTGAAACAGAAAAATATGCACACGTGACTTTCTTTTTTAACAGTGGTAACGAAGTTGTTTACCCTGGTGAAGATCGCATTCTCGTTCCATCTCCACAAGTAGCCACTTATGATTTGCAACCTGAAATGAATGCACCTATCGTTACAGATAAGTTAGTAGAAGCGATTGAGTCCGGCAAATACGATGCAATTATTTGCAACTACGCCAACTGCGATATGGTCGGTCACTCTGGAATTATGGAAGCAGCCACTAAAGCTGTAGAAGCAATTGATATTTGTTTGGGTCGCGTGTTGGATGCAGCAGAAAAAGTGGGTGGTGAAGTCCTTATTACTGCAGACCACGGCAATGTTGAAGA
>CBHTVU010000281.1:0-4853 GCA_966096785.1 uncultured Gammaproteobacteria bacterium | reverse complement strand
TCAGCTTTGGCACTATATGTCTTCATGTTGTGTTTGCCTAATGCTGGGTTAAAGGAAATTTTTAGCGGGCCAACTCAAAAGGAGCTGGAAAGTCCCACATAAAAAGAGCGCGAATACTACACACTTAAGCAACTTAATACAACTTGTAAATGGCCAGCTTATGATTGGTCAAGCTACGGAACTCCTTAGTGACAGGAGGTCAAAGGTCCGCTCCAGACCAGGGTGTGGGCTTCATTCAACAGGGCTGATAGACTTGCACCCCACCTTTCACGTAAGGCTAGAACAGACCAGCGCACTAGGTTAAGTTGTTGCTTTAGCCTTCGATTACACGAATATTCAATCAAGCCACCAAGTACAATAGGGTACATATGATTCAACTGTTCGATCACGTGACACACGTATAGCACTTCCTTTTATTTCCATGGAATGACTCAAGCCCCATACCATACTGACGCAATCTTATCTTTAGGACTGTGTGGCATTTACAGCCGCAGCACATTAACTTTCGCAGGTCGCTATGACGTTTTTTTCGCATAAATCCAAAATTACAGACAAGAAAAGTTCAGATGGTTCTTTTTTCGGAGCGCTAAGTGCAACCACCTTTACCTGGCTAATCAGCCTATTTCTAACCATTTTTTACAACACAAGTTTTTTTAAATCTTTCTTTAAAGTATCGCCCGTTGAAAATATTGAATCTGCTGCGTTTTTTATAAGCAATTTCCTACTGCTTTGCGTATTCAATGCGGTGATTTTATCGCTGATTATTTTACCTAAAATTGCCAAGCCTCTAGTGGCGCTGATTTTAATTTCAGCAGCAAGTGCCGCCTACTTTATGAATACTTATGGAATTGTTATTCATCAGACCATGATTCAAAACACGTTCGAAACAGATACAAAGGAAATAAGCGGATTGTTAAATAGCACTCTCACCACATACATTATTTTGCTAGGCATAATTCCAGGCATTTTGTTAACTAAAATAAAAATAACGTTTGGAAGCTTTAGACAACAACTTTTTAACAAGCTTAAGCTTTGGGGATTAGCAATTCTGGCGATAGTAGTTTTAATTGCCCCTTTTTCTGCCGATTACGCCTCATTCTTTCGCAACAACAAAAACATCCGCCAGATGGCAAACCCAGCCAATTTTATTTATGCGACCTTTTCATACCTGTCTGCAAGCAATAAATCCATAGTGGTGACACCTATGGGCGAAGACGCAAAACTTAACGCGCAAGCAGCAAAACAAACTAAACCCATATTATTTGTACTAGTAGTTGGAGAAACTGCTCGCGCAGATCATTTCAGTATAAATGGCTACAACAAACCTACAACGCCATTGATTGCGCAGCAAGATATTATTAATTATCGAAATGTCGTTTCATGCGGTACAGAAACGGCTGTGTCTGTGCCCTGCATGTTTTCCAATTTAACCAGGGAACACTATTCCGACAAAAAAGCCAAATCGCAAGAAGGCTTACTCGATCTTTTAAAGCGTAGCGGTTACTCCGTTTTATGGCGCGACAACAACTCTAGCTGTAAAGGAACATGTAATCGCGTTGAATATGAGGATCTGGCCGATTTAAAAATTCCGGAGCTTTGCAATAGCCGTGAATGCTTTGACAATATTTTGCTGCACGATATCGACAAAAAAATAGCAGCTATGCATGGCAACAAAGTTATTATTTTGCATCAAAAAGGTAGCCACGGACCAGACTATTACAACCGTTACCCCGCAGAAATGGAAATATTTAAACCCGTATGCAAAGTTAACAAATTGCAAGATTGCAGCACCGAAGAAATTAATAATGCTTTCGACAACACCATTCGTATGACAGACCTGTTTCTAAATAACACTATTGAATGGTTAAAAAGTCAAAGCACCACATATAATACTGCGCTAATTTACTTATCTGACCACGGAGAATCACTGGGAGAAAAAAGTTTATATCTGCACGGCATGCCCTATTTGATCGCCCCCATCGAACAAAAACATGTACCATTTTTCTTTTGGTTTTCAAACGGTTTTGAACAGGAAAGTGGTATTGACCGCGAATGTCTACGGGGACAAGCAGACACAAAGTATTCACACGACAATTTATTTCATACAACATTAGGGCTAATGAATGTGGAAACCAGTCTGTACAAACCGGATTTGGATATGGTCACAAGGTGCCGACATTAATGGTTTACGGAAGCAATAGGTTCAGCGTCCTGCTAGGGCCTATGCTCCATCCCTAAATATTCGTGACTCTGCATTTCCAATAATCTACTTACAGTTCTTTGGAATTCAAAATTTAATTTTCCCTCTGAATAAAGCTCAGCTAGCGGCATATTAGCTGACAACACAAGCTTTACATGACGATCATAAAACTCGTCAACCAGGTTTACGAAGCGGCGAGCTTGATCGTCATTGGAGCGCCCTAAAGCAGGAACATTGCTGATAAATACAGAGTGATATTCTTTAGAGAGCTCGATGTAATCATTTTGTTAAAGGGGGCCATCGCAAATGGCATCGAAATCAAACCAAACAACTCCTTCGGCTGAAAAGCGGGTCTGGATTTCTCGACCTTCGACAATTAATATTTCATTAGATTTTTCATCTGTTAATGATGCTAGCAAGCTACGGAAGCTTTTTTGCAAACTTAAGTCAGCGTTTGCATCCAATGGGTAGTGGTATAACTCTGCCTGTTCCAGCGCACGCAATCGATAATCCACACCGCCATCTACGTTTACAACTTGCGTATGTTTTTTTAATAAATCTATCGCAGGTAGAAAACGCGCACGCTGCAGGCCGTCTTTGTATAGTCCATCCGGTACTATATTAGATGTCGCTACTAAGACTACACCACGTTCAAATAATTCTGACATAAGCGTGCCGAGAATCATTGCATCGGTAATATCTGATACAAAAAATTCATCGAAACAAATCACCTTGGTTTCAGCAGCAATAATGTCAGCGACCTTTTCCAGAGGATTTTTTTGACCATCCAGTATTTTTAATTCAGCATGTACTCGTCGCATAAAACGATGAAAATGCATGCGCATTTTTTGTGAGAAAGGTAAGCTTTCAAAAAAATTATCCATCAGGTAGGTTTTACCTCGCCCGACCCCACCCCAAAAATACAAACCTTTTATATCTGTTTTTACTTGCCTGCCAAAAATTTTTTTTATTACTCCATTTAATCCCGATGAATTACTGATTTTCCAGTCAGCAATTAAAGCCTCGTAAAGCTCCTGTAAATACTGGACAGCCCTAGCTTGTGAAACATCGTGGCGGAAATCATCACGCGTTAAATCACGCTCATAACGAGCCTGCGGAGAAAGGTTTTCTGAAGGGGTAGCGGCAGGTAAAGTCATAAAGTTTTGATAACACTAACGAATAATTTGGCGGATTAAGATTTCAGTAAGGTCTTCTTTTAAAGATGATAAGAATCCATGAAAAAAATGACCTGCTTCAGGATAACGAATTAACTCTGTAGGGCTATTTAATTTGGCAACCCAGTCATACACTCCTTTCGCAACCACGCGCTCGTCCTGATCGCCTTGAACCACACACAGGGGAGCAGGGAAGAGACCATCACGATCATATTCATAACGCTCTACAGGGGGAGCCACCAAAGTCAGGTGATACAGATTTTCAACACTATAACTAGCACGTGCAACAATGGATGAACCAAATGAAAAACCCGCCATCAAAATGGAAGCGTTTGATAAATGTGCTTTGGCCCAGGCGATAACTGCAAGTAGGTCATCCAATTCGCCTGCAGCATTATCGAACGAACCTTCACTACAGCCAACACCTCGGAAATTAAAGCGCAGAGCATGAACACCTAAATCTCGATAGGTGCGCATGAGTGTAGTTACAACCTTGTTATCCATAGTCCCACCATGTACAGGATGAGGATGACAAATAATCACAAGGCCATTCATGGATGAAAGGAAGGCATCGCCGGAACCTCGAGTTAGTACTGATTCCAGCACGCCGACAGGACCAGGAATATTAATTTTTGATTCTTTTTCATTCAACAAGATGATTTACTCAACCGAAGGTGGGCAACCACACCTTTAAACCCAATTTTTTACCGACCTATTTTAACAAAAGGCTTATACTATAAGTGCAAGCTCTAAGAATTCGTCGGGCTTTAAATTCACGAGCATAGGGCGCGTGAGCGAATTCTACCTTTCTCGACAGTCGTTAAGGAGACTTTTGTGTTCTCACTCAGCACCCTTGTTTTTACAGGCTTTTTCTTTTTGCTCTGCGGCACTGCTTTGGGCGCGTTCCTATTGCATATTTTCCGCTCTAATATTTACAGCCGTGAATTAGAAGACCGTCTCAACGAAGCGGAAAGTTCACTACAAACTTATCAGCGTGATGTAGCTGAATCTTTCTCACAAACGGCCCAACATATCCAAGATATGACACGTTGCTACCGCGAAATGCACGAGCATTTGGCGAGCAGTGCCTTGCGCCTTGCAACGCCTGAGATCAGTCGCAAAATTCTGGATTCATCTAACAGCCTTGGCGAGACCAAAGGAAGCTATGTTACTGCCCAGCATATAGAGCCGCCGAGAGATTGGGCACCAAAGCCTGTAGGTGCAAAAGGTGCACTTAGCGAAGATTATGGTTTGCGCGACGATGAACACGCGATCATTCGACCCACAGAAACACCGGAAGATTACGACTTCGACAATGCAGCAGTGTCAAAGCGCTACTAAAACACCAGACACATTAAAAATCGGTTAATTACAACAATAATTTTTTAACCCCGCTTCGCGGGGTTTTTACTGCAGCCGTATTGGCACTGGAGAATGCATGAACCTGAAACGTCTACTGCAATTTGCAGCTTGGCCGA
>CBHTVU010000280.1:0-4859 GCA_966096785.1 uncultured Gammaproteobacteria bacterium | reverse complement strand
CAGGCCAGAGTTTGTTTTACATGGGCGAAACGCGATTAAAAAATAAAATCCTCGCCATTAGCGAAGAAGAAGGTGCACACACCGCCAGCTACGCATTAAAGCTGTTACAGAGCGAAGGTGAAGTCACCATTGCATCAACGGGTAAAGACGATTCGAGTGGCCAGCTGGTTACCCGTGAATATAAAGTTGAAGGCCCGGTGATGTTGTTCTTAACTACTACAGCTATCGACATAGACGAAGAATTATTAAACCGTTGTTTAGTATTAACCGTAAACGAATCACGCGAACAAACCGAAGCGATTCACCGTGCGCAGCGATTAAAGCGAACCTTGCAGGGTTTAGAGTCCAAAATAAAAAAAGAAGCTGTATTAAAGCTTCACCGCAACGCACAACGCTTGTTAAAGCCGCTGGCTGTTATCAATCCTTACGCTGATCAATTAACCTTCCTCAGTGATAAAACGCGGACACGGCGTGATCATGAAAAGTATTTAACACTGATCGACAGCATTGCATTGCTGCATCAATACCAGCGTGACATTAAAACCCTGGGAGCGCTGGAATATATCGAAGTGACTGCACAAGACATTGCATTAGCAAATCAACTCGCGCATGAAGTGTTAGGAAAAACACTGGATGAGTTGCCACCGCAAACGCGTCAGCTGTTAAACATTATTAAAAGCGGTGTAAGCCGTGATTGCAAAGCGCAAGGCATTGAACAACGTGACTTTCGTTTTAGCCGCCGTTACGTGCGTGAACTGTGCGGGTGGAGTGAAACGCAAGTGCGTGTGCATATGCAACGGCTGATGAGTATGGAATATTTACTCATGCATCGCGGTGGTCGCGGCCAGTCGTTTGATTACGAATTGTTGTACAGCGGTGAAGGTGAAAGCGGCAACACGTTTTTAATGGGCTTGCTCGATATCGAGCAACTAAAAGAAAAGAAAAATAGTAATACGATAAAAAGTTCGCGGGGTGAAGTGGCAGGGTTCGCGGTGCCAACGCGGCCTCAACGCGGGGTGATCGCGGGTGATGAAAACAACGTGAAAGCCAATGGCCACGCGCCTTTGCACGAATTACAAAAAGACTGGGTAGAAAATGCGTATCTGGCTGTGTAAAAAATAAAACCAAAAAGGAATCGTACACATGGCCATCAAACAAAAACGCAACATGCCTCACAAGCGCCCACCGATAGCGATTGAACATACACAGTTTTATTTTTACTTACTACGCTTTAAAGAAACTATGCTGGTGCGCAATATGTCAGTGGAAACTTTGCGGCGTCATGAGAGCAACATCAGGCGCTTTGCCAGCTGGTGTGATGATCGTGGTATCGAAAAACCGCAAGACATCACCAAACCGATTCTGGAGACCTATCAGCGCTTTTTATTTTATTATCGGCAAGAGAATGGCGAACCGCTTACGGTAGGTTCTCGTAGTGCCTACATCACCAGCATCAAACAGTTTTTTAAATGGCTCACGCAAGATAATTATTTACTCTATAACCCCGCCTCGGAATTAATTACACCTAAGACCAATCCATCATTGCCTACTGTGCTCACGCTGGAAGAAGTGGAACACTTGCTATCCAGTGTGAATACCAATAAACCCACCGGAATTAAAGAGCGCGCGATTCTGGAAGTGCTTTATAGCACCGGCATTCGTCGCTTTGAATTATGCAACCTGATGTTGGAAGACATATCACTGCCACGCTTAATCGTGTTTGTGCGGCAAGGGAAGGGCGGGAAAGACCGTGTAGTGCCATTGGGTGAGCGAGCAGCGCAGTGGTTAAAAAAATATCTTGATTGTGTGCGCCATACTCTGGTGATTGATGAACGCAATAATGCAGTGTTCTTAACCGATTATGGTGAGAGTTACACCGAGCACCGTTTAGGAAATCGCGTAAAACGCTTATTGCGCGATGCAGGAATTACTGTACCTGGTTCGTGCCATTTATTACGTCATGCAATGGCTACGCACATGCTGGAAAACGGCGCAGATGTTCGCTATATCCAAGCGATGCTGGGTCACGCCGATTTAAATACAACCCAAATTTATACGCATGTCTCGATCAGAAAATTACAGGAAGTACATGCGGCAACACATCCGGCGAAGCTGGAAAGCAAAGATGATTTATTAGCGCAATTGCAAAAAGAAAATGAAGATGAACTGGATCATTAGCACCATTCCGCTCGTCACTTGCTTTGCAAAAATAGCGCAAAGCAATCGCCAAGCTCGCAACGCGCTACCGGAAAATAAATCCCGTTCGTTCACCTCCGTCGCTTCGCTCTGTCGGGCAGCGCTACGCACTGCATAGGAAATAATGTGGCTGCTGCGCCTCTGTCATGCCCTTTGCAAAAGCGCAAAGGTCACGCCAGCGCAGCGGCCGCTATCCAAGCCATGCCTCCCCCAGTCGCTGCGCTCCTTCCCCGCCCGAAAAACCCTACCCGCCAGCACGGGCTAGCCCTGTGCTGGCTGTTGTTATCGTGCCCCAAGGTTATTTATCGTGTCGTCATTAAGGTAGGGTTTTTACGTGCTGGTCGCACGGGGTTGTGTGCGTTGTAGCGCACACCGCAATGACGTGCGGGTTTAGGTCTTCCTCTCCATCACCACTTACCGCCGCACGTGGTTAGCAAAGCCACGCGCAATAAATTGCGCGCATCTTCGCTAACTGCGAAAGCAAAAAACATCTTTCACAAAATAATGGAAACAAAAAACTAAAAAGTAAATTTACTCCCTCTGCTTAAGTAACAATAAAATCTCACGAATAGTCGCACGATGAATTTGCATTACTTCATCATCATTAAATAGCAAATCTAAAATCATACGTGCGGGCAAGCCCCAGAGAATTAACAAATATCCTGCGATAACAGGCACTAATACATAGGGCGGGTAAGAATGCACAAAATGTGAAAGTAAATCAAAAAGACTATGAATATTAATATCATGGTTTAAAAACTGAAGTGAATACTCTACAAAATACACTCCAAGAAAAGCTCCCAAAAGAGGTAATGCTAACCACTTTGGAGCCTTACTTCTTCTGGTTGATTTATCAGCTTTAAGCTTCTGGCGACGGCTCTTCAGTTCGGCGCGTAGCTCGTCGGGTATCATCTGATCAATGGATTTATATGTTTCTGTTTGCTGGTAAATACTGATGTTGCCATTGGCCACATTCATGTCTCCGCCAGCATTAAAATTACCGTTAATGTTACTCATTTTTTATTCCTTGGTTATTTATAGGGAGATGTTGAGCTGGGAATGAGAACTAAAAAAACAAGCTTCGCTTTAAAAAATGAATTGAAAAATAATGGAAAACAAAAAGCGGTCACATGTTTATGCGCCAAGTGTTAGATAAATCAAAAAGCGCCTTGGGGTCTGTGTGAAAAATTTAAGGGTTCATGTTAGGCTGTGCGCCGTTGAAAGCTGCGCAGGGCTTGGGTTGTAAGCGTTTGTAGCTACGACGGTGCGAAGGAACACCGATTGGTTACAAAGATGATATGGATCTCTACAGTTATGTAGGTAATGATCCTGTTAATAAGACTGATTCCACGGGATTATCTTGTGAACAAAATGACAAAGGTGTTGTTACATCTTGCAAAATTGATAAGGGAGGAGAGAAGCTAACTCAAACCCAGAGGGATGCTTATAATAATATGCAAAAGAAAGTTGCCAATGGACTTTTATCGGCAAAAAATAAATCAGTTACCGTAAAAAATGTAGATGGAACGACAGCAAAAGTGCCGGCGCCAGCTATAGGGAGGGAGTTAGTTGGTAGGAATGTAGTTTATGACCCTAAGGCGGCAGGCACAGGTGCGCATACCAATGGAAATACAACAACAATTGGTCAAGAAGCTGCTACGGGGTTAAATAAAGATGGTAGTACTATCAAAGGTGTTGACCTCGCCCGTGACAGTAGCGCGATGGTTGGTGTAATTATCATACATGAAGCGATGCATGGCATAGTTGATAGAAATGTACTTGATGTAAATAATCGTTCACACCAAAAAGAGTTCAATAATGCAGCAGAAAAAATTTATGATGAACTATAAGCTGAATCTGCCAACTCTTGAGTAATAATTATGAAAATTTATGTTTTTTTCAATAAAACTGTTTGTTTTACTGGGGCGCTAGCACTCTTAGTATTTAGCATTGTATCTTTTAAAACCTACGCAATTGAAATAACAAATTCACCGAATATTTCTATAGAAATATCGACAAATGAAAAGAAAAAATTTGAAAATATTTCTTGTATAAAGTTCGTTGGAACAGAGATAGATAAAATATCTGCACAAACAGTTAAAGGTCTTCGTTTTCCAACAGATGTGTTTATTGACTGTAAGCCTCATAACAACTTGGACGGTTATCCTTTGAGAATATCTGTTAATTGTAAACCTTCGCACGATAACTGGAGTTGTGAATATCCAGCTCTTCAGGCAGTGACTACCATGTCGAGGCAAAAAATAGTGGTAAGTTCTGATCCAGACGAAATTCATGGTGCAATAAAGGCAGTTGAATATTTGGATAAAAGTGGAAAATTTATAGATAGTAATTTTCTTAGTGACTCCTTTGCAGAAAATATTTGCTTGGTTTACGAATTTAAGAATTCGAAATGGTCTGTGCAATGTAACGAACGCTGGGGATTTGACCTCAAACAGTTGTGTGATGGAGACAAATGTAACTTTGAGGTGGTTAGTGAAGGCCCAATTATTCATTAATAGGAAATAACATCGATAGCAAGTCTTGATTGATATTTAATTAGAAAAACGCGCTACCGAAGCCCGATACAGAAATGAACTGCACCCCAAAAGTTGGACATTATTTTGGGGTTAAGGAAAGGACTGAATTCGGTATTGTACCGGACT
>CBHTVU010000279.1:0-4886 GCA_966096785.1 uncultured Gammaproteobacteria bacterium | reverse complement strand
TTTGCTTGCTCGGCATTGAATGTCATCTGCCCAAGACAGCCTGCTGTTACCCATTCCTTGCTCAACCCTAGTTTTTTAGCAACATAGCTCCACCTAATGTCGTTTAAGACTTTATAGGTAATAATTTTTTCAGTTACGTCATTGCGATTCATAAAATCCCCTCTGTAATAGACATGTGGCTATGTAAATTTAATCAATAAATATTGAGCAATTAATAAGCCATTATTTATACAGATTTCTTAGAGTTATTGTGATCACACTATTTTCTTTAACACTGTGAATCCAAACCTTGTAAAAAAGCATCTAAGTGTTTGTAAAAGACTTGCAAGCTATGCTTCCCGATCCTAGGTGGCAGTATGTGAAATTTCCAAGGCGGAAGCATCTGCACATCGCATAAGATGTTTGCGGGATTTAGCAAGAGTTTTGTATATCCAACCTATATTAATAGCTGAGTTAAATAAATCGGCATTGTTTCCAAGTGCGTACCTGATGGAGGCGTCGTGAAGAAATTAATTTATAAATACCAGTTCGGTTTGCTGGTCGGGGCTCTTATAGCCTTGTTGGCAAGTTGCACCAGCAGTAATACAGATGCGACAAAAAAAATATCGACCAGCAACCAAGCGAAGACAGTTGCTGCACCAATCAGTCTGCAGGGAAGTGCATTTGCATTTGAAATTACCAAAACAGACGCAGGGAATAATCCCATGCTGCCCAGAGACGGTAGCTTCAAATATTATTTCTTTGCAGATCGCTTATTTAGCGATGCCCGCGATTACAACGGCTTCGCATGGGGTTCGGAATATAAATACGCCGCCGCTGGCAACCAAGGCAAAATATTTCAGCAATTAAAATTGCAGGACGGTGGTGCCAATTTGGAGATCAACATAAAAACGGAATTAATTTATTTGACGGCTTCCTCAGGCACATTTGAAATTAACGTTGACCAAAATCATAGCGCCTCTGGCCAACTCCATTACAGTCATGCAGGTACATTCCACGCTACAGATGGGAAATTGGAGATGATGGAAAAAGGTCTACCCAATTCCAATCTTGATTTTATTTTCCAATCTGTTGATGCCAATCAAAAAAACATTGATATAAAACCGGGGTCTAAAATCACTATGAATTTTAGCGATCCGCATTATGCAAAATTCACACTCAATAATAAGGTTTACGAAACCAGGGATTATCAGCTGGTTCCTATAGACGCTTTTAATAAGCGTATTCAAGGTACATTAAATGGAGATACACCTTTCGACATCCAATTACATTTTGATCAATTCTATACGGGTCAGTTTGATGTAGATGTTGGCAATGGTGCCTTTAAAGCCAAAGGTACTTTTATGAGTTCGCGTTGGATACCTGTGGCTGATTATAAAATTCAAGGCAAGTTCACTGATGGATTAAAGTACAAATCCAAACACACAAAAATAGATTACCCTTATTCAGTGTATTTACCGCCGAATTATGAATCCTCCAAAGAAAAATTTCCTGTGATCTATTTGACAGATGGGCAATGGGTAAAAGAATTTCATAAGGCGGTAGAATCCCACCATAAAAACTATATTGTTGTTGCGATTGAGCAGGGGCCAGACGACCGTCGCATGAAAGATTATCAGTTGCCTGGTGCAATAGCCTATATTCGTTTCCTGAAAGAAGAAATTATTCCTCGAATTGAAAAGCAGTATCGCACTAATACCGACCGTATTTTTTTTGGAGCATCTATGGGCGCGACTTTGGGGGAAATTTTGTTGAGTCAGGAAACCGGTAATAAGCCTTACTTTAGCAGCTATATTTTGAGCGACGGCGCTTTTTGGGCTAACCCTCCGGAAATTCAACAAAATTTGAAAGCGAGTTTGTCGCAATCGAAAGCTGAAAAAATGTCGATTTTTACTTCGAGCACTCGCCAGGGAAATTATCTTTCTAATCTTGATTTTGTTACGCGCTTGAAAAGTGTGAACAACGCTTCCCTGGAGTTACAAGATATTGAGTTTAAAGAAACCCACAACGAAATGGCCACACCAACATTTGAGCACTACATTGATGTTATAAATTAATTTAACGCAGATGTTGTTACGGAGCAAAAAAGGGCAGCCTGAGAGGCTGCCCATAAACGACTCATGAAGCAGTCGAAGAAGAAGGGACTTAAAAAACCAGAAACAAAAATCAGAACCTACATTAAATCTGCACCTGTACCAGGCCATCCTCGACGCGTACCGGGTAAACGGAAATATTATATTCCGGCTTTTCCAGACATTCACCGGTGCGTAAATTAAAATGCTGTTTGTACAGTGGTGATGCAACAACAACTTCATCGCCAATTGAGCCAAGAATACCGCGCGATAAAACATTGGCTTCGCCGATAGGGTCGTAATTTGAAACGGCGAAGACTTCGTTTAAACGACGCGAATTAAACAAGGCAACTTGTTTCTTATTTACAAGGGCACAAAGACCTGTGTCCGGTAATAAGTCGTGATATTCGCACACACTAATCCACATTTTTTCACTCATCGTATGTTCTCGCAAAAATTGTTTGAGAGGCTACCCCCTCCTAACCTCCCCCTTGTCAGGGGGAGGGGCAGATTGTATTTTTTGACGCGATTTACCCTAGCCTGGCTATTCCCTCCCTTGTGAAGGGGAGGGCTAGGGTGAGGTCTAATCCACTAACTCAACCAATTCAATCGTATTGGTCCGTTCTTCTTTAAACGCGGGGCGAATTTGTCCACGCTCTAATACATATGCCAAATTATCATCGCGCTCATCAGAGTTAATAAAGTGTTTGAAACGTTTCAACCGTTCTGGGCTCTCAACGGTTGTTTTCCATTCGCATTGGTATTGATCGATGTTTGCTTGCATTTGCGCTTCCAGTTCTTCAGCTATACCAAGCTTGTCATCAATCACCACTTTCTTGAGATACGCTAAACCGCCATCCAGATTTTCCAGCCATACCGATGTACGTTGTAAGCGATCACCAGTGCGAATATAGAACATCATGACGCGGTCAATATATTTGATCAGCGTTGCGTCATCCAAACCTTGCGCGAATAAATCCGCATGACGTGGACGCATACCGCCATTACCACATACAAATAAATTCCAACCGCTTTCGGTTGCGATCACACCAAAATCTTTTGATTGCGCTTCAGCACATTCACGCGTACAGCCAGAAACACCAAATTTAATTTTGTGCGGAGCGCGAACACCTTTGTAGCGATTCTCCAAGGTGATCGCCATACCGACAGAATCAAGCACACCATATCGACACCATGTACTGCCCACACAGGACTTAACAGTACGAAGTGATTTACCGTAAGCATGACCTGTTTCAAAACCTGCTTCGACTAATACTTTCCAAATCGCGGGTAGTTGATGTAGTTGCGCCCCGAATAAATCTATACGTTGGCCACCAGTGATCTTGGTGTAGAGTTTGTATTCTTTTGCGACTTGACCAAGAACAATTAATTTTTCCGGTGTAATTTCTCCACCTGCTACACGCGGTACTATTGAATAAGTGCCATCTTTTTGCATATTGCCAAGGAAAATATCATTAGTGTCTTGCAGGCCGATATGTTTGTCGTCCAATACATATTCGTTCCAGAAAGACGCGAGAATTGAAGCTACTGCGGGCTTGCAGATATCACAACCCAAACCATGCCCGTGCCCATCCAACAATTCATCGAAGGATTTGATTTTTTTGATGCGAACAATGTCCGCCAATTCTTTGCGTGAGTGCGGAAAGTGTTCGCAAATATTGTTGCTAACTTCCACGCCAAGTTTAATTAATTCAGAATCCATGACTTGCTTAACAAGTGCGGTACAGCCACCGCAAGAAGTCGATGCTTTAGTGGCATCTTTAATGGCGCTCATTGTCGTTGCACCATTTTGCACTGCGCAGCAAATTGCACCTTTGCTTACATCCATGCACGAACAAATTTGTGCAGATTCTGGTAGCGCATCTACACCCATTGCAGAGCCAGCGCCATCAACGGAAGGTAAAATCAATCCATTAGGATCTTCAGGTAAATCCATTCCGTTAACGCACATTTGTTGCAGTACACCGTAGGCTTCTACATCACCTACTAACACCGCACCCAATAATTTTGTATTGTCGGCAGAAACAATAATACGTTTGTAAACTTCTTCTACATCGTTGCTGTAGGTGTAACTTAACGAGCCAGGAGTGTTCCCGTGCGCATCGCCAACGGACGCTACATCAACGCCCAATAATTTTAATTTGGTGCTCATGTCTGCACCGGTAAATTCTTCACTACCACCAGTAATATGCGACACAGCAACTTTCGCCATGTGATAACCAGGTGCAACCAAACCGTAAATACGATTTTGCCAAAGTGCTGATTCACCTATGGAATAAATGTCTTTCACGGATGTTTGGCAATTGTTATCTACAACAATACCGCCGCGATCGCCGACTTGAATTCCACATTTGCGTGCGAGTTCATCTTGCGGGCGGATACCAGCAGAGAACAAAATCATGTCGGTTTCTAAATGGCTACCGTCAGCAAAATTCATGCGGTAACGAGTTTCTGTTCCTGCAACAATTTCAGTCGTTGCTTTTTGGGTGTGAACTCTTACGCCTATGGCTTCGATTTTGCGGCGCAATAATTTACCACCGCCCTCATCCAATTGTACTGCCATCAAACGCGGTGCAAATTCTACGACGTGAGTTTCAAGTCCGGCCGCTTTTAATGCAGCAGCAGCTTCCAAACCTAATAAACCGCCACCCACTACAACACCGATTTTGCTTTGCGATGCGGAATAAGTAATCGCCTCCAAATCTTCAATGGTGCGATACACCAAACACTGTTCGCCGTTATTTCCAGGAATTGGTGGAACACAAGGACAGGAGCCTGTGGCACGACTTAGTT
>CBHTVU010000278.1:0-4912 GCA_966096785.1 uncultured Gammaproteobacteria bacterium | reverse complement strand
GAACATTTCAAACTTCTTCAACAACCTATAGAAGTACCTTTCGTCATTCGGGAAACTAAACGCAAATTCCAACATACGCTTTCTGAAGTTACTTTTTGGGAGCGAGTTAAGTAAATCAGTTAATGTTCTCGTCATACCCGCGCAGGCGGGTATCCAGCTTTTAGTAATACATTGATTAAAAGGATTTAATTATGAAATTACCTACAGTTTATATAATTACCAATAAACCTAATGGAACCTTGTATATTGGTGTCACCAGTGATCTTGTTAGTCGTGTATGGCAACATAAAGAACATGTGGTTGATGGTTTTACCAAAAAATATGATTTAACGAAATTAGTTTATTATGAGCAGCATCAAACTATGGAGGCTGCAATCCTCAGAGAGAAACAATTAAAGCAATGGAATAGGGAATGGAAAATCAGATTAATTCAAGAAAAGAATCCTGAGTGGTTTGATTTATATGAGTCCATTCTTTAACGGCTGGATACCCGCCTGCGCGGGTATGACGATAATATATTAAAAGGTCGAGTATGTTATTTGATTTTGATAAACCCATTTCCCGAGAAAACACCAACTCCGTAAAATTTGATGGCCGTCAAAGTTATTTTGGAACAACGGATGTAATTCCGGCGTGGGTTGCTGATATGGATTTCGCAGTTCCAGATTGTGTAACAAGCGCGCTGCAAACTCGTCTGCAACATCCGGTATTTGGTTACACGCTTTATCCTGAAAGTCTTTATGAGTCTATCATCAACTGGTTTTGGCGGCGCCATCAGTGGAAAATTGAGCGGGAATGGATTCTTATGGCGCCGGGAGTTGTTCCTTCTCTTTTTGCTGCGGTGCAGGCATTTGCGAAAGAGGGTGAGGGTGTTATCGTACAGCCTCCGGTTTACTTTCCTTTCTTTTCTTCTGTTACTACGAATAATCGCAAATTAATTTTAAATCCGCTGCGCGAAATTAATGGGCGCTATGAAATAGACATTGAGCATTTGGAAGCTTGCGCTCAGCAGGGCGCCAAATTATTAATTCTCTGTACTCCCCACAATCCTGTCGGCCGGGTCTGGACTCGGGAGGAATTGCAATCAGTATTGGAAATTGCGCGCCGCTATAATCTTACAATTCTTTCAGATGATATTCACTGCGATTTAATTTATCCCGGTAATACTCACACTATGTTGGGCCGTTTGGCTGAACCGGAAGATAAAATTATTACCACTATCGCACCCAATAAAACATTCAATATTCCAGGTTTGGGATTATCTGCGTTGGTTATTCCCAATGCGAATCAGCGCAACGCTATGAATCAAATATTTGAATCGCTTCATGTGGGTAATAGGAATCCCCTAAGTATTGCCGCATTCGAAGCGGCTTATAAGGGTGGTGATGCATGGTTAAATGCGCTCATGAAGTACATTGGGAATACGCGCGACTTTGTTGCTGACTATTTGAAAAAAAATATTCCTCAAATAAAAATGCATAAACCCGAAGCCACTTACTTACTTTGGCTTGATTGCCGTGAATTACGAATGACGGACCTACAATTGCGCGACTTTTTTATTAAGGAATGCAAAGTAGGCATGAGCCCGGGAACAGTTTTTGGCAAAGATGGAGGTGGTTTTATGCGCCTTAATATAGGTACCACTAAGTCCTCTATAGAACAGATTTTGCTATCGATTGGCAAAGCCATAAATAAATAATTTTTTCGAAAAGTAGTTTCATGCGCTATCGTAATAAATAGAAAATTTGCAGCGCATGCGAATTGAAACTAGTAGAAGAATTATTATGCCAGATCTTCATAAATCTTTACGTCTAGGCGATCTTTTAGTTGAAAAGGGATTAATATCGGCTCCGCAATTGCGTCAAGCAATTGAATTACAAAGATCCAGATACGACAGCGAAAAAATTTCTTCGATTCATACCCGACATGAACTCGGGGAAATTTTAATTGAGCTTGGCTATATCAGTCGCCATCAACTCAATACGAATTTAAGTTGGCAGCGCAGGTTAAAAGCTACTACAGCGATGATGATTTTTGTTGCGCCTTTACTAACGGCTGCGTGCGGTGGTGGCGGTGGAGGAGGCGGTAGTTCAAACAATCAGGCAGTCACTACCACGAGCTCACAAATTACCATGGGCAATAACCAACCCGATTCTTCTCAGAGCTCTACTCACTCTTCATTTGCACTTTCTTCGTCAAAATCCACAAGTGTTTCATCAGCTCCCAAATCTTCTTTAGCCAGCTCTTCTGTTGTCGCGGAAAATGTTGAGGGCCCAGTACAACTTCTGTGGTCTGTTCCAGTAGCCCGGGAAAATGGTGAATATCTCGATATTAGTGAGATCGGTGGCTATGAAATCCGGTACAAACTAAAGACCGATCCCGACTTCGCTAGCATCCTTATTAATGATGCCTATGCGGATTCTTACTATTTTGACCACTTGCAAGGCGATTACGAGTTTGAAATCGCCACTTTTGATAATACGGGGCTCTATAGCAAATTTATTCCTGTTGGTGCGGCCAATTAGCTACCAAGCCAGATTTGGATGGCGACCCGGCAAAATCCATGAGGATTAAGTAGGAAATGAGCCTGTCTGACAGGGAATTTTTGTCCGCCAACCTTTAACCTCATGCAAAAAAAAGCCTGAACGCCTACAATAGCGGCCTTTTATTTTGTCACCCATCTGGCCTTATCTATGACATCCAATTCCAACGGCAATCCCACTATCGGTTTCGTTTCACTGGGTTGCCCCAAAAACCTCGTCGACTCCGAGCGAATCCTTACCCAATTGCGCACTGAAGGTTACAACATTGTGCCTAGCTACAACGATGCTGATATGGTGATTGTGAATACCTGCGGTTTTATCGATAGTGCGGTGCAAGAATCGTTGGGCGCCATTGGAGAGGCGCTGGCTGAGAATGGCAAGGTGCTGGTTACTGGTTGTCTTGGGTCAAAAAAAGACGAAATTATCCAGATCCACCCGAATGTTCTAGGCGTTACCGGTGCCCACGCCTACGAGGAAATCCTGATTCAGGTACATGAGCATCTCCCGCCTAATCCCAAACATGACCCTTTTACAGATTTGGTTCCGCCACAAGGTATAAAACTCACACCACGTCATTATGCCTACTTGAAGATATCTGAAGGTTGTAATCATTCCTGCAGTTTCTGCATCATTCCGGACATGCGTGGCAAATTGGTGAGCCGTCCCATAGGTCAGGTAATGGGTGAGGCAGAACGGTTAGTTAAGGCTGGCGTAAAAGAAATACTTGTGATTTCGCAAGATACTTCGGCCTACGGGGTGGATATTAAACATCGCACGGATTTCTGGGATGGTCGTCCATTAAAAACAGATATGTATCAATTGGCGGCCGCGCTTGGTGAGCTTGGCGTTTGGGTTCGCTTGCATTATGTGTATCCGTATCTGCATGTGGACAACGTAATTCCATTGATGGCGCAAGGTAAAGTTCTTCCCTATTTGGATATTCCTTTCCAGCATGCCAGTCCGACTTTGTTGCGTAAGATGCGTCGCCCTGGGCAAGTCGAACGAACGCTTGAGCGAATTAAAAGCTGGCGTGAACAAGTCCCCAATTTAACGATTCGCTCAACATTTATCGTTGGCTTTCCCGGCGAAACAGAAGATGATTTCCAACAGTTGTTGGATTTTTTGAAAGAAGCACAATTAGATCGCGTCGGTTGTTTTCAATACTCACCGGTTGAAGGCGCCAAAGCCAACGAATTGCCGGATCACGTTCCAGATGACATTAAACAGGAGCGCTATGACCGCTTTATGCAATTGCAGCAAGAAATTTCCACTGAACGTTTGAAACTAAAAGTAGGCCAAACGCTGCAAGTTTTAATCGATGAAGTGGATGATGAAGGCGCAATTGGCCGTAGCTTTGCCGATGCACCCGAAATTGACGGTTGCGTTTATTTAAACGGTGAAGAAAATGTTAAACCGGGTGATCTGGTTAATGTCCTTATCGAACATTCTGATGAGTATGATTTGTGGGGTACTAAAATCGCCTAGTCGTTGCCGCCAGTTCAATTGGCGGCTATCAGTGTTGTACGGAGTTAAGGTCGTTTGAGAATGTCTACATCTTTTTTGCTTACGTTGTATCGCTCAATAATTCTGCGCATTTTACTGGTCATCCTTCTAGTGTTGGGCATGCTAAGCCTGGGTTACTATTATTGGCTGCTGCCTAAGGTTAATAGCGCGATTTCTGAAAATTATTTCCAGCAAACTGGTCATCAACTGCAGCATGACAAAGTAAATGTTCAGTTATTCAAATGTAATGTGAGTGTCGGACATTTAAAAGATTCTGCAGATTTATGGCAGGCAGATTCAGTGAATCTTAACCTGGCGTGCAAGCAATCTTTTCATGAACGCGCCATTGTTATCAATGAGCTTACTATTAAAAAACTGCAAGCCAAAGCCACTCAAAATGAAAATGGCGTTTGGAATTTTGATGATCTTATTAAACATCAACAAGCTTTAGCCAAAACAGCTGCGCAAAACAAACCAACCAGTGAAGCTCCCTCAGTCCTTATAAAAAAACTTACTCTGGTTGATTCAACACTTCATTCCAGTTTGTTGGCATTAAATAATGTCCCTATGGACGCCTCGCTATTAAATCTCACTGTTTCAAATATAAATTTACACACTAAAGATGCGTCTAATTTTTCGATCGCCGCTGATTTAAATAAGACAGCAAAAATAGCGGTAGCGGGTAAGCTGAATGTGTTTTCGCTATCGGGTGATGTCGATATTAATGCGAGTGGCATTCCGTTTGTATGGTTTAATAAATTACTGGAGCCCTACGTAACTCTTGAGGTTTTAAACGGTGCTTTCGAATTTCATAACCATATCGATTTGGTTGCGGGTGCGCCGCAAAAAATTGCGGGTAACGGAAA
>CBHTVU010000277.1:0-4921 GCA_966096785.1 uncultured Gammaproteobacteria bacterium | reverse complement strand
TTTATTGCTGTCATCCCGAACCTATTATTAACCGGTTTACATTTCTATTTAGAAATTAAAGCGTTTTTGCTTTGGTACTTTGCACGGCAGCAAATGCAATTTTGGTGTAGTTTGCTTCTTGACATGTCGTTAATATTTTTCTAATAAGCTCATAAGAAATATTTTCATCACCCATGACTGTTACCTTGTATTCTTTTATACCGTCATTGGTTTGCGAATTTCTCGGCGCTAAAGCTGTCAGTTCATTCTTTAGCTTTAGAATGGTAGCAGCTTTACTCTTACTGACTTCTTCAAGAGTGCCTACGTTTACACCTTGAAGCAGAATGTCAGTGCGCGTGATTTGAATAACCAAGGTATCTTCCGGTGCTATCTTAGAAACGGAAACCGGAAGCGTGAGTTCTTTACGCGACGGAATACGTTGCGTTGTTGAGGAATTTACCAACAGGAAGAAAACCAGAATGGTAAGAATATCCATAAAAGCCACCAAATTTATTGACGGCGTTTTCGCTCTTTGATGATTGCGCTCCATGCGTTTTGCTCTGCGCGACTTAATCATTGAGCGTCTCCTGCAGGGGTTTGCGCTTCCGGCTCAGTCGAGTTAGTTGCATCCGGCGCAAGACCCATAACATCCGGTGCATCACCTATAGAAATATTTGGGAACAACTCTACTTCTTCAACCGTACCGGCATTAATAACATTTGTAGTGCGCACATGATCCATAACTTGAATCATGGTCTTATAGCTAATTCCCGGTTCTAATAATAAAGAAATATTTTGCTCGTTAGGGAAACGATATTTTATTTCCAACAATGTTTTATCAAATAATTTCCAATCCGTATTTTGTGGGTCGCGTTCAATTTGCTTAATTGAACCTAAATTCGCATCGCGTATATCGAATGTGTTTGTATGAACAACAAGTTGTAGAGATAATTTTATTTCCTCATTGGGTTTAGCTTTAGCGTTCAGCTGAGGCAAATTAAGCTCAACGACACTCATGCGGGAAAACACCGCAGTGATAAGTAAAAAACAAACGAGCGAAACCATCAGATCCATAAAGGCTGTAATGTTTAACTCAACAACCTCATCCAATCGTTTTTTGCGACGCAATTTCATGAAGTTATTCATCCACCATCAGGTTTGAACACTTGACCGCAGCCATTTCAATAGAGTCCAGCAACTTACTGGCTTTGGTCGCAAGGTCAGAATGAAGGATTAAAAATGGAATAGCTGCAGACAAACCGAGCGCAGTGGCGTTCATCGCTAATGAAATACTGGCCGATAAAAGTTCAGCTTTTTCCGTTGGATCAGCGCCTGCTACAGCACCGAAAGCCTCGATCAAGCCGATAACAGTTCCGAATAAACCCATTAAGGTCGCAACGTTTGCAAGCGTAGCAAGGTAATGTGTGCGCGCTTCAATTTCTGCAGTAACTTCCATTACTCCCTCTTCCATAGCCGCCTCAATACGTTCACGTTTTGCGTTAGGTTTATAGCGAGCAAAACCATAATTCAACACACGCGCCAAGGGTGAATTGATACTTGAGAGCGCTTGTTGAGCGCGCTGAAAATCATTAGCTTTCAGCATGGGGCTAATTTGCTTCCAGATTTTGTTGGTCTTATTTGTCAAAGCGGTTAGATAGATAAATCGCTCGACAGCAATAGCAATACCGATTGCTATCACTATAAGAATCGGATACATAAAAATGCCGCTGGCTTGGAAAAACTTCACTAAATCCATACTTTTACCTTTAAATTTTTACCTGATATTAGTTATAGGGTATCGCCACTCATTATATAAAATTTTTATTAATTTTGAGTTACGCCGTTATATTCACGATCCATTTGATCAATAAGTTTGTCTCGTTGAAGACGGTATTCTTCAAGCGACAAATTTCTGTTGTAATAATCTTGCGATAACTTTTTAATTTCATCTGAATACTGCTGTTCCATATTTTAATTCCCAGAAAATCTGATTGTTGTGATTCACACATTAAGCACAAATTATTCAACTAACTCACGGACAACTCTAAACCCGGTGAAGTCGTCTGCAGCGCCTGAATGGGATTGATGATTGTTTAAATCACATTCTTCGATCGGTGTATCATAACTGCCGCCCACAGCTGCTATTGCTCCGTCGCGCTCTATAACCCATTCGCGGGCATTGCCAACATAATTGACAAGCCCCCAATCATTTTGCTGACCGAGTGAGGATTTAATTAACGATCCACCTTTCTGAATGCCGCGCGAATTAAGTTTGCAATTTCTATTCTGGTCAATTTTACCCGTGGTGCCTTTCGCAGCATATTGCCACTCTGCGGACGTAGGTAACCGATATTTGCGATTTGATTTCTCACTCAACCATTTTGTATAAGCTACCGCGTTGGCATAGGTTATGTTGGTAACAGGAACCGATGGATCTTCAGTCGCTACAGCTGAACATGATTTTGTTTGTTTGCAAAAATCATTAAATTCGTCAGCTGATATTTCATACTTACCTATTGCAAACCCTTTTATACCTGCTTTGGCTGGAACAACAACCAATACTGGAACTTTATTGACGCCGCTCATTTTATCTTTACAGCTAGCACCCAGGCCGCGCGCTCCTATACCCGCCAACGAACTACTGCATGGATCTTTTTGTAAGATGGTAATAGCGGCAATAATAGGATTACCAACAAAAATGCGTAACGCGTAAGTTTTATCTGCTTCAGCGCGTTCTGGAAATGAACTGCCGATATACTGAATACATTGCGCGAGCGAGCGAGTAATACGCGGTTCTTCTTTTTGATATTGCTGCAAATTAAGAGACTTCAATTTTGTAATAGCAATTTCAAAGTCCTTCATGTCCAGATTATTTTTACATTCCAGTTGTTTGTCAACGCTACCAAGTGCTATAGAAAAAGAATCGTTGCGCTGAGTAATTGCATCAGATTCTTTTTGTGCCTGTTGCTTCTCTTGCGCCACCGCTCTTTGTTGTTTCTGCTGTTCTCCTTCGCGCGCTAATCGTTCCAGCTCAGCTTGCTTTTTCGCCTCCAATAATGACGCGATTGAATTTTCATACTCTTTCAATTTATCGGCATTTGTAGCATAGCGGTATGCATTTTTTACCAGGGACTGCGCACGGACTAAATCCCCACTCGCAATCGCAGCATCAATTTCCTTGAGGTAACGCTTATATATTTCTGCCTCTTGTTTCACCAGCCATTCATGATCTTTCCCTAGCAGTTTGCGCAACTCCTGTACCTGCTCCCAAAGCTGGGCTTCGACACCCGATGAAAAATCTGTTGCAGAGAGTGTGTCCACCAGCGCTTTCATTTTCAATTCAAGCCGAAGTTTTTGCTCTACCTGATCACGTAATTGTGCTTCAGTTAACCCCACCGCTTTTACGGGACGGTACTTATAATAGGCTGCACCACCAGCGGCCATAGCAATTAAAATAGCAATAACAATAAATATTGTATAACTGGTTTTTTTATTGAATTCTCGCCAAAACTCTTCTACTGATTCTGTTCTATTTTCCCGCTCAAACGCTATAGCCCGCTCTATGGCAAGCCACTGATGTTTTTTTAGTCCAGGAATTTTTTTAGGTTTTAATTTGCGTCGTTTTGCTTCATCAGCATGAACACGATTATAGGGGTGTTCGCCCGTGAATAATTCATAGGCAATACAACCCAATGCATAAACGTCATCGCGCACATCTGGTGTTTTACCCTCTAGCATTTCCAAGCTGGCATAAGCTGGTGTCAGTGCCCCCAACTTGCCCGCATCGAAAACAGTCTTATCATCCAGGCTTTCTTCTCTGTTTTCTGCCTTAGCAACTGCACGCGCAATACCAAAGTCGAAGACCTTCGCAACACCGTTAAGGCCAACAAAAATATTTCCAGGTTTAAAATCCGAGTGGATAATTTTTTGCGCATGCGCATAGGTTAGTGCAGCACAAATACCACCTAATATTTTCAAAACATCTTCGCTGGGTAAACCAATTCCACGATATTGGCTTATCAATTTATCGAGCGGCTTACCCTCCATGTATTCCATGGTCATGAAAACCGTATCGCCATCCCGGTCAAAGTCATGCACGTTAACAATGTTAGGGTGCGCTATCTTCTGGCTTTTGCGAGATTCGCGCTGTAGCGCCATGAAAGCTTCAGGATGTGATTTGAATTCATCACTCAAAACTTTGATTGCAACGTAGGGCTCGCGATCTTGCGCTTCAATTTTTAGGAGATCTTTCGCTTTATAAACAGCTCCCATACCACCCGAACCCAGGAGCTCTTCAAATACAAAACGATTTTTCAATACAGGATAAGCGTGTGTGCCCGGGTCCAGATAACCAGGAGCATTTGCATCCATAGCGGAAGGATTTTCAGTAATAAGCGTAGCGTCAGTTTTTACCTTGTTGGTATTTTTTTGCGGCGCAACAAAGCGTGTTTTGTCGCCGGAGTCTGAACTTAACTTTTCCTGCGTCGGCGCAGGTTTGCGCACCGGAGTCCGAGTTTTTTCATCGCTCTCCGGCTTGCGTGTCACTACACGAGTTTTGTCGTCGCTGACCGGAGTTTCAGAGCGAATTTCATTTGGTAAAGCCGAGCGGAGTTTTCCATCATCCAGGGGTTTGCGCGGAGCTACTTGCGTTTTTTCATCTTGCGTAGTGGCAACCGGATTGGCTGGATTTGGCGCAACCGGGCGCGGCGCTACTCTCGTGCGGCTGTCATCCGCCGGTGGTGTCGGCTTAATAGTTGTCTTATCGCCATCTTTTGGATCACTCATAAGTTAGATTCCTTTTTTTCATCCTTGTGCAGTATCAACTGCCTGCACCTTACCAGCACTGCCTTGCACAACCACAACGGATACATTGTCTGGCGCGCCTTGCTGGATGGCTTTGTGAATTAAATCTTCCGCAATAGTGTCAACATTTCGCGATGCA
>CBHTVU010000276.1:0-4943 GCA_966096785.1 uncultured Gammaproteobacteria bacterium | reverse complement strand
ATCTTTTGGATCACTCATAAATTAGATTCCTTTTTTTCATCCTTGTGCAGTATCAACTGCCTGCACCTTGCCAGCACTGCCCTGCACAACCACAACGGATACATTGTCTGGCGCGCCGTACTGGATAGCTTTGTGAATTAAATCTTCCGCAATAGTGTCAACATTTCGCGATGTAAATGTTTCGATTAATTCCTGCTCGCTAACAACATTATATAGACCATCACTACATAAAATAAAAATATCACCAATTTGTGTCGTAAAAATATTTACATCAAGATAAAGCGGTGACTCAACACCAATCGCGCGGGTGATAACATTTTTCTGCGAGTAACTCGCGGCGTTTTCCCTGGATAATAAGCCAAACTCGATCATGTCCTCCAGCTGGCTATGATCGCGGGTGAGCTGCACTAATTTTTGATTGCGATACCGATATAAACGAGAGTCGCCACTCCATAAACAAACACCGATTCTGTCTTTGATGATAAGGCTTACCACAGTACTACCCATAGTGCCTTCATCAAACATGACCTGAGCGTACTCAATCATTTTTTCATTCACATCAAGCAGAGCGTCCTCCACTTTATTGACATAACGACTTAGCACGGGGTCCACTTCAACTACTTCCAAAGCTGCAACTATTTTACCGCTGGCTACATCGCCAACTAAATGGCCGCCCATTCCATCCGCAACGGCCCATAGACCAATGTCAGGCTTCTGAAAAATAGCATCTTCGTTAACGTCTCTAACAACACCGACATCTGTTTTTGCAGCGCTGGTCCATTGAATGGGTCGTCTGAATGTTTTATCAATCATTCGAGTTTCCGCCAGTGATCATATTTACACTCACAACTATTACACCGTCGTTAACCGGCACGGCTGGTTCCAACCCCTTGCTACCCACTGACCATCTAACATGGCAGCAAGATTTTGCAGAGAGGGCAAACCCGCGCAATAAAATAAACAGGGCTCGACCAATTCAGAACCCTGCGTGGTCCACACGCTGTAGCTGGACAGATTTTCTTTCAGCATAGAATGAAATAAAGGTGCAAGTACCGAGCTTGGTGAATTCACATCATAATCCATCGCAATAACGGCGCCTTTTTGATAGGAGTTGGAAGGCCCACAATGATATATTGCAGTCTGGTCAAGTGAGAGACCATTCAAATCATTAACCAAATCATCTATAGCGACTTGCCCGTCAAGCGCCTTCAACGCAAGAGCTTCGATGGATTCAAACCAAGCTGTTTGGGATACCAGATCCAACGGATTTAATTCTGACGAAACACGCGCGGCAATTGAAAACGGAAAATAACGACCTACACGATCCACACTGGGTAGTACAATCCCCACCCAACCATATTGATCAACAACACCTTCCGATAATGCAAAGCGCCAGATCGGGCTGGTTAAATAAATATCCAGCCACGCTTCATTAAGTTGCTCCTGCGAACATTTAACAAAACCCTGTAGCCATTCATCCCAAATGTTAATGAAATTGGTCGGCAGGCCACGGTAAATAAAATCACCGTGGGCCGGTAATTTTCCAAAAAAACCAACAGGGTTATTCGGGTTCATTATAAAGACTCCGGGCATCTGAATGAACTTAACAAATCCCTTCTGAAAGGATTGTTAACACTGTTTGCCCGCCCTTCATAAACAATTTTGTGTGTTGTTTTAGGATCGTCTGCTGCGCCGCCAACACTAAACACAATAGAATAGGTATTGCTTTGCCCGGTCGCTTTAATGCTTGCATCATCCAGTAAATGGAATAGTACCCACGGGCCTGTATAAATTTTATCGAAAGACGCATCACGCAAATCTTCAAACAATACGCGTAAACGTTTCGATTCTTTATCACCAGTCCAACTTAATGTGTTCCAGAATTTAGGGCCATGGGTGTAGTTAATGCGTTGCTCACCCAATTCCAAGGTAAAACGAGCGTCGGTTTCGTCCATACTTACGGGGCGCAATTCAAAACTCACACCCGGCACTTCCGCATTTTCTCTAAAAAAGGTATTGCGAATCGCTATAGCTTTTTGAATTTCTGCAACAGCACCCGGTGAAAATCCGGAACCACGTGTATCAAGCAAATTGCCGCGAGCATCCACAAAACTTTGCATATTTTCTTTAAGGAATTGATCCAAAATCCCACCAGGCTTAAAGAAAGCCGTGAAATCCAATAAGGCTGCCTCATCGGTGGACGAGCGATTAAATGGATAACGACCCGCCAAGGTTTGTTTGAAAGGACCACACACCTGCGATCTCCACGCAGAATTAATGAATTGATGCCCGGATTGCCCTACTGAACCACCCGCTTGATCAGCTAACGAAAGCAACCAACGTTGTATAGGCTCAGGGACAGATTTCGCATAACCTTTCAATGCTGTGATTGGATTTCCACCGCCGCTATCTGCACGTGCCTTCACAATCTCAAACGATTTTTTTGCCGGATCGGGAGCCATGCTGATTTCTTGCACATAATCCTTTAATTGCGAAAGTTTTTGAATCGTGGTGCTAATAGGCGCAGCAGCACGCGAAGAATCAACCATTAAACTATTCAGCTCATTAAAACGCTGATCAACCGGCGTTTTCTCCACAGCACTTTCCAGATAATCTACCGCTGCCTCGCCAGCTTTCTTGCCAAGCACTGCGCCAGCAGCTTTGTCAGCTATTTTATCGGGTACGTCAACAGTGAGCTGGGTATTGAGTTTGCCCACTTGGAGAATGGAGAGAAGTGGCGAATACACGGGATCAACAAAACTGGTTAACGCATCGCTCAGCTCATGTAAGCTTGAAAAATTTGCAACGTAGAGCGAGTCATAAATATCCATCCATGTTTTGTTGTAATCCGCAAAATAAAGTGCTTTCACTTGCTCACTTATTTCTTTCGAGTCCAGTGTTGTGTATTCGATATTGTTGCCATCGCTCATCATCCACTGTTCATTTGCTAAATCTGCAATTAATGGTGAGCTCGGGGACAAATCAACATTTTTGTAGCCCTGAATAGTGAAGAGCACAGGGATACGCATGGCCGTTCTCACACGCTCATCGATGCGATAATTAGTGCGTACAGCATCGCCGTAAAAATTGAGCATGTCTACCGATTTACCGTATTGCGAGCTAGCTTTAATGCGCGAGTAAACCCGCTGCGCGATCGGTATACGCAATAGAATTGATCGTGTTTGTTCCACCAGCGGTTTATTTAAATCAGACGCAGGAAAAGGTTTTGCAAATAAATTATCAAAATGCAGTTGTAGCTGCGTGCGGGTTTCGTTGTCGTCACGGAAATTGCGTGCCCAGTTTTCTTCGAACCAGGCTTTTACTACCGCCTTATCCATGTGATCCAATTTGTTGAACATCATGTAAACACGGAAAGTATTATACAAATCGCCCTGATTAGCAGTTTGTTGTAGATTCAATTCAAGATTATTTAACAGCTTGGGTAAAAAAACTTTTTTCAGTGCATTTTCATAAGCAAGATCCGCAGCCTGGTCTACACGGCTATCATACAAGCCCATGCCTGAAAGCCATGGATGGCGCTCCTGGTCATATACAGAACTTGCTTTTAATAATGCATCTACACCTGGAATAACTGTTTTTATATTACTACTTGCGTAGGTGTTATCTTTTTTCTGCGCCGTATATTCATCCAGATATTTTTGAACTTCGGCAATGTACATTTTATTGCGTGCGAAACTTCCGCTCCACACCAGTATCATTAAAAGCGTAATCAAACCCAAACCAATATATGTGGCCACCTGCGCCCAACGAATCAGCTTTTCGTAACGAGCATTTACACCCACCAATTCTGATTCAGGGAAGATAACTTCACGAAAGAGTCGTGAAATAAAAAAACTTTTCCCTCGACCCGTTGAGGACTGCGCAACATCTCGCGAAAAACCGAAATTGCTAGCGACCGATGTCATTAATCGGTCGATAGGTGTTCCATCCTGAGTACCGCTGGAAAAATAAATTCCTCGCAAGTAAGGTTGAAACTGAAAGCGGTTTTGAATAAAGGTTTGTTTGGTAAAGCTTTCCACTAAAGATTGCAAATTTTCCATTTGCTGCGGGAAGCCTTGAATAGCGCCGCAACGTTTCATATCGCGCTCGCCATGCATACGCGCTAGAACACGATCATATAAACGCGAAATAAGTGTGCGTAACTCGCTGGAGAGGAAATCAAAATCCGGACTTTGCGTTGGCTTGGGGGCGTTGGGCAATGAAATACCCCAAACCTGATCGCGCTCTTCTTTACCCAAATCTTCGAAGAACTCACTAAAACCTGAAACCAAATCCGTTTTGGTAAAGAGTAAATAAATAGGAAAACGAATTTCCAATTTATTCATTAATTCGTCCAGGCGCGTGCGAATGGTTTTTGCGTGGAGCGCACGCTCTTCTTCTGATGACAATAAAAGATCTTGCAAGCTTATCGCAACTATAACGCCATTGATCGGACGGCGACGACGATTACGTTTCAATAGATCAAGGAAGCCTTCCCATGCTGAACTATCGACAACACGATGGCTGTCCTGTGTTGTGTATCGTCCGGCGGTATCAATTAATACAGCTTCGTTTGTAAACCACCAATCACAATTGCGCGTACCGCCTACACCTTGTAAAGCACCGCGTCCAAATTGTTCCGCCATAGGGAAATCTAAACCAGAATTAACCAGCGCAGTAGTTTTACCGGAACCTGGTGGACCAACAATAATGTACCAAGGCAATTGATAGAGCGCTTTATTCTTACCTTTACCGCCAAACTTGAATTTTTTCAGAGTCTCCATCGCTTGTTCAAAGCGTTGGTTAATTTGATCTATTTCTTCCAGCGCTTGCTCATTAGAAGCACTTTGAACAACTTTATTATTTTGCTCGAGCTCATTCACAAAGCTTTGGTTATTACGATTGTTACGCATTTGAATGCGCAGATTATTCAATCCCCATAA
>CBHTVU010000275.1:0-4950 GCA_966096785.1 uncultured Gammaproteobacteria bacterium | reverse complement strand
GCTTTGGTAGTGGCGATTTTAACGATGCGCCAGTTACGTAGAATAAATTCGTGGATTTCAGCTTTGATCCAATGAACAGCGAAGGACACCAGACGCACGCCTTTTTCAGGATTAAAGCGCTTAACAGCCTTCATCAAGCCAACATTACCTTCCTGGACCAAATCACCAAGAGGTAAGCCGTATCCATTGTAAGAACGGGCGATGTGTACTACGAAACGCAAGTGGGCCATAACCAACTTACGTGCGGCGTCGAGATTTCCGTTGAAATAGAGGTCATTCGCCAACTCCTGCTCTTGCTCAACGCTCAGGATTGGGAAAGCGCTTACCGCTTGAACATAGGCGTTCAGGTTTGCACCAGGGGCGAGTACGCCTATAGGCTGCAGACTTGTGCTCATTCAATTCTCCACTAACTCTAGATTAAGGGTGTTAATTCATCGTTGAGCTTATAGCTCATCGGGTGTTGCTGGACCTTGCGAAACTGAAGTCTAGCACTTGTTTTTTTAGAGTGCTATGTTACGAAAAGTTCCACAAGTGACCCTTGTCATACATTTTAACGATCTTCTACTCATCGCGGCTGGATTTGGATCAAATGTCTCACAACGGCTATCCAGGCACCTAGCAATCCGGTCAAACCCGCTAAAAGTACCATCTGCATACTACCAAAAACCCCCAGCCCCTGAAGCCGGAAGTTACTTTGATAAAGCATTGCCAGCTGCTCTACGGTACTCGAAACCCATATAAACCCAATTCCAAGCACTACCAATGCGAGTAAACCACCACCAATACCATACCATAACCCAGTATAGAGGAATGGTCGTGCCACATAGGAGTCGGTGCCACCAACCAGTTTTACAACAAGAATTTCATCGCGGCGGTTTTCTATAGCAAGGCGAATGGTATTACCTATAACGAGTAACACCCCCAATGCCAGTAGACCGCCCAGGCCAAAAACCAATTTTTTACCCAATTCCATTAATTGATGTAAGCGCTTAACCCATTGCATATCCAAACGAACATCTGCAACCGCTGGGTCGGCAATAAGGCATTGTTCAAGTGATGTTACGGCCGCGTCACTACCGTTTTGCAAACGTGGCGTTACTAACAAAGTCCCCGGTAAGGGGTTTTTTTCTAAACTATCAACTACCTCACCCAAACCAGACTGGGCTTTAAATTCCGTTAAAGCTTGAGCGGGGGAAACATAGACTACCTTAGCAATATCACTACGCCGGGATAGTTTGCTGCGCATTTCTTCCACTTTGGCATCGCTAGTTTCCGGACGTAAGAATACCGAAACCTGACTTGATCCTTCCCAACTTTCACCCAATTGCTGCAAGTTAGAGAACCCGATATAAAGCGCAGCAGGAATCGCCACCGCAATAGCAATAACTAACCAGGTCATAAGGCTCTGGAACGGCGTTGCCAACAGACGCAACAAACTATCTATCGCGGAGGTGCTGTGGTGAGCAATATAAGCATCAAACCTGTCTGCCAGCCCCACTTTGGTGTGAATAGCGCCTTTTGGGACCGCACTTTGCCGAGTTGATTCAGGTTCAGATTGTTCAAGGCGGCGAGTGAAACTCGCACCGCGGCTTGTGCCTGTAGAAGGGCGTGCACGATTTTGAGTGACGGAAGGGCGTTTTGATTTCACCAGAGCACTCCATCATGCACGAGTTTGCCTTCAACCAAACCAAGAATGCGTTTGTTCATGCGCTTCAAAAGCTCCACATCATGGCTGGCAATCATAATGGTCACGCCTACTTCGCTGAATTGACGAAACAAGGTCATGATCTCTTCAGATAACTCCGGGTCAAGATTTCCGGTAGGTTCGTCCGCAAGCAACATGGTCGGTTTATTAACGACGGCACGCGCTATACCAACACGCTGCTGTTCACCACCCGATAATACGATTGGGTTCAGCCGTTCTTTTTCCAGGAGGCTGACTTTATCTAGCGCAGCACGAACACGACGGCCGATTTCATAATGCGACAAGCCGGCTATCTGCAAGGGCAGGGCAACATTATCAAAAACACTGCGATCAAATAGCAGTTGATGATTCTGGAAAACAACCCCTATGCTGCGACGATAGTAGGGGATCTGGTTGGAAGCCATACGATTCAGATCGTAGCCATCTACCGTGATTTTGCCATTGCTTGGCCGCTCCATCTGCATGATTAGCTTCATGAGGGTACTCTTACCAGCACCCGAATGTCCGGTCAGAAACAGCATTTCGCCCGGTTCTACAAAAAAATTGATGTGCGAAAGGGCTTCAAACCCGTTGTCATAACGTTTGCTGACGTTTTCAAAACGTATCACGAATGCTCCTTGTCTCAGTTTTCCTGGGTGTTAAACAGGGCCTGGATAAAAGGCTCTGCCGCAAAAGGCTGCAAATCATCTATACCCTCACCCACCCCTATAAAGCGCACCGGTAAACCAAATTTTTTGCTGAGTGCGAATATAACGCCACCTTTGGCTGTACCATCGAGTTTAGTAAGCGCGAGGCCGGTAACGCCTGCAGCTTCGATAAATTGCTGAGCTTGATTCACTGCGTTTTGGCCAGTACCAGCATCCAGCACTAATAACACTTCGTCTGGAGCTTTGGCGTCCAGCTTAGCCAAGACTCGTTTTACCTTGGCAAGTTCATCCATCAGGTGATCTTTATTGTGCAAACGACCAGCCGTATCGGCTATGAGTACATCCAAACCGCGGGATTGAGCTGCTTGCAATGCATCGTAAATAACAGAGGCGGAATCCGCACCCGTATGTTGGGCAATTACAGGTACCTGATTGCGCTCACCCCAAACCTGCAGTTGCTCCACGGCAGCCGCACGAAAAGTGTCGCCAGCAGCCAGCATGACTTTTTTACCGTCCTTTTGCAGGCGTTTGGCAAGTTTTCCAATAGTAGTCGTTTTACCTACACCATTTACTCCCACCACCAGGATAACGTAGGGCTTTTTAACGCCATCTTCCACACGATTGGTAACAACCAGAGGTTTTTCGACCGGGCGAAGGAGCAAAGCAAGCTGCTCACGCAGCGCGGCATAAAGTGCTTCGCCATCCGTGAGCTGCTTACGTGCGACGGCCTTAGTGAGGTTATCAATAATTTCTGTGGTTGCCTCCAAGCCAACATCTGCCACTAAAAGTTGCGATTCCAACTCTTCAAACAAATCGTCGTCGATGGTTTTGCGCCCGAGGAATAAATTACCCAAGCCCTGGGCAAAATTACTGCTGGTGCGACTTAAGCCTTGTTTTATTCGCGCAAAAAATCCTACTTTGGGCTCGGCTAGCGTAGCTGCCTCCGCCAAATTGGCCTGCTCAACCGGGCTGGATTTTTCGCTCTGAACGGCTCGCTCACTCGCAGGTGCGGACTCTGAATTAACTGAATCGGGTTCTGCTAACGCAATGGGCTTGGACTCATCAGGTTTGGGATCGGACTTCTTAAAAAACTTGGAAAACATAGGCAACAGATTCTTGATTGATTCCAGACTAGAGGCCAGATTAACCAGAGCCCCTGAAAAAACGTTATCCTACCACTTCTATTTTGAATTTTGAGAATTAAGCCGTGAAAGCCGAACGAGTGTCTTCCAAGGGAAGTGCAACAAACCAGCTGCGTATCATTGCCGGGCTCTGGCGAGGTCGCAAGTTGAGTTTTCCAGATGTTGAGGGTCTGCGCCCTACCGGGGACCGCATTCGCGAAACCTTATTCAACTGGCTGGCACCTGAGATTCAAGGTGCTCGTTGCCTGGATTTATTTGCAGGCTCAGGTGCTTTAGGGATAGAGGCTTTATCGCGCGGGGCTGCCAACAGCCTTATGATTGAGCAGGATCCAAAAGCTGCCGGACAACTCAAGCTCAATTTGGAAATCTTAAAGACCAATCAAGGAAAAGTGATAAATGAGGATGCGCTAACTGTATTAAAAAAAGGAAATAAAGACGCTCCCTACCACATCGTTTTTGTCGACCCACCCTTTCAACTCAATGTGTGGCAGACCGTTATAAACGCACTCGAAGCCGGGAACTGGCTGGCGGAAGATGCCACTGTCTATATAGAAGCTGGCCGGGACGCTACTTATTACACACCAATCAATTGGCAATTACATCGCGATAAAAACGCCGGAGCAGTGAGCTATCGGCTATTTTATCGCGAGCAATTGTTTCAGACTGCCTAGTTCGCACTCACAACATCTACGAAATTACTGTAAACGCCGTTTTTGTCAAAAGCAGCCACCTGGAAGACATAGTTCCCTTCCAGCCATGAGAAGTTGTACTGCGTTGTATAGGCATCATTAATGGATATGTAAGTGTAATTGGTATCAGTAGCCAATTTATAACGAATTTCGTAACCACCGATTTCACTAATGTCCAGTACTGTACCGTCCAACCGTGCCGATGGCGCTACCCAGCTCATACCTACCGGACCCGCCACTGCAGTACTAACAACTCCTGCGGATGATGTGCTGGAAGAGATTGAGCTCGTGGCCGCAGAAGAACTCGATAAACTCGAACTGCTTACCGCTGGCTTGGACGAGCTGGAGCTGGAAACACTGGAAACAGAGCTGCTACTTCTTACCGAGCTCGTTGAACTGCTGGACGTAGCACCAACACTTTCAATTTTAAACCAGTTGACGTTGAAGCCGCCCGTAACCGCTGTAATACCGAAGCTGTGAAGACCAGCCGTTAGGGTCACCGTACGTTTTACATCCACCCAGCTTTGCCAATCGCCTGTTTTTGGGATTGAAGCCGTGTCATAAACAGTGCCCACGCCCGCCTCAACTAAATTCAAACTGCCACCACCTGCGAGACTCGCAACCCGGTAGGTGACGTTATAGGTACCTGTAGTCGGGACATTTACGCTTGCATTGGTGTATACCATCCAGTCCCCAGTATTAATGTTACCTGCGTCCTGACCCCCGCCTACATCAGAGGTGGCTTCATTGTACACACCACTCATCGC
>CBHTVU010000274.1:0-4996 GCA_966096785.1 uncultured Gammaproteobacteria bacterium | reverse complement strand
GTGTCGTAGGGATAAACAATTTCCAAGCCCTGCGGAAAATACGCCGATAAATCTTTAATGCGTGCACGCACCGCGTCAGCGGTATCCAGCGCATTTGCGCCAGCGGCGAGTGTAATTGCCATACCTGCGGCGGGACGATTGTTGTACTCAGTTTCGAATTGATAATTTTCACCACCCAATTCAACTCGTGCGACATCACCGAGGCGAATTTGCGAACCATCTTGATTCACTCGTAACAAAATATTTTTAAATTCTTCCGGCGTGGACAAACGTGTTTGTACCACGATACTCGCGTTAATTTGTTGTCCCGGAAGCGCGGGTGTGCCGCCTAATTCTCCTGCAGCAATTTGCGCGTTTTGCGCTTTGATGGCGGTAGTTACATCGGCAGAAGTAAGTGCGTAAGTCGCAAGCTTGTCGGCATCTAACCAAACTCGCATAGCATATTGCGAACCGAATAAAGTAATTTGCCCAACGCCATTAACGCGGCTCAGCTGATCTTGCACATTGGCGGCCACGTAGTCGGCAATATCGTATTTATCCATACGACCATCAGCGGATACAAAACCAATAACCAGTAAAAAACCTGCAGAAGATTTAGTAACACGAATACCTTGCTGTTGTACTTCTTGTGGTAGCAGGGGCATTGCTGTTTGCAGTTTATTTTGTACCTGGACTTGAGCGATATCCGGATTGGTACCCGCCAAAAAAGTCAGTACAACTTCACCGCGGCCGCTCGACTCACCGGTGGACGACATGTATTGCACATTATCGATGCCCGTTAAATTCTGCTCGATAATTTGAATCACCGTATCCTGCACAGTTTGCG
The DNA here is from genome assembly GCA_966096785.1 of uncultured Gammaproteobacteria bacterium. Taxonomy (GTDB): domain Bacteria; phylum Pseudomonadota; class Gammaproteobacteria; order Pseudomonadales; family Cellvibrionaceae; genus Cellvibrio. The sequence goes on along the minus strand of CBHTVU010000274.1, from coordinate 4,170 downwards.
CAGAAGCACCGGGATAGTTAGCACTAATATTCACCGACGGCGGCGCAACTTCGGGATACTGGGCGATGGGCAATTTAAAAATAGACAGCGCGCCCGCCAGCATAATTAAAATTGCAATGACCCATGCAAACACCGGGCGATCAATAAAAAATCTCGCCATAGTATTACTCCCCGGCTTTAGTTGCGATTTGTGCGGGAACCGTTTTTACTGTCGCGCCCGGTTTAACTTTTTGCAGACCCTCCACAATAACTTGATCGCCTACCGCCAAGCCTTCTTCTACCAACCATTTGTCGCCAATCGCGCGACTGGTTTTTACGGGGCGAACTTCCACTTTATTATCTGCACTTACAATTAACGCGGTGCCGTTACCAGTGCGATCTCGAGTGATACCTTGTTGCGGAACGAGAATCGCGTTGGCGTGAACACCCTCCTGGAGTTGTGTGCGAACAAACATCCCGGGTAATAAAAGTCGATCAGGATTTGGGAAAAGCGCGCGCAAAACAACTGTGCCTGTGCTTTCACTCACGCCAACTTCTGAAAATTGGACGGTGCCATCGTGTTTGTAACGCGAGCCATCACTTAATAAAAGATTTGCTTTGGCTTCTGCTTTTGCCGAAATTTTTCCGGCCATCATTTGTGTGCGGATATTTAATAATTCATCGGCCGATTGCGAGACATCTACATAAATAGGATCAAGTTGCTGAATGGTGGCGAGCACTTGCGCTTGGCCTGCGGAAACCAGAGCACCTTCAGTTACGGATGACTTTCCAATGACGCCACTAATGGGCGCCAGCACTTTGGTGTATTTAAGATTAATGCGGGCCGTTTCTACTAAGGCTTTGGCGATGTCTAGATTAGCCTGTGCTTGTGCAAACGCTGCGGTTGAGTCGTCTACATCCTGCTGACTAATTACCTTTACATTAGTGAGATTTTGAACACGCGTATTGCGCGATTTGGCGGCAGCAAAATTGGCTTGAGCGCGCGAAAGCTCTGCAGTGGCACTGCTTAGTGCAGCCTCGTAGGTGGCTGAATCGATTTGATAGAGTTGGGCGCCCGCTTTAACTTCTGCACCTTCCGTAAATAACCGTTTCTGGATAATGCCGCTCACTTGCGGGCGAACCTCAGCTTTACGAAACGCGGTGGTGCGGCCCGGCAACTCCGAGCTGATAGAAGCAGAACTTGTTACGATCTTTACTACGCCGACCTCGACGACCGTCGCGGGTGGCGCAACAGGTGTTTTAGGGCCACAAGCTGATAGCAGTGGCAAAGCACCAAAACTTAAAATACCTATTATCTTCAAGCCTTTATTACGCAACATAATCACCTCTACCCATCTCCAATTCAATCCCAACAATAAGTGCCAGCAAGATGTTTTAATTTTTACTCACCAAGTGTTGGCTCAAATCCAACATTCGCCATATACATACATTTATGAATGTTTTAATTACAACGTAAGAAGTGTTGATTTTCAACTAGCAAAGGTCATTTGTGACGCGAATATCAAAATCTTTTCATAATTGACGTTTCCACTAACGCTTCTTGATAAAACCTTGCAAATTACGCGTTAATAGATGCCACATAATTATGCTATTGACGCCGTTATTGATCGATAATATAAATACAACTGTGAATGTATATGAGGCGTATGGCGCATGGCTCGTAAAACTAAAGAAGATGCACTTGAAACTCGCAGCCAGTTGCTGGATGCGGCCGAGAAAGTATTTTTTGAAAAAGGCTTTGGCCAAACATCTTTATTGGACATTGCTGAGGCGGCCGATCTCACACGCGGTGCCATCTACTGGCACTTCAAAAACAAGGCGGATTTGTTTGAAGCCATGGCTGATCGCATAAGATTGCCATTGGAATCGCTGGTAGAAGCTTGCGCTGAACCCCAGGAGTCCGACCCACTGGGGAAACTGCGCGAATTCTTGATTCAGACACTCAGGGAAATCACCCGCAATCCTCGCAAGCGACGAGTGCTCACCATCCTTTTCTTTAAATGCGAACTTAATAGCGAAGCCAAACAGCTGGAAATTCGCCGTCAGGCTGGTCATATCGAATACATTCAACACATCGAACAGTGTTTGCAAAATGCCGTGAATAGAACCCAATTACCCAGCACACTACATATCCATCAAGCCGCTATTGCTAACCATGCACTTATCGCCGGGTTGATCAGTAATTGGTTATTTTTACCCGCCAGTTTCGATCTTGGCAGTTACGCTGAAGCCATGGTGGATAACTATATTTTTATGCTTCAACACAGCCCAAATATGCAAATTACCTAGTGAGTTTTTGATCTAGCAGTGTTTATAGGTAAAAAATGATGTTTCACTACTAAAATCTACAAAACTTTACGCGGTTCTGTTTATTTGGCTGTTTCCACATTTGGCGCAAAGATTATAATTTGGTCAGCTTGCAGAGTTTCAAAACAATAACAGCGTGTTCAAAAGACGAACTTTAAAAACGCTTACTCCGCGAACTAAAACCGGGCACTCGCCGACTTACGTAACTCAGCTTTTGCCTTCCCAACGTTCAATAATAAGAGTAGTTAACATGTCTATGAAAACGTGCGTTTCGAGCAATGATATGAAGTCTATGGCCACCAATTACGCGAAAAGTTTTATCAAGGTAGCCGCAGGTTTAACCCTACTGGCACAAATTGGTCATGCTGCCGCAGCGGTAGCGCCAATCACCACCAGTGGCAACAAAGTATTATTTGGCGGCCAGCAAGGTAGTATTTCTGGTAACAGCTTGTTTTGGAGCAATACTGGTTGGGGCGGAGAGAAATATTACACAGGGCAAACAGTGGCTTGGCTAAAAAGTGATTGGAAATCCAACTTGATTCGCGCGTCAATGGGCGTGGACGAAACCGCTGGTTACCTCACCGACTCTTCTAACAAAACTCGCGTAACTACAGTTGTTGATGCCGCAATCGCGAACGACATGTATGCAATTATCGATTGGCATTCACACCACGCAGAACAGTATCAATCGCAGTCCATCGCGTTCTTTAAAGAGATGGCAACGAAATATGGTAATACCAACAACGTCATCTATGAAATTTACAACGAACCATTACAAATTTCCTGGAGCGGAGTGATCAAGCCTTACGCACAAGCAGTAATCGCGGCGATTCGTGCAATTGACCCGGATAACCTGATTATTGTCGGTACTCCCTCCTGGTCTCAAGACGTAGACACTGCAGCTAACGATCCTATCACTGGCTACGCAAACATCGCCTACACCTTGCACTTTTATGCGGGAACTCACGGTCAGTCGTTACGTGATAAAGCTAGTACTGCATTGAGCAGAGGCATTCCATTATTTGTAACCGAATGGGGCTCCGTAGGTGCAAGCGGTGATGGCGCCGTGGCAACCAGCGAAACCAACGCCTGGGTTAGCTTTATGAAAGCTAACAGCATTTCCAACGCGAACTGGGCTTTGAACGATAAAGCTGAAGGTGCATCAGCATTGGTGAGCGGCGCTAGCGCTAACGGCGGATGGACAAGCTCGCAGTTAACCGCTTCCGGCTCTTTAGCTAAATCAATTACTTCCGGTTGGCCAGCTCTCAATCAAACCACCAGCTCAAGCAGATCTTCTGTAGTTAGTAGCAGCTCAAGATCAAGTGTGTCTAGCAGCATTTCAACCAGCAGATCCAGCAGCAGCGTAAGCACTAGCAGATCTTCAAGCTCAGTAAGCACCAGCAGATCAAGCTCCTCCAGTAGTTCAACTAACGGCGGTGCAAGCTGTAAGCAAGTTGTAACTAGTGATTGGGGCAATGGCTTCAGCGGCGCTATTCGCATCACCAACAACAAAACTACAGCAATTAATGGTTGGAGCATCAGCTGGCAATTCAGCGATGGGACAAAAATCAACAACAGCTGGAACGCCAACGTAAGTGGTAGCAATCCTTACAGCGCTACCAACTTGTCCTGGAATGGAACTATCCAACCCGGTCAATCTGTTGAATTTGGTTACAATGCAACTAAAGGCGGAAGCAGTGTAAACACTCCAACAATTAGCGGTTCTGTTTGTAATTAAGTGATGTGTTAGTGATAAAAAAATCCGGCCCAGTGCCGGATTTTTTTGTTTGAACTACATCGATTTATTCGTCAGTAATTATCGCCACAAAACTACTTCACTTAAATATATTTACAAACCCACCT
>CBHTVU010000273.1:0-5084 GCA_966096785.1 uncultured Gammaproteobacteria bacterium | reverse complement strand
AACAAACGTCATGTTTGTTTTCCAACGATTTTCCTCCAGTGCTCGGGGTGCTCGCATGGGATAAATCAAAAACTAAAAAAGAAAAGTAACCACAAAATTGCAGGATAGCAATTTTGCACAGCGAAGCTGCCCGAAGGGTGAATACCAAGGATGGCATTTATGAAAAGAAAAGACACCCGTCTCGCCCCTGTTTCCTTTGCGCTTCATAAAATCGCTGTCGTTTCGATGCGACATCCATGTCGCAACGTCACTAAAACAAACCTCGTGTTTGTTTTCCAACGATTTTCTTCCAGTGCTCGGGGTGCTCGCATGGGGAGTACATCAAAAACAAAAAAGAAAAGTAACCACAAAATTGCAGAATAGCAATTTTGCACAGCGAAGCTGCCCTTAGGGTGAATGCCAACTATTGTTGGGAAGATTTATTTTAGAAGGGAATCGTCATCCCCGCAGGGGATCCAGCGTCCTTAAAATCAAGAGTAAAGTCACTGGATCCCTACGGGATGACGATTAGATTAATGTTCGAGTTACATCTTTTGCTTTTGCTGTTAAATCCCCTTATGGCTTCGCCGAGTACTGGAAGAAAAGTGCCGTCAAACAAACACGACGTTTGTTTGAGTGACTACGCGGCAAGGATGCCGCGTCGGAACGACGGCACTTTTCTGAAGCACGGAGGAGAAACGAAGACATGGGGTGCCTTTTCTTTTGGTTACTTTTCGTTGGGCAAGCAACGAAAAGTGACTCGCCAGGAAGCGAAATGGGTTTCCAAAATCTAAAAAATTATCTTTGTTCGAGAGTCTAGTATTCAGCTACAATTCGTGATGACTTTTATTCTAAGCGCAAGGAAACTGAAGGAAAAATCCATAATGAAAAAATCACTCTATTAATTTTAGTAGCTTCACTGCAATCAATACTTGCCATAAACGCAAATGCCAAGGTCATGGCAACCGAAGAATTACTAACACCTTTAATTCCACACTCAAAAAAATCCGTCGATATAGATCTTATGTCTCTCGACCCTCAACAGCCCGTTTGGGTGGTTTACCAATTGGTAGGAGTCTCTGCGAATTCAAAGCCAGAAGGTGAAATTGCTTTGGATGCATCATTTGAAATGATAGCACTGCCAATGGGTGATTCTGTGGTGACTTTTAAAGCAAGAAATTTAACGGTGGTTAAATCCAGTAAAGGATTGGATGAACAATTGAAAGAAAAGGTTGGTCAGCGATCACCTGCGGAGTTAAAGGAAATGTTTGGTAGCGAAATGTACGCCGCTTACGAGGCAATTAGTAAAAATGAAGGCTCTTACGTGATGGGCAATATCCTCAAGGAATATCAAACCGATGGTAAGCGAGATGTGAGATTAGTGGCCACTGTTGATCGAGCCTCAGGTATTCAACCAGTATTGATTAAAATCATCGCAGGTCAGGGTGATATTCCTCCCGAGTATGAGCAGTTCGGTAAAAAGCCACTGTCTCCAGAAAAATTAATTACAGCAATTATCGCGTTTGCTATCGCAGGTTATTGGCTTTTCAATCGCCGAAAAAATTAATGGAGTTTGATGTGAAACTTTCCCTATCAATTCTCGGTCTGATATTTTTGTCTTCCTGCAGCGATGGGAAAAATGGTTCCGGAAGAGATGCTGTTCAGAAAAAAATATATAAAAATTGGGTGCTGAGTCGTTGCATAAGTAAAATAGCAGCTGACGAAAAACTTAAACAAGATGCATTGAATTCAGCAAGCGCATATCTAGAGCAATCAGACCTGCCTGTGGAAGCCTTCACTAATTCTGATCCGCTCATTGATACTTTCCTCCTGCGCAATTATCAAGGCTCAATTCCTGGAGCTTTTAATACAAAAAAATGTATAGATTTATTCAATAGTGACGAGTTGGAGCAGTTGTACCTAAAAGAGCGAGCAAAAAAATAAAAACATAAAAAATTTGTTCACTTGTAATTCACTAATATGTTGGGAGGATAATATTTCATTCCCAACATTATTCCCCGATTTTTAGCACTAGGCATTCACTTAAATATACTTCAGCTAGGGTTCAGTAAATTCCTTGCAAAATGCGCGGGCTTGTCAGTATTCAAGTGCTGCAAACGCTAATTTTAATTTAATCAAGGAAAAATCATGAAGAAAAGTATTTTTGTAACTGTTCTAGCTATTCTATCTGCAACCTCTGCATATGCGGCTGATTTTGGTGTTGGTGTAGAGGTAGGTGAAGGTCGTAACGCTATTTATGTGCCGATTAATGTATCTGAAGGGTTTCGCATAGAACCTTATTTCTCAAACTATAAGTCCGAGCAAGGTGATGATTATAATAGTCGCCAATCTGAGTTGGGCTTGGGTTTGTTTAGGGTTTCCAAACTCTCCGATAAAACCAATTTATTGTTAGGTGCGCGCGCGGCGTATGCCGAGAATAATTTTTATGACGAAGATATGGATGGTTACAGTGTTGCGCCAGTATTAGGTTTTGAATACTTCCCAGTAAACAATATCTCCCTTGGCGCTGACGTTTCTTATGTATACACAAAATTGGAGGATGATAACTCTGACGATGATCTGACAACATCTCGCACCAAAACTGCTATAAATGTAAAATTTTATTTTTAAGCAAGTTGTGAATGCAAAAACAGCCAACCGTTTAAGTTGGCTGCTTTTTTTAAATATAAATGTTTTAACGCAATATCATGATAGATGTTGCTTTAATTATAGCGCTGAACTGTACCTCGCTTATGATGTCCTAACTCTAGTTAGATTATGGATATTATGAAAATTTATGCCCTTCGCCAAATTCGATTATTCCCTCGATTATAAAAATCTAAATTTACGCGAGCAACCCGAGCTCTACCGAACAGGTGTTGGTGAACAAGGTGTGTTGTTGGTCGAGCCTTATAAAAGCGAAATTCTTCCTTTCTGGCGATTTAAAACGCCTGCAATTGCAAAAGCATCTGCTACAAAAATCTATAAATTATTTCTTGAGTATAAAAAAGAAAAAGATTTTGTAGGTATGGATATGGCGCGTAAATTTTTGCAGATGGGTTATACGCGTAGCCGTCGTTATGCGAATCACAAGAGCGGGAAAAAATACGATGGGCCCGTTCCTGATGATAAAAAAGGTCAGAGTGGTGCTCATGGTCGGGAGCAGCTGCCGCGCGATGAAGATGTTGTTAAGGCGGAGAGCGCATCCATATTTTACGAGGTTTGGCAAAAAGCAAAAAACGATAAGACTTACCAAAAAATGTTGAGCGAGCATAAAGGGCAGAATCGAATCCCGTAATTTGAAACCTCGTTTGTGTGTTTTAGTAGCGCATTTGTCGTCATTATCTTCTTTATTTGTAACCGTCATTTGGAAAGGGCGATTACATTATTTAAATAGTATTTATGCTATATAATCCGCTTCGCAAGGATATGCTCAGCGAGTTGTACTACTAAAAAACGGTGTCCCGACCGAGGCACTGCCTGGGTTCTAAAAAATATAAAAGTAACCTTTAGGAAATCATTATGAAATCTCTTCATCTTATCGCCAGGTGCTTTGCGCCTATGTGCGTGCTTTTGTGTTCCCTGATTTTTTCACCTGCAACTTTTGCCGCTTTCGGCCTGTCAGCGTCAACAGATTTTTACACCGTCGATACAGGTGCAGGGCTTGTGTTTAGTGTGCGTCGCACGGATAACGGCGTGAGCACTCAATCAGCGGGCGATATTTCTTCGCTCAAATACAACGGCATTGAATACCAAAACCAAAGCCGTGGTTCGCAATTAAATTCTGGTTTTGATTATCTTTATAAAGGCGTTTCAGCAGTTTCAGTATCGGCGAATGTCGTGAATGGTAATTACATCAAAGTCACGGTGAACGCAGGGAATTTGACTCACTACTACATGGCGCGCAGTGGCTATCCGCATATTTATATGGGCACTTATTTTACTGAGGAACCGAATACGCTCGGGCTTGCACGTTACATATTGCGCTTGTCTGCCTCTTTATTGCCTAACAGTCCAACGCCATCGGATATTTCGGGCACTGTATCTACTGTGGAGTCCGGTGATATTTTTGCATTGCCTAACGGTCAAACTCGTTCCAAACATTATTCCAATATGCGTTTGAAAGATTGGAGTTACATAGGTGCGTCCGGCTCTGGTGTGGGAATTTGGGTGGTGCGCGACAATCATGAAGGCGATTCAGGTGGGCCGTTTTATCGCAGCTTACTCAATCAGAAAACATCTACCGATCAGGAAATTACTTACATCATCAATTATGGTGAAGCGCAAACAGAAGCCTTTAGAACTGGAATTTTAAATACCTACACGCTCGTGGCGACTTCAGGCGGTGCTCCCTCTACCAATATTGATAAATCCTGGTTCGCCAACATGGGGCTTTCAGGTTATGTAAGTGCAGTGGGTCGTGGTCGCGTAGCGGTGGTGGGTATTAACGGTCGAGATACCAATTACAACTACACCGTAGGTTTTGCTAACGGCAGGGCGCAATATTTTGTGAGCCCAGCGGCATTTAATGGTTATTTCAATTCAACCGATATGTTGCCCGGAACCTACACCATGACCACTTATAAAAATGAATTGGCCGTGGATACGCGCAGCGTGACAGTCAACGCAGGCCAGGCCACTGTGTTGAATACTTACAGCATTGCGAATGACCCTGCGTCAACATCGGTCATTTGGCGTATTGGTAAATGGGATGGTTCACCGCAGGAATTTTTAAACGGTGCTTCGCTAACAATCATGCATCCATCAGATGTTCGTATTAACACCTGGAATCCAAACAATTTTATTGTGGGCACATCGAACACGACAGATTTTCCGGCGTATATTTGGAAAGATATTAATAATGATCGCGTAATTTATTTTAAATTAACGGCAGCGCAACTTGCGCAGGCGCACAAATTGCGTATTGGTATTACGGTCGCTTATTCCGGGGCGCGTCCGAAAATTGCGGTGAATAGCTGGGTGTCGGCAAATCCTTCTGCATCAACGCAACCGAGCACACGGACGCTAACGGTGGGAACCTATCGCGGTAATAACACGACATTCAATTACGATATTCCCGCCAGCGCATGGAAGACCTCCGCAGG
>CBHTVU010000272.1:0-5085 GCA_966096785.1 uncultured Gammaproteobacteria bacterium | reverse complement strand
CTCTGGCTTTTAGTAAAGTCGGTTTTTTTGTTCGGTCAGCTTCGCTGACGTTTTATGGTAAGACGAGGAAAGTATGTCAGATTTAGTCTCTGGTATTGTTAAATGGTTCAACGATGATAAAGGTTACGGTTTCATTGAGCGTGAGGGCGGTGCCGATGTATTCGTTCACTTCCGTGCAATCAATGGCAATGGCCGTAAGACTTTGAAAGAAGGTCAAAAAGTGACTTTTGAAGTGACTGCTGGTCAAAAAGGTCCGCAAGCGGAAAACGTAACTCCTCTGTAAGAAGGGTTAGGTTTGAAAAGGGCGATTGAGAAATCAATCGCCCTTTTTTATTTGCAAGGATCGAAGGGCTTGTAATAAACCCGCCTATACCCCATTGAATGGTCTCCTCAAACTCAATTACCTATCCTATGACATTTGATATAAGCGCCATACTTTGGTTAACCCTCCTGGCATTGATCGCCTATTTCGGTATTCAGGCAATGCGCACCAAAGATGTAGCTAATCGCGCTGCGGAACAACATTGCAAGACGATGGAAGTACAATTTCTGGATCAAACTGTATTTTTAAAAAGGCTCAATCTGAAGCGCAATGCACGTGGCCAGCTGGCTTTTATGCGTGAATATTATTTTGAGTTTACAGTGAGTGGAGAGGACCGTTACTTTGGCCGGGTATTTATGATCGGCAATCGCATCGAGAGCGTTAACCTTGACCCACATCGCATCCACTAATATTCAACTTGGGCTTTCCAATGGATTTTCTCAACAAAGTTATTTTTGTTTCAAAAAAATTAATTATGGAAGATGGAAAAATTTATTTTGATAATTATTTTGTTCGCGTCCAAAGTATTAATGATGATGCAATGGTAGTTATTAAACCAAATGGTGAGCAGGAAAATCTTCCTACTGACGAAGATTTTTATGATGAAGCCGATGAAGGTTTATATGAATTGCAGGATGGCTCAAGCCACGAAGATCCGGATTATATTGGCGAGTTTCTTATTTACGAAAATGATCGCGCTTATGAAAAATTCAAGGATATGCATTGAAAGCCATTCGTTGAAAAATGTTTCTGTTGACGGTTATATTTTTTTAATAAGAACCTATGGCACTTAAATTACAAAAGTGTGGATTTGGATCGGTTTTTGTATTTTTATTTTGCGTAAGCTTTGAAAACCATAAATAACGATAATGTTGTCGGGAGCTTGCGAATGAACCTTTGTTGTCAAAGGCCCATGTTTATGGGCATATTTATTATGCTCGCATTGAGTGCTTGCGGCGGTGGTGCTGGCGATGATTCAAATCCTTCCAGTAAATCGTCTTCCAGTTCACTCGCAGCAAGTTCCATAGCTACCGAATTACCTCCGAGTTCATCCTCAGTATCAAGTGCGGTGGTTCAATCATCATTGAGCAGCCAAGCGGTGAGTTCAAAACTGACGAGTGATTCTTCCCGCTCTTTAAGTAGCAGTTCCGCACAGTCATCACAGATGTCCAGTCGCAGTTCGCAAAGCAGCACCACTATTTCAGTGGCGCCATCAAGTAGTTCTACGGCCCCATCAAGTTCAAAAGCGGCTAGCAGTTCGTTAATCAGCAGCGCTTCAAGTCAAAGTTTAAGTAGTCAGGTGGGCAGTACATCGAGCAGTCTCAGCAGCGCAAGCAGCAGATCCAGTAGCCTCTCTAGTCCGAGTAGTACCAGCAGTTCATCGGTCGTCACATCAAGCAGTAGTCTTAGTAGTTTGAGCAGCTCTTCAAGCAATAGGTCGAGCCTTAGTAGCTCAATAATAAGTAGCTCTAGTATCAAGAGTTCCAGTATTAGCAATACAAGTAGCAGTGCCGCAAACACCCCTGCCAGCAGGCAGTTACCAAAATCTTTGATACACATAAGAAATGGCGTAGAGACGCGTGTGCGTTTTCTCGAATATTTACCAGAAAATTATGCGAACACTTCAGAAAAATATCCTTTGTTAGTTTTTGCTCACGGTGCAGGTGAAACTTCAAAGGATGACTCACCCTCAGCTGATTCAGTTGAATATGCGCGCATTACGGCAAATGGTCCGCCGTTGCTCATCAAGCAAAATCAAGACATGTGCTTTACGGTGAATGGAAAACGTTCTTGTTTTATCGTTGTTTCCCCGCAATCTCCGCAAGTGGATGGATGGTGGTCAGTGGATCGAATTCGCGCAGTCATGGATTACGCCAAGAAAAATCTGCGTGTCGACACTAGTCGCATCTACATGACGGGCTTGTCGATGGGCGGTGGAATTACTTGGGCGTTTGCGCGTTCAATGCGTACTAATCCCATTCAATATTACGCAGCGGAACTCGCAGCCATTGTGCCCATCGCTGGCGCGGACGAAGCCAGTAATGTGGCTTGCAATATGTCGACCGAAGCTTTACCTGTATGGGCATTTCATGGTGATGCTGATCCGCAAGTGCCCATCAAACGGTCACGTGAATTTGTCAGCGCAATTAACGGATTGCCCACAACGGTGGATTCAACACCGGTAAAACAAATCCAATGCACAACCAATCCGCAGAAAGCACTTCTAACTGAATATCCAAACGTAGGCCACAACTCTTGGTCCTACACCTACAATCCTGCCAATCGTTTTAATACCACTACGGCGCAACCCGATAGCGCAGGCGTAAATATTTATGAGTGGATGCTGAGCCAGCAACGCGACAATGTGAATTTATTGTCGACTGGTGAGCGGATGTTAAGCGCAGGCACTTATTATTCGTTAGGCGTTTCAAAAACTGGAGTAGCGACCACCTGGGGCTCCAATCGCGCAGGTGAGTTGGGTATAGGTTCCGATGATGCAGGTATTACCAAAACCTCACCATTTACTATGGGTTTAGCTGACGAAATTGTTGCTATGAGCGCTGGCGGCTATCAGGGAGTTGCACTGAATCGTGGTGGGCGTGTGTGGTCATTTGGTTCTAACGAAGCGGGTCAGCGTGGTGACGGGAGTACGGAGATTAATAGTAACGGCACTCCGGTTTTATTAAACGATCTTAAACACGTGGTAGCAATTTCGAGTGGCGGAAGACATAACCTGGCGCTCACAGCAGAGGGCAAAGTTTACGCCTGGGGCTCCGATGACAATGGCCAAATTGGTCGTGGCGAAGCAACTCAAACAACCGCCTGTAACGTGAGCGTTTACAACACGGCAACCGGCATGCATGTGCGTTCACCTTATTTAGTTTCTCTGCCTGTAAAAATAAAAAGTATTTCTTCTGGTTATTGCGCAAGTTACGCGCTGGATGAAAACGGCGAGGTCTGGTCCTGGGGCTTCGGTGATTATCAAGCCGCTAATTTGGGGCAGGGCGTTAAATCCGAACAGGCGATTAGCGCGCCCGCCAAAGTTAAAAATCTGGTGAATATAAAATCCATTGCTGGCGGCGAAAGTTGCGCTTATGCATTGGATACGTCCGGCCAAGTGTGGGCTTGGGGTGTAAATCGTTTGGGTTGCGTTGGCGATGGTAGTCAAAACGTTCGCGCAACGCCGGTTCTACTCAATTTAACGAATGTACGAATGATCGCAGCACGTTCGCAAGGTGCTTATGCTGTTACTGATCAAGGAAATTTATGGTCCTGGGGCGAAAGCATGTATGGCTCTGTGGGCGATGGGACGTGGACAAATAAACCCAAAGTAAGTGACGCTGATAATTCCGATCGCAAATACGTACTCTCACCTGTACCTATCACCTCGCTGACGGATGTTCGTGCAGTTTATTCCGGTAGCCCAGCCAATCATGTGTTTGCGTTATTGGGTGATGGCAGTTTATGGACATGGGGCCGAAATAAATCTGGTAATCTTGGCAACGGTAAATACGGCGATGTGAGTGGCAACAACTCCACACCCGATGCAGAAAATGTTCCGACTCCGATTCTTTTAAATTTTTAAATCGCATAACAGGCCCAGAGATATTTCATGAGTGACAAAAAATATATCGCCGAAAAAGTCGGCGGTTGGAAAACCAAAAGCACAAATATTGTGTATGAAAATCCCTGGATAAAAATCTCTCACGAAGAAGTTATTACGCCCAAAGGAAGTGATGGAATTTACGGCGTGGTGCATTTTAAAAATACGGCAATTGGTATTGTTCCGATTGATGATGAAGGTAATACTTGGCTCGTAAAGCAAAGCCGCTATACCCTGAATCAATACACTTGGGAAATTCCCGAAGGCGGTTGCCCTCATGGTGAGGAGCCGATCAATGCAGCTAAGCGCGAGTTGGAAGAAGAGGTGGGTTTGCAAGCGCATCAGTGGGAACAACTGATGACTATGCATTTGTCCAATTCAGTTACCGATGAATTTTGCGTGGTTTTTGTAGCACGCGATTTATATTCAGGCACGCAGCAGCTGGAATCCACCGAAGATATAGAATACAAAAAACTGCCTCTAACAGAAGCCATCGACATGGTAAAACGCGGAGAGATCACCGATGGAATTTCGGTTGCAGCTTTATTGCGGCTCGCATTGTCGTTAAAAGAATAAAAAGACCTTATGGCAAATAGCACAAAAAATTTATATGAAGCTTTTGCCAATCACATCAGCGAACACGTTCAAACCCATCTTGATCAGGAAATTGTGATTGATGATTTGTCCCAAAGAATTGGTATATCAAAATATCATTTGAATCGTTTATTCCAGGCGACGACAGGTTTTCAACTTGGCGAGTTTATTCAGCGTCGTCGGTTGCAAAAAGCCTATTCACTTTTATCGGCTGGTGAATGCTCGGTGATAGATGCAAGTTTGGCAGTAGGTTATGAATCGCATTCGGCATTTTCGCGCGCATTTTTAAAAGCTTTCCATTGCAAACCGAGCGAAGTAAAACCAGGTACCGAATGCATCTGGAAAACACCCAATACGTTGAAAAATATTTCCAAGCGGGATATAGGATTGCAACCTGAAATTCTGGAATTGCCCACAGTTAAATGCCATGGTTTTTATGGCACAGGGTTTAAAGATAGTAGTTTCAAAAGTTTGGCAGAATCGCTATTTTTTGCGTTGGAGAAAAAGCTTCAAATCACTAATTATAACGATTATTTTTCATTAGCGGTAGGTGTAGCACTTGAAA
>CBHTVU010000271.1:0-5195 GCA_966096785.1 uncultured Gammaproteobacteria bacterium | reverse complement strand
CGTCATTAAATAAATTTTCGGGTATATATATGACTTTCCCTTTTAATTTTCAAAACAAAAATGTTCTTGTCGTTGGCGGCACCAGTGGAATCAATCGCGGCATTGCAGAGAGCTTTGCTAAATCTGGCGCCCGTGTTGCGGTCGTTAGTCGTTCACAAGAAAAAGTTGATGACACAATCGATTCTTTAAAAACACACGGTGCTGCAGATGCTAAAGGTTTCGCTGCTGATGTGCGTGAACCGGAAGCCATTAAAAATGGTATTGCTGAACTACATAAAGCCTGGGGAAATTTCGATATTGTTATTTCAGGTGCAGCGGGAAATTTTCCTGCGCTGGCGACAGGCATGTCTGCAAATGGTTTTCGTTCGGTGGTTGAAATTGATTTGCTGGGCACTTTCAATGTCATGCAGGCCGTGTATCCTTTTTTAACTAAACCAGGTGCATCTATTATTAATATTTCCGCACCGCAATCGATAATTCCGATGGTTGGTCAATCGCATGTGTGTTCGGCAAAAGCCGGTGTGGATATGATCACGCGAACTTTATGTTTGGAATGGGGGGCGGAAGGCATTCGTATTAATTCAATAATTCCAGGGCCTATAGACAATACAGAAGGAATGAAACGTTTGGCTCCCAACGAAAAAATTCGCGACCTCGTCACTCATTCGGTTCCGCTACAAAGAATGGGCTCAACAGATGATATTGCCAATGCCTGTTTATTTTTAGCATCTGATTTTGCAAGTTATATCAGTGGAGCAGTTATTCCAGTAGATGGTGGTTGGGCTCAAGGGGGTGTTGCACTAGTCGGTGCTAGTCTAGCCAAAATGCTAAATGTAAAATAAACAAATAAATTTTATGTGAGCTAGCTGTGAATTTTAAACCTTAAGTTGTAAAACAGGTTCGCAAATAATTTCCGTTAATACGGAGTTTGCAATAAAACATTCTTCGTGAGCTTTGTGGTGTAGTTGCTCGAACTCTTCTGGCGTCGGAATTTTTTCACCCGAAAAGATAACAGTCGGATTAAGAATCGCTTGCGCTAGAAATAGTTTTCCATTTTCATTCTTATTCATTGTCCCGGTGGCTTGGTCTATGTAACTATCCACACAAAACCCGCGTTTTGCCGCAAGACTTAAAAACCATAACATATGGCAATTAGCCAAACAGGCAACCAACATTTCTTCCGGATCAACAGCACTAGGATTTGAGTAAGGCAATGGCACAACATCAGGTGAAGAGGATGCGGGTATTGCTAATCCACCATCAAATCGAATTGTATGTTTACGGCTGTAGCGATTATCCAGGAATTTTTGATCACCGCGCTGCCAAATAATTTCTGCTGTACTTTTACTCATCGTAAACTCCTATTAATGTAAAAATATGGAATAGACTCAAGATATTTTGGTGGTACTCGATAACCCTGTTAAAGAATGTTTATAAGAAATCGAAACCATCATGTAATTATTTTTTTGCCTTAGGATCGATTTTTATTGAGTTTTCTTTGGCTCGCTCTTTTGTAACTTCTTCAGGTGTTATGCCGCCGACTTTATTTCCCCACGAATTCATTATATAACTCAATACGTCAGCTACTTCTTCATCGCTAAAATTGAATGGAGGCATAGCATCCATATAAAGTTTATTTTTAACTAACACTGTGCCATCGTGACCATGAAGAACGAAATCTATAACGCGTAATTTATTTTTTACTAAAAAATCAGAATTCGCGAGCGGTGGAAAAGTATTAGGCACACCTTCGCCCATTGTTTGGTGGCAGCGAGCACAGTTTTTTTCATAAATCGGCTGGCCTAGTTGTATTCGTTCAGACAGAGTTTTTTCGGGTGGAGATTTAATAGGAGTTTCTGCGCTAGCTACTGATGTCACATAAATGAGCGTACAGCTAAAGACTGATGAACGAAGAGTAAGCATAGAAGGTCCTTAATCAATGAAGTGATGCGCTTAAGTGTAGAAGATTCACACGTTAAACCTACTGACTTGGATCAAACTTTTTCGCCTTGGTAGGTTGTCACTGAGGAGCGAATCCCAATATGATTATGCATCTGTAATAAATAAAACCTTATATATAAATAATAGTTGTTGTTGATGCTAAATGTAAGAAGTGCTAACTGTAATAAAAGTCGTTGTTCATAAGTAGCTTATACACAAGCTGTCTTTTTGATGATGTTTTGTAAAGTTCATTCGGTTTAAACATTATGAATATTTCCTGAAAAAATAAACCCGCTCAAGGCGGGTTTATTTCTATCTCTTTCAACTCTGATTAAACAAAAATTCCATCAGTGCTTTTTGGGCGTGTAAGCGGTTTTCTGCTTCTTCCCAAACTATTGCATTTGGGTCGTCCATTATTTCGGCGCTGACTTCTTTGCCTCTGTAGGCGGGTAAGCAGTGCATGAAGAGAACATCTGAATTTGCGTGGCTTAAAAGTTCGCGGTTGACTTGATAACCGGCAAAAATTTTCTCACGTTGTTTTTTCTCGTCTTCCTGGCCCATGGAGGCCCAGGTATCAGTCACGACCAAGTCTGCATTTTTAACGGCAGCAACCGGATCCTGACTTAGAGAAACACGGTTTTTGTGTTTTTCAATCATGTGATCCCAAGGTTCAAAACCCTTAGGTGTTGCAATGCGTAATTCAAAATCGCACAGCTCGGCGGCTTGCATATAGCTTTGACACATGTTGTTGCCATCCCCAACCCATGCCACGGTTTTGCCCGCAAGAGTTCCGCGTTGCTCAATAAAGGTTTGGATGTCGGCAAGTAACTGGCAAGGGTGATGGTCATCGGTTAAACCATTAACCACAGGTACACGCGAATATTCGGCAAAGCGTTCAACGGTAGCGTGCGCAAATGTGCGGATCATTACCATATCGACCATGCTTGCAATGCAGCGCGCAGAATCTTCGACGGGTTCACCGCGACCAAGTTGTGAATCTTTAGTAGAAAGGAAAATCGCGTGGCCGCCAGCTTGCGCCATGGCAGACTCGAAAGAGACGCGAGTGCGGGTGGATGATTTTTCAAAAATCATCGCCATCACTTTGTCTTTAAAAATTTCTGTCGCTACGCCTTTGCGCTGCAAAGCTTTTAGCTCTATAGCGCGTTTGATGATGTGGTTTAGCTCGTCGCGGTTAACGTCTTCGAGGGTTAAAAAATGTCTCGGTGCCTTTGAGGGAACCATAATGCTCTTCTCTTTTTCGCGCCGCTAGAAAAGTGTGAAAGCGGCGCTTTGTTGCTGCGGGATGTGTGGCAAGGCCTCGTCCCGCTGTCTTAAAACTCAGTTACTAATTCAACCACTTTGGTAACCAGTTCGTTGGCTTCGGCATCCGTGAGGATAAAAGTTGGCAGCAAACGAATGGTGTTAACTGAGGTTACGTTAATCAAAATACCCTTAGCGCGAGCTTTTTCCATTAACTCGGCAGCGGGTGCGTTAAGTTCAATACCGATCATTAAACCCTTGCCGCGGACATCAACAACCTTAGGGTGTCCAGCAAGTTTGGTTTTAAAGTCGGCCAAAAGCTTATCACCCAAAACTTTTACTCTGGGGATGAGGTTTTCGGCAATAAGTGTTTCTACCACAGCAACACCGGCGCGCGTTGCCAAAGGATTACCACCAAACGTTGTGCCGTGATTGCCTTGTTGCAATACATCCGCCGCTTTGCCACGTGCGAGGCAAGCGCCAATAGGCACACCGTTACCGAGGCCTTTAGCTGTAGTGACTACGTCCGGCAAAATGCCATTGTGCTGATAGGCGAAGAAAGTGCCGGTTCTGCCGTTGCCGGTTTGGATTTCGTCCAGCATTAGTAACCAACCGTTTGCGTCGGCAATTTTCCGCAGTTGATTTAAATAATCTGACGCAGGCACGCGCACGCCACCTTCGCCTTGTACGGGTTCAACCAGAATCGCCACTATATTGTTGTGTTCTTTGGCGGCGGCCTCTACGGCAGCTACATCGTTGTAAGGCACGCGGATAAAACCCTCTACCAGCGGCTCAAAACCAACCTGGATTTTGGGATTACCGGTAGCGCTCAGGGTTGCCAGGGTTCTGCCATGGAAACTATTGCTAGTAACTATGATCGCAGGATTCTTCTTCCCGTTGTCATTCGCAAATTTACGCGCGATTTTAATCGCCGCTTCGTTAGCTTCGGCGCCTGAGTTGGAAAAAAAAACTTTGTCCATGCCAGATTGCTGGATGAGCAAATCGGCCAAACGTTGTTGGGTTGGAATGTTGTAATAGTTTGAACAGTGGATCAGCGTGCTGATTTGCTCAGTCAGCGCCTTGGTTACGGCAGGGTGCGAGTAGCCAAGACCGCACACGGCGATGCCGCTGATAGCGTCCAGATAAGAGTTGCCCTTGTCGTCCCACACTCGGCTGCCTTCGCCCTTGGTCAGGGTGAGGGTTCTTGTGCCGTAAGTGTTCATCAAGGTAGTCATCATCTTCTCCAAAAACTAAGGTCAAAAATACAAGTTAAAATCCAAATCAAAAACATAAAAAATAAAACACCAAAGCCATATTAAGTTGGCTCAGTGCTAAAAGTTGCAGGGAATTAACCACAGCGCTAAAAACAAAAAACAGTTTTGGTGGATTGCACAACACTGTTTGAGAGAGTCGTAAATTTTGCGTCTATTACATCATCTATATGTAAAGCAGCAAAATGAGCTGCAATAGTATAAGCAAATGGCCTTATTGGCAAATTTAGGCTGCTAAAAGCGTCTTTTTATAACAACTCGGCTGCCCCCTAGTGAGCTAAAGAATTGATCACGATGTAAAAACAACACTAAGTTTTTTTACATTTTCCAAGGTTTAATCGAAATAAAAATAGTGTGAGCTTGCAATGGCGATAAGGTAGGATCGCGTCAATATTTTGATTGTCAGAGTCCACCCATGAAAAAAATCGCAGCTGTAATCGGTTTGAGTAGTGTTTTTGCACACGCAGTTCAAGCGCAGACTGGAATAGATACCCTGGTAGTAACGGGGACGCGCGACAAGGATCATGTTAAAGGCGGTCAGCTTTTAACTTCCGAGCAACAATTGCCGGGTGGTCGAGCTGATGTTGCGGAATTATTGCAGGGTATAAATGGCCTCCAGACTGATAGCCGTTCAAATTACGCGCAGGATACTCGCATAACCTTGCGTGGTTTCGGTGCTCGTTCGGCCTTTGGTGTACGTGGGTTGGAATTACAGATTGATGG
>CBHTVU010000270.1:0-5209 GCA_966096785.1 uncultured Gammaproteobacteria bacterium | reverse complement strand
TCCCTAGCTCGCGGGTCAATACGGCAATGGATTGAGTTTGGGTTAAACCATTTGCTGTTAAATGGTTTATGGATTCGGTAAGGCTTGGGTCGTAAATGCTTGAGGTTTCGGCGAGTCGCGTTTGATGTAGCGCTGCATGGTCGTCCCAAAAAGTTGTGGTGATGGAAGTCGCGAAGCTGCCTGCCACAATCCGCAAAAAGTTTGATAGACCTGATGCGGCTGGTATTTGATGAGGCGGTATGCCATCAAGGATTATAGAGAGCAGGGCGATAAAGAATATCGACATGGCTACACCTTGTACCAACAGCGGCATGATGTAAGCGCTATAACTTGCGTCGGCGGTGTAACCCGCGCGCATGAAGTAGGAAACACCAAATACGAAGAACGCGAAGAGTGCGAAAAGGCGTGTATCGAACTTGCTGATATATTTCCCTACAAACGGCGAGATTAGCACCGCGACCACTCCACTGGGTGCGGCGATTAATCCTGCCCAGGTAGCGTTATAGCCGAGCCAGGTTTGCATCCACAAGGGTTGTAAAACCACAGCGCCGAAGAACACGCCGTAGCCTAAACACAGAGCCGTTGTACCAATACTGAAGTTGCGACTTTTGAACAATGATAAGTCGATAATCGGGTGTTTTTGGCTGAACTCCCAGATCAGGAAAATGATAAAACCTATCAAGGCTACCAAGCCCATGACGATGATAAAGTTGGATTCGAACCAATCCGAATCTTTCCCTTTATCCAGCATGATTTGCAGCGATCCTACCCATACCACCAGCAATGCCAAACCTATTCCATCTATGGGCAATTTACGTGTCGGGGTTTCGCGGTGTTTCATACCCTTCCAGCATACGAATGCGCAGAATAACCCCACGGGAACGTTGATAAGGAAGATCCACGGCCAGGAGTAGTTATCTGATATGAAGCCGCCCAGAATGGGGCCGCAGATAGGCGCCACCAGGGTTGTCATAGACCAGACGGCGAGCGCCGTGCCTTTTTTCTCTGGTGGAAAGAGCGCAAGCAGTAAAGCTTGCGAACCAGGAATCATGGGGCCGGAGACTGCGCCTTGCAAAATGCGAAAAGCAATCAGCGAGGATAAACTCCAAGCGATTCCGCAAAGGAAGGAAGCAATGGTAAAAAGCAGGACAGAGACTACAAAAGTACGGACCACGCCGAATCGCATCATTAACCAGCCGGTTAAGGGCACGGATATACCATTAGCTACGGCGAAGGAGGTGATTACCCAGGTTCCCTGATCCGGCGATACGCCTAGATTTCCGGCAATGGTTGGGATGGACACGTTGGCGATGGTAGTGTCCAGCACCTGCATAAAAGTGCCGAGCGCTAGCGCTGCTGCCACTAGCCCCATAGGCAATCCCACACCCGGCGCACCGGACATGTTACTGGCGGGCGCGTTACTCATAGCACACCACTAGCGGCAGATTTAACTCCACGGCTATTGTTTTTAATGATGTCGGCAATCTTGCTGTCTAACGCAGAGTCATGCTCGGTATTAGCGACAAGCTGTTGTGGTGCTGTACGGATTTGCGTAGCAACTAAAGAGCCGTCGGTGTTATGCATATCGACTTCAACATGCATGGACAGGCCGAGACGTAATGGATTTTTCGCAAGTTCTTTTGGATCGAGAGCAATGCGCACGGGAACGCGTTGAACAATCTTGATCCAGTTGCCCGATGCGTTTTGCGGTGGGAGGAGTGCAAAGGCGGCGCCGCTACCTGCTCCCAAACCTGCAATTTTTCCGTGGTAAGTGACATCTTTACCGTACATATCCGAGTGAACTTCAACAGGTTGGCCAACGCGCATGTGCTCCAGCTGAACTTCTTTAAAGTTTGCATCTACCCATGCGTTTTCGAGTGGAACAACCGCGAGCAAAGGAGTGCCCGCTGCGATCCGGCTACCAATTTCTACATTGCGACGCGCAACCGCACCACCAACAGGAGCCACAATTTTCGTACGTTTTAACGCGAGTGAAGCTTGGCGCAAGCTAGCTGCCGCCGCTAAAACCTGGGGGTGGTTTGCGATAGTTGTGTTTTCCACCTGCGCATTATTCGTTTCCAACTCTTCTGTGCTGGTTGCCAGGGCGGCTTCAAGCTGCGCAACCTGATCTTTGGAGTGCTGTAACTCTTCTGCGGAGACGCCACCTTCAGCCGCGACTTTCATGCGGCGTTGCAAATCGTTACGAGCGCTTTGCAATGCAATTTGGCGAGCATTAATTACAGATTTCAAACCGCTAGATTTAGAAAAAAGCCCACGCACGTTGCGTACTGTGCGTGCGAGTTCTGCTTCGGCTGCGGCTACTGCAATTTGCGCATCGGCGGGGTCGAGTTCAATTAAGGTTTGTCCGCGGGTTACCTGTTGAGTGTTATCAACTCCAACTGAAATTACTGTGCCGGATGCTTCGCTATTTATTTGAACCATGTCTGAAGCCACATAGGCATCATCGGTTTCTTCAAAATATTGTGAATGCAGAAAGTAATAGGCTGTGTAGGCGATTACGCCGATTACGGCTGCCGCGCCGACGATAAATAAGCGTTGGTTGCGTTTTCCGTTCGATGTTGAATCGGCAGAGTCATTAGTTGCAGGATTATTCATGTTGAGCTCCCTGAGCGGACACAGCTTTCGAGGTAAGGTTATTGGAGGTTAACGTGTTGGAAGTCGGGTCAAAACTGCCGCCGAAATTCAGCAGGAGCGTAACGCGAGTAATCAGTAATTGGGTTTGCAGTGAAACCAGATCGCGCCGGGTGTTGAGCAATTGCGTCTCGGCACTCAGCACGACTAATTGCGAACTCAAACCTGCCTTGTAACGGTTCTGCGCCAAGTTGTACGCAGCTTCGGTAGCAGACGCAGTTTGATTAACTTCAACCAGTTGGCGCTTGAGCGAGTCCAAACGGCTAAGCTGGTCGGAGACATCGCGAATGGACTTGAGTATTGTTTCGTTATAGCTGGCTACAGCGCTATCCAATTCAGCAGTCGCCCCTATGTACCCCGCTTTTAATCGCTGCGAGTCGAAAATTGGCAAGTGCAATGCAGGACCAGCGCCGTAAATGGTGCTGCCGGAATCCACTAATTTATCAAGCCCGACCGCTTGCAAACCCACAAACGCTTTTAAATTGATATCAGGATAAAACGCCGCTTTAGCTGCAGCGCGACCGGCTGTTGCCGCTTCAACTCGCGCTTTTGCGGCAAGGATATCCGGACGACGTGAAAGTAGATCTAGCGTCAATTCGGTGGGCAAAGGCAAGGTTGCATCGGGCGTTATGTGCGGGCGATGGATATTTTCATAGGCAACTGCACCGTGGCCTGAAAGAGCGGCAAGGTTGTGTACGGCCAGATCGCGTTGAATTTCGGCTTGCAGACGAGCTGTTCTCGCTTGTGGTAAGGCCGCTTCCGCGAGTTTTAATTCGAGCTGAGTATCCAGGCCAGCGTTGACTCTGCTTTTTGTAAGCTTCAATAAAGTCTCACGCTGTTGTTCGTTTTGAGTGGCTATATCGGCCAACGCATGGGCTCGATACAAATCTACATAGGATTGAGCCAGGGCGCCGGACAAGGCCAGGCGAGCAGTAGCTCTATCCAATTCAGCAGCAACAACTTTATTGTTCGCTTGTTTAAATAGCTCTTTATGCTGACCCCAAAAATCCAGATCCCATGACAACCCTAAGGTAGCTTGTCCCATCCAGGCCATATCGCCACCTGAGACATCCAGGCCGGCTTCTTTGGGTGGATAGATGTAATTTTCAGATAAGCGCTGGTAGGTTTCGTCGGCGTCCAGAGCAAAACCCGGCCGAAGTTTGGCACCTGCAGCAATCGCTTGCGCCTGTGCGCCGCGCACACGAATCAAGGCTTCATCGAGACTCGGGCTGTTTGCGAGGGCGTCATCAATCAATTGGTTGAGTTGGTCATCACCAAATACCTTCCACCAGCTTTCGGCAACGCGGGGTGATGAGTTTTGGCTAAGGCCGAGGTTTTGGGGCTCTAACTGCACAATGCGTGTTTCTTCTTTTGGCGGGGATACGCAGCCTGCCAATAGAACTGTCGCACCCAAGGCTAGCCAGAAGCGGGGGTAAATGAGTTTCATGCGGGTTCCTTTGCGTTTTCAGCAGTTTGTTCAAAGCAGGTTTTTAGTTTTAGTAGCAGACGATTGAGTTCTGCAAACTCTTCCACGCTGAGTGGTTCAAGTGCTTCATTCAGATTTTGGATAAGTGGGGGTGTGAGCTCCGCAAGCTTGGCAACGCCAGCATCTGTAGCGCGCAGTTTGACCACGCGGCGATCTTCCTGGCTACGCTCACGCTCAACAAAACCGCGGCTTTCCAGCAGATCAACCATGCGTGTAACAGCACCGTTATCGTGGGATAAGGTTCGGCAAAGGTCACTTGCAGTTTCCGCTAAACCTTCTTTAAGTTTTACCAATGCGAGCCACTGAACGAAGCTCATATCGTGGTTGGCGAGAACGCGGTCTGCACATTCGTGCATAAGCATGTGATTGGTTTTCAGTAAATAGCCAAGGCTATTTTTAGGGCTGAAGTTATAGGGGTCGTAGTGTTGCACCATATGTAATGCCTTCAATAGAAGTTGCTTTGTCAAATATTGCCTCGGCAATATCTGCTAAAACAATGTTTGCCTAGGCAGGTATTATTGGCGAAAAATTGTATTAGTCAAGACGAGTGTTTTTTTATGAGCCATTTTGTTTACAAATGTCATTGCAGGCCTGGATTGACTGGAGTGGTTGTCAGGCTAAAATTCGATCAATTGAAATGTACTTGGGTTCGGCAAACGTGTATGATCCGCGCCCGTTTTGATACTCTCTGAAAGGTCTTCAGATGCAGGTTTTTCATCATATTCAGTCGCTTCGTGATGCTTTGGCGCTGGAGCGCAAGGCAGGAAAACGTATAGGCTTTGTGCCGACTATGGGCAATTTGCATGACGCCCATATCGAGTTGGTTAAAATTGCCCAGCGCAATTGCGATGTGGTAGTTACGAGCATCTTCGTGAACCCGCTGCAATTCGGTTTGAATGAAGATTGGGATAAATACCCGCGCACTCTAACTGCGGATTCCGCCAAATTGGAAGCCGCCAATTGTGATTACCTGTTCTGCCCCAATGATAAAGAAATCTACCCGAATGGTATGGCGGAGCAGACTCGGGTGATCGTCCCGACCATGACTGATGTCCTCTGCGGTGCAAGTCG
>CBHTVU010000269.1:0-5235 GCA_966096785.1 uncultured Gammaproteobacteria bacterium | reverse complement strand
GGAGCAACCACATTGATTAGCGTTCGCGCCGCCGCCGCGCAAGTTCTCGCTCAAATACTTCAAAGCAAAGGCTCACTATCCAGCCTTCTGCCTGCCATTCAACCTAAGGTCCCCGAGCAGGATCGACCTTTATTGCAGGAGCTATGCTTTGGAACTTGCCGGTTTTACCCGCAACTGTCTGCCTATGTAGAGTGTTTGGTAGATAAACCTCTACGCGCTAAAGATAGCGATATCCAAGCCCTGCTTTTGCTCGGCCTCTACCAATTACTGCATACGCGAATTCCCGATCACGCGGCACTCGGCGAAACCGTAGAAGTAACACGCTTTTTCAAAAAGCCCTGGGCGACAAATCTGGTTAACGGTGTGCTTCGCAAGTTTCAACGCGAGCAGCCGAGATTAGACAAATTGCTTGCTCAAAATTTCGCATTTCAATCCAATCATCCCGCATGGATGGAAGGCGTTTTACGCAAAAATTGGCCGGAGCAAATGGATCAAATTGTTCTAGCCAATAATGAGCATCCGCCGTTTACCCTGCGCATCAATACAAAAAAAATCAGTCGTAACGACTATCTGGCGCTTTTAAAAGATCTGGACCTAAGCGCAACTATTACCTCTTTCAGCCCCTACGGTATAACGCTGGAAAAAGCCTGCGATCCGCGCAAGCTACCGCTGTTTTCCGAAGGTTTGGTGAGCGTACAAGATGAAGCCGCACAACTCAGCGCCGACTTGCTACAACTCGCTCCAGGATTGCGAGTTTTGGACGCCTGCTGTGCGCCCGGTGGTAAAACCGGGCATATGCTGGAACTTGAACCAAGCCTTATAGTGACCGCGTTGGATGTAGAGGAACGCAGATTAGGACGAGTACGCGAAAATCTCGCACGCATGAACCTTGATGCAAAAATTATCTGCGGCGACGCCACTAAAACCGATTGGTGGGACGGCGAGAAATTTGACCGTATCCTGCTAGACGCGCCTTGCTCCGCTACCGGAATTATCCGTCGCCATCCTGACATCAAGGTATTGCGCAGCCCCGAAGAAATCGACAAGCTCAACGAGCTACAAGCCCGCCTTATCAAAAACCTCTGGTCGCTGCTAAAACCCGACGGAATCCTGGTGTACGCAACCTGCTCAATTATGCCCAAAGAAAATACGCGGATTATTGAGACCTTTATTGATCGACAATCGCAAGCGACGGTTGAAACGTTGGAAGTTGATTGGGGAGTTGCACAAGTCTTTGGAAGGCAGTTGTTGCCGTCAACAAAAGGACACGACGGGTTTTATTACGCCGTGCTACGGAAGGAAAAAGATTAAGTTTCCAGCTTTGTCGAATCAACAGCATGTGAACCGATGAAATTTCAGATCAAAATTTTGCGAGGGGACTTTTCATATGAGTGAGCATATTAAAGCGCGTTGCAAATGCGGTGCCGTTCAATTTACTGCAACTAGTCAACCACTGATTCAATTCGTTTGTCACTGCAAAGATTGTCAAATTGCCACCGGTCTGCCATTTGCTGGCCTGGTATTTTTCAAACGTAAGCACGTCGAAATATCTGGCGATCTCGGCCAGCATTCATTTATCGCAGAGTCTGGCAAGGCCACCTCTCGCGATTATTGCGTTAAATGCGGAACAGTCCTATTTGATCAATCTGAGGGTTTTCCAGGCATTATTGGTGTTATGCAAGAATGGATTTTAGGAGATTTCGTTTTCTTACCTCAAATCCATGTTTGGGTAAAAAGCAAACTTGATGAAATTATTATTCCGGAGGGCGTACAACAGTTTCAAGAAAATATTCTTCAACCCAAATAATTCTTAAATTAACTAATCACTCCCGCTCTAATAAAAAGGAAAGACTATGGACAAATACTTAAAAGTAATTTTCTTAATTACTTTCGTTATCTCAACCAAAGCACAAGCTGATTACTCAAGCGCCTTGAAAAATTACAACGAAAAGAAATTCCCGGAAGCAATGATCGAATTTCAACGAACCGCAGCACTCGGTCATAAAGACTCACAATTGAAAATTGGCATCATGTATTTTCAAGGCGAAGGTGTTACGAAAAATATAATTGATGCTTACGCGTGGACAGCATTGTCTGCAGAAGATAACAACACAAGCAGTGTTCGAATAAAAGATGCTATGTTTTCTAAAATGAACGAACAACAAAAAATAGATGCAAATATCAAATTAAAGGAATTGATGTCTACACTCAGCAATCAAACGCTTAGTTCAACTTTATATCCAAAATACTCAAAAGAAAAAGCCGAACTCACCTATGCTCATTTCAAATCCATACCTCAGCCGCCACGCTCAGCTATTTCTCAACAATTTGCGAAATATGAATTGGAGTACGATGTAGATCCTCAAGGCTACATTCATAACTACACCATATTGGATGGAGAGGGAGTTAAAGACTCTAACAAACTGATAAATTATTTAGCGAGCCTGAGGAAATCTCCACAACGATTGGATGGACAGCCTATATGGGTCTACGGCCTCAAATATAATTTGATACAGGTGGCAATGGGCAGAGCAAAACAACTAACAGATGAAGTCAATGAAGAAATTCGCGAAGGGTTTACACCTGAAATTGATTGGGCAAACCCTGAAAATTTGTATCAGCATGCAATTAAAATCAACGATTTTGATGCTTCAAAAAAAATGCAGCAACATAAAAAACTTTTAATGCTAAGCGCTGCACAAATGGGGCACTCCAAAGCGCAACTCGCCATTGCATTTAATATTATCTATGGCAAAAATTTTGAGCAAGATCGAAAAAAAGCGAGTAATTGGTTATTGGCAGTAGAAAACTCAACGGATAGTAGCAGCTTATACTTGGCAGCCTCGTTACTATATGACGGAAAACTGGTTGACTTAAACAAAAGAAAAGCCGTTGATTTTTTACAACAAGCGGCCGAACAGCAGCATACAAAATCCAAAGTAAAGCTAGCATGGATATTGGCGACGGAAAAAGAAGCTGAGTTTTTTAATCCTCCAAAAGCACTGCAATTAATCACTGAAACCTACAGTAATTATTTGGATCAAATCACCGCTTACGAAACACTCGCTGCGGCACAGGCAGCAAATGGAAAATTTGATGATGCGATTAGCGCCCAAACATTCGCTTTAAATTTTGCAGAAGAGCTTGATATCAAGCTTGAAGATGCTAAAGCGCGTTTAACCTCTTATCAGCAACATCAAGCATGGAGAAAATAACTAATTGTGTAACAGCAGCTGCGCTGCCTTAACCACCACATCAAAGTAGGCTGGATCATTCTGGCCTTTGGCACCCATTAATCCGCCTTGGAGCAACGCGAAAATTTGACTCGCTTTTTCGCGCGAATTTTCGTGGCCAAGCTTTTTAAATTGTCGCTCGATAAAATTAATATTCAACTCGTAAAAGCTTTTCATTTCACTCTGGATTTCAGACGGCAAATTTTTAATTTCAGCCGATAACATGGTGCAAACTGTCATGCGCTGACTGGTACGCGCTTCATAACGAAAGACTGCAATTAAACTTTCAATCGCTTTTTTAGGATCATTCGGATAGCCGTTTTCAATATTCTCTAGTGCTTGTTGCAATTGGCTGCGATAGGTACGTGCAACCTCGACGCCCAAATGGGTTTTGGTGGGAAAGTGATAGTGGATGCTCGCACTCTTGATCCCCAGCTCGGTCGCCAACTCGCGAAAGCTAAACGCCGAATAGCCACGGGTGGCTATGGCTTCCTGGGCGAGTTCGATAATTTTTTCGCGGGTATCAGTAGTCATAAATTCATTGTAAGGTTGAGGCCTGTTTTCATATTAGCTCAACCGAATTCACCTATCTAGTGATAGATAGGCTTGACATAAATTCAAATCGCGAATAGTTTGCCTATCACTAGATAGGCAAACACATTTCAGGAGAATCGCTATGCCAACCAATATTAAAACCCAGCTTGTCGTTCTCGGTAGCGGGCCAGGTGGTTACTCTGCAGCGTTTCGCGCGGCGGATTTGGGGCTGGATGTCATTATGGTCGAGCAATATTCGACGCCGGGCGGCGTATGTCTAAATGTTGGATGCATTCCCTCAAAGGCTTTATTGCATGTGGCGGAAGTTATCAATGAATCAAAACATGCGGATAATTTGGGGATCACCTTTGGCTCAGTAAATTATGATCTGGACAAAGTGCGCGTCTACAAAGAATCCGTTGTTAGCAAACTGGTCGGCGGAGTGACAAGCATGGCCAAGGCTCGCAAAGTACAGATAGTTCAGGGCTACGGTACTTTTGCAGATGATCGCCATCTACAGGTCGTCACCGGCAACGAACAAACTCTTATTGAATTCGACCACGCGATTATCGCTGCTGGCTCTAGCAGCGTAAAACTCCCGTTTATTCCAGAGGACCCCCGCATTTTTGATTCGACCGGAGCACTTGAACTGAAGTCTGTCCCCGAGCGTTTACTGGTCATTGGCGGTGGGATTATCGGACTGGAGATGGCAACGGTTTATGAAGCACTGGGCACTAAAGTCACAGTCGTGGAGTTTGCGGATCAACTTATTCCCGCAGCGGACACAGACCTTGTTACTGTTTTCACACGTTACAACAAAGACAAATTCGAATTACTGCTTTCAACTAAAGTAGAAGCCGTGACTGCGAAGCCGGATGCGATCTACGTTAAATTTAATACAGCCACTGACGAGCGTGCTTTCGATGCAGTGTTAGTAGCCGTAGGCCGCACACCCAATGGCAAAAAAATCGCTGCGGAAAAAGCTGGCGTGAATGTTGATGAGCGTGGCTTTATAAATGTCGATAAATATCTTCAAACCAATGTGCCGCATATTTTTGCGATTGGCGATATAGTCGGCCAACCCATGCTAGCCCACAAAGCCAGCCACGAAGGCCATGCCGCTGCGGAAGTTATTGCCGGTCACAAACACGAATTCGCGCCGCTCGCAATTCCATCCATTGCCTACACCAATCCTGAAATCGCCTGGGTTGGTTTAACTGAAAAAGAAGCCAAACAAAAGGGAATCAATTACAAAACTGCTGTTTATCCCTGGACTGCAAGCGGTCGCGCATTGAGTGCAGATCGCAGCGAAGGTAAAACGAAATTAATTTATGACCCTGTTACTGATCGTTTGCTCGGCGCTGGATTAGTTGGTGTTCACGCCGGAGAATTATTAGGAGAATTGACGCTAGCGCTGGAGTTTAATGCGAGCGTTGAAGATATTGCGCTGACAATTCACGCACACCCA
>CBHTVU010000268.1:0-5280 GCA_966096785.1 uncultured Gammaproteobacteria bacterium | reverse complement strand
GCTTGACCATATAACAGAATCGACTGTGTATGATGAAACGCTTCAAAACATGATGCGCGGAAACACAAATGAACGACGGACTTGTCCGATACACAAAGCAATCAATACATAGCTCAGCAAGCTAGATAGCATTAACTAGATAGTAAATTTTACATCCACCGCCCTATTTGAGTAATCCTGGCCGCCGCAATCGCTGCTTAAGACCAGAAAACTCATCCAGAATTGCTTGACGACCATAGCACGTTGGAACCACCTGATCCCATCCCGAACTCAGAAGTGAAACGACGTAGCGCCGATGGTAGTGTGGGGTTTCCCCATGTGAGAGTAGGTCATCGTCAAGCTCTTAATCCTAAAACCCCCTGTAGTTTCAACTGCAGGGGGTTTTTCCTTTTATCTACAGCAATAAAACTCTACAATAAATCACTACAGATTACTCGATTAATCTCTTTGCTCCCTATCACTTATTTCCAATTCTTCGCATTTATTTATTTTAATTCCGTTATGACTGGCAAGCACTGAGGCGAATCTCCTACATCAAATGTAGATTTTGGCGACTATCGCCTCAACGCCATTTCTTTAAAATGGGCAACGCATGGACGTAATCGCAACAGGATGTTGCGGTGAGGGACAAGGGATTCAGGACGAAGCCCAGCGAAGGAGTGTGAGGAATCGGGTAACCGTTGATCAGGATGATCCAGGTTTACCCCAATCGTCAGGGAGTCTGCTTGCAGCTCCCTTTTTTTATATGGTAATTGATTCATCGCATCTTGTGCTTTCAGAGCAATCTGCTGGATTTACACTATCTAACTGAATACTATGCAGCTTTTAGTGATGTGGCTCCAGTCTATGATGTCCTCCAGCGGTATCCTCTCCATCAATCTTTCGGCTATTCAATTCAACTGGCTTTTTGTCACGTCTTCATTGGCTGCCAACGCTGAATGCGCTGCAGTGGTTAAAGCCAATGCCTACGGCGTAGGCGCTTCGAAGGTCGCCAGCTCTTTATACCGTTGTGGTTGTAGAAGTTTCTTCGTCGTAACCTTGGATGAGGCTTTGGAGTTGCGAGCAATTTTGCCTGAAGATGCCATTTTGTACGTGTTAGGTGGGCTTAAAGAGGGTGCGGAGTCGCTTTTCGTCGACTTCAAATTGATTCCGGTATTGTATTCTCTAAGGGCGGTATCGCGCTGGTTGGATTTTTGTGATATTCAAAAATCAGCCCTTCCATGTGCCCTCAAATTAGATACAGGAATGACAAGATTAGGCATGTCCCTAAATGACCTGGATAATTTTTTCCAGAAAATAGTACAACACCCATTATTAAATCCAATTTTATTTATGAGTCATTTGGCTTGTGCAGATGAACCTAATCATCCGCTTAATAGCATCCAATTGACGCGGTTCCGTACGGCTGCTTCAAAGTTTAAGTCACACTTCCCCAATATAAAACTCAGTCTTGCTAACTCCTCAGGGGTTTTTCTTGGTTCTGAATATCATTTTGATATGGTCCGTATTGGCGCAGCTCTTTATGGAATCAATCCGCAGCGTGACCAGGAAAATCCCCTAAAACCTACGATCAGTCTTAAATTGCCAGTGCTTCAGGTTCGTGAACTGGCAGCAACAACTAGCGTGGGATACGGGGCTGTTGGTCAAGCCGAGGCGAATGCTCGTTTGGCTGTAGTGGCGGGGGGGTACGCAGATGGAATTCATCGTACATTGGGGCTGAATCCGATTGGGCAGATAGAGGGTCTTGAAGTCCGTGCTGTGGGACGTATCTCGATGGACAGTTGCGTATTTGATATTTCAGCTAGCCCTGATGCATTTCCACACTACATAGAAGTCATCAATAGCAACCTAACCTTGGACAAACTAAGTTCTGAAAACAAGTCTTTGGGCTATGAAGTGCTCACAAGTCTTGGTCAGCGCTATACAAGGGAATATCTCTATTTGGATTCAGGCCATGACTGAGTCAGCTGCAGACATCCATCTACCACCCATTTCTTTACTTCGGCTTTTGGCGGATGGCCAATTGCACTCCGGTCAGGAATTGGCGGGTGTACTTAATGTTAGTCGAACTGCCATATGGAAACAGCTAGCAAAATTGGAGCCTTTGGGTTTAGAGCTACAATCTCAGCCTGGTAAGGGCTACTGTTTACCAGGAGGTCTTGATTTGTTGAATGAGGAATACATCCGCGCGGGTCTGCTACCGAAAGTCAATGATGTAGTAGGTCGGTTTAGAGTTTTTGAAATGCTCGATTCCACCAATACTTGGCTAATGCGCCAGGAATCGCTTCAAGGAATTTCAGTTTGCATTTCGGAATGCCAAACGGCCGGTCGTGGCAGGCGCGGCAGGCAATGGATAAGCCCATTCGCACAAAATATTTATATGTCTCTGCGTGTTAGCGTGGATACCGGATTTGGATCTTTAGAAGGTTTGAGCTTGGCGGTAGGTGTTGTTGTTGCGGATGCGCTTGCTGATTTGGGTGTGGCAGATATTAAATTGAAGTGGCCCAACGATATTTTTTGGCGGAACCGTAAGCTGGGCGGTGTTCTTATAGAAGCAGCAGGAGACCCCTCGGGTAGGTGCCATGTCGTAATAGGTCTCGGCCTCAACCTAAAAACTCAGCCCGCTATGATGAAAGCCATTGATCAGCCTTGGGTGGCGCTTGAGGAAATGTTGCCTATCCTGCCAGGCCGAAACGAAAGCGTTATAGCGTTACTTAATTACATTATCCCAATGTTAGAAAGCTATGAAACAGTAGGATTCAAGCATTATAAAACCAAATGGGAAGTTCTTAATGCTCATTTGAACCAACGTATCAATTTACAGGCTGGTGTCTCACAAACGTCTGGCATTGTATGTGGTGTTAGCGACTCTGGAGGGCTTCTAGTGGCAACCGAGCATGGCATAGAAACTTTTCATGGCGGTGAGGTTTCTTTGAGGCCGGAACCGTGATTCTGGAAATGGACTGCGGAAATACTCGCGTGAAATGGCGAATCCGGGTTGGTGAGCGAATTTTCATGCGCGGTGCATTTTTAACTCTCGAGGGGTTCAATCAATCTACCAGTGAAGAGCTTGCTCGTGCGGGAATAATAAGAGTATTGATTGGTTCTGTATTGGGTGACGATTACGCAAAAAAATTGGCATCCTGGTCTATAACTTATTTGGGTGTAAATCCTGAGTTCGCTGTCAGTGAGCCTTACCATGGTGGAGTAGTGAACGGTTATCAACAGCCTGAAAAGTTGGGCGTTGATCGCTGGCTTGCAATTTTGGCTGCCACGGCTAAAACTGCATCCGCGTGTATTATCGTAGATTGCGGCAGCGCTATAACTGTTGATTTGGTCACATCTCAAGGTGAGCACTTGGGCGGTTATATAGCGCCTGGGCTAAGGTTGATGCGAGATGCTCTTAGTTTGAAGACTAGTGCAATAAAACTTAGCCAAATTGGCTATCCCGAAAATGATTTCCCCGGTCGCAACACGGTCGCAGCTATAAAGTCAGCTGAGCTGGCCATGATTAGTGGCTTGGTAGATCATGCAAAAACTGTATTGCGTAACTATGAGCATAAGAGTGCGAGTTTGCTAATGACTGGTGGTGACGGAGAGTGGTTGGTGTCTATGATGAAAGAAGGCGTATATCACGAAGATCTGGTGTTGGACGGATTGCAAATAGGGCTTTCCAGCTCACAAAATTCTAAGGGGCTTGAGTAATGAAACTGATCTTCATGGTGTTGCTGGTTGGCAACCTGGCTTTTTTTCTGGTTCAATTTTTAAGTAAATCGGATGCGGTAAGTAGTAAGCGGTCCACTGTTGCTGAGTATAAGAATCTCGGCAATCTGCAGACATTGAAAGAGCGCGAGTCAAAAGCTAAGCATAAAAATACTGAGGTTAAAAAGAATATTCCGATATCGACCTCACCTCCAGCTGACGGAGAAAAGTGCGAGCTGGTTGGTCCATTTGCGGAGCTTTTGCATGCTGAGTATTTGGTTGAAAGGCTTGCATCACTTGAAGTCTTATCTTCAGTAAAACAGATAGAAATAGCGGACGGGAAAAATTATTGGGTTTATCTAAAGCCGGAGATGTCTGAAAAAGAAGCTTTGCGCCGTCTCAGCGAAATTCAGCAGTCCAAGGCAATCGACAGTTACATAATTCCGAGTGGAGAGCTCGCTAACGGAATATCCTTTGGACAATTCTCAACTGAAGTGGAGGCTTCTGCAAAGGCTGAACAAATACGAGCACAAGGCTATGCCGCTGAAATAAAAGAGATTCCTAAGAGTCATAATGAAACTTGGGTTGAGGTTCATGAAAAATCTGGCCAAAAAATAAGCGAAGAAAAATGGCTTGGGCTTTTGAAAGAAGAAAAAGCTATAGAAAGAAGACAAAATTATTGTTTGGGTGTTGCGCAGTGATAAAAGTTTCTCTAATATTCGCGCTCCACGTTAGACGGTGGTTGTGAAAAGGCTGGCGTAGCTCAGTAGGTAGAGCAGCTGACTTGTAATCAGCCGGTCGGGGGTTCAATTCCTCTCGCCAGCTCCATTTTACAGTTTGTCTAGAGTGACGTAGTGCAAGCAATTGCATCTGCAGGGGTTCCCGAGCGGCCAAAGGGATCAGACTGTAAATCTGACGCGCGAGCTTCGATGGTTCGAATCCATCCCCCTGCACCATATTCATGTCTGTTTGGTTTTAATAAAAAATCAAGTGGTAGAAATAGTAGCTAGGTTTCGCTGAGCTAGCGGCGTTTAGCGGGTATGGTTCAATGGTAGAACCTCAGCCTTCCAAGCTGATGGCGCGGGTTCGATTCCCGCTACCCGCTCCATATATACCTGCGGATATATGTGGAGATCGCTAAAGTAAATGCTTTTGTAGCTCAGTTGGTAGAGCACACCCTTGGTAAGGGTGAGGTCGGCAGTTCGAATCTGCTCAAAAGCTCCATATCTGCTGCGAGGGATAACCTTTGCGGCTTTTTTTGTCTGTATTAATTTTTAAATCAATCTCTTGAGGAGTGACTCGCAATGGCGAAGGAAAAGTTTGAACGTAACAAGCCCCACGTCAATGTGGGCACGATTGGTCACGTAGACCATGGTAAAACCACGCTGACGGCGGCATTGACACGCGTATGTGCTGAAGCATGGGGCGGTAAAGCGATCGCATTTGATGGTATCGACAA
The DNA here is from genome assembly GCA_966096785.1 of uncultured Gammaproteobacteria bacterium. GTDB lineage: Bacteria > Pseudomonadota > Gammaproteobacteria > Pseudomonadales > Cellvibrionaceae > Cellvibrio. The sequence continues at coordinate 119 of CBHTVU010000268.1, read as the reverse complement.
CGCACCAGAAGAGCGTGAGCGCGGTATTACCATCAACACATCACACGTTGAATACGACTCACCAGTGCGTCACTACGCACACGTAGACTGCCCAGGCCACGCCGACTATGTGAAAAACA
>CBHTVU010000267.1:0-5327 GCA_966096785.1 uncultured Gammaproteobacteria bacterium | reverse complement strand
GGTATGCGTGAGGGTGATGAGACGCCTGAGCAATGTGTATTGCGGGAACTGGAAGAGGAGTTTGCTATTAAGCTGGATGAATCGCGTTTGATTTATAAGAAAATAGGTGTGAACTTTAACAATACCGGTAATTCCTATTTTTTTGTTGCGAATGGAAAACAAGAAGAAGTTGATGCGATTGTTTTTAGTGAGGAAGGCCAGCATTGGCAATTAATGAGTATCACGGAATTTTTAAATCATCCCTTGGCTATTGACCGACTTAAAAACAGATTAAAGGATTTTCTTGGCTCAAATTGAATTGGCAACTGTTTACGAAGTTACTAAAATAAAAAAGACGACTTTATGTCGTCTTTTTTATTAGCGGAACATCTATTTAAATGACTTTTCCAGAAAACGAATAATATCAACCAGCGCGTCCGGTGCAACTTTCTCAAAGCAGGTTTTAAAATAGTCACTGCATCCACTGTCTAAAAACGCATGCTGTTTGCCTTCGTATATTTTAAATTCTACCGGCTGACCAACTTCTTCCAATTTATCTACATATTTTTTTACAGCAACGGGTGTTGTGCTTTTATCATTACTTCCAACGTGAACAAATTGTGGCGGTAATTTATATTCAGAAGCCTCGGGAACATTATACAAAGGCGAAACAGCTTTATAGTAATCCGCGTTGTCATTGGGATTAATAGTATTGCCGAACATTCCGCGCGCCTCTGCTTTCGCGATAGACCAAAAATTGTTGCTTGGTTTTTCAAAATTATTGAGTGCGGAATTATACAAATCAAAAGCTCCGTAACTAATCACGGCTGCTTGTACTTTCAATCCATCTTTTTTTGCAATTTGTTCGGCAGTTTTACCTTTAGGCAAATAAGTAGGCCTGAACTCTAAGCTGCCACCACCGAAGCCATCGCTTTTCAAATTTCTGCCGCTAAGTAAGATCATACTGGCGAGATGTCCACCAGCACTGTCGCCCGTGACGGCAATACGTTTTGGGTCCCCGCCGTAGTGCGCGATATTATCTTTAATCCATAAGACTCCACCCAATGCATCCTCAACAATTTCATTCATGGTGGTGGTATTTTGATTATCCGGTAAAAGCCGATAATTCATATTGGCGACAACAAATTCACCATGAGAGGCAATATATTCTGCCATTGAGGTCATTATGGAATTATTGTTTATCAGCCAGCCACCGCCGTGATAAATAACGAGCACAGGATATTTGCTTTTACCCGTTGCAGGCACATAAATATCCGCTGTGAGCTTTACGTCTTTAGGTGATGCCCAAACAATATTTTTATGAACCTTAAATTCGTGTGCCTGTGCACATGAGGCCCAAGGCAAAAAAGAAGCTAGCAATACAAATAATTTTTTTACTCGACAACGAAGACAACTACACATACTCACACCTATCAAGTTACTTTTCACAAAAATGCACTTGAAATGATATTACTTGAGCTGGTGGATTACACCAACTCAAGAATCGTAAATATAAGAATTTCTCATTTTAAATACGACTTGTTGTTATCTATTGATAATACTAAGCTACTCGCACGTTTAGACACGTGAAGGTGAAATATATGGCTGACTTTAAAGATTATTTTTCTACCAAGTCTGATTCCTACGCTAACTACAGACCGACTTATCCGTTGATGTTGGCAGAACAACTGGCGAATTTATGTCAGGAAAAAAAGACCGCGCTGGATTGTGGTTGCGGGTCTGGCCAATTTTCTGTGCTGCTCGCAGAGTACTTTGAAAATGTGATAGCGACTGACGCCAGTAGCAAGCAAATTGAGAACGCAAATTTACATCCCAAGGTTCAATACAAAGTTGCTCCTGCGGAGCAAATACCTTTGCCAGATAATTCCATAGATATTATTACCGTTGCGCAGGCGGCTCATTGGCTTGATCTGGAAAAATTTTATGCGGAAACCAAACGCGTTTTAAAACCACAGGGTGTAATTGCACTTATCACTTATCAAAATTCCATTCTGGAAGATGGAAGAATTAACGAGCTTATACAAAAGTTCTACGGCGAAACAATCGATCAATATTGGCCACCGGAACGCAGACTGGTGGAATCCGGGTACAAAACCCTCTCATTTCCGTTTAATGAAATTGAGTTCTGCCCTCCACCAATGATTGCGGAATGGGATTTTCATCAACTCTTTGGTTACTTCACTACCTGGTCCGCCTTTAAAGCATTTGAAGCTGCTGGCGGAGAACCACACATTGCTAAATTTAGACATGATTTAGCCAATGCCTGGCAAAATCCCAATATCAAGCGAAAATTAACCTGGCCACTCGCATTGCGTGTTGGCCGCGTTGAGTAATTTCAATTCAGCGTATAAAAATAGTAACTATTAAGGAAAGTCGTGAATGAAGAAATGCGTGTTAGTTTTGGGTGGTTATGGCAATTTCGGTAAACGTATTTGCGAAACACTTGCAAAGCAATCTAATGTCAATTTGCTGATCGCTGGACGCAGCCAGGAAAAGGCAGCTCAACTTTGTGAGAAATTAAAATCAGGAGATGCGGCTTCAGATATCACACCCATTGTTCTGGATATTTTTAGCGAAAACTTTCCTCAACAATTAAATAGCTTAAATCCATTTTTAGTCATTCATACCAGCGGCCCATTCCAGGGTCAGGATTATCGTGTACCTCAAGCGTGTATTAGTACAGGTGCTCACTACATTGATTTGGCGGATGATCGTCGCTACGTGAGTGATATTACAAAATTAAATGAGCAAGCCAAGGCAAAAAATTTATTAGTCGTAAGCGGTGCAAGTTCAGTACCAGGTTTATCTTCAACAGTGATTGATCATTTTGCCCAAGAATTTTCACGCATCGATGTGATTGATATAGCTATAGCACCGGGTAATCGTGCCGAGCGTGGTGAAGCAACGGTTAAAGCAATTCTTTCTTATACCGGCCACAAGATTAGCGTTTTTGAAAATGGAGAATGGATAAATAAATTTGGTTGGATGTCTCCACGCAAAATTGATTTCGGCGAACTTATTGGCAAGCGCTTATTAGCCAATGTAGATGTTCCTGATTTGGAATTATTTCCCTCTCGTTACTCCGCTAAAACAGTTCACTTTCAAGCAGGCCTTGAATTGGCATTTTTACATTGGGGAATGGTTAGCATGGCGTGGCTCGCTAAAACAGGAATTGTAAAAAATTGGGCGCCTCTGGTTAAACCAATAGTCTCAACAAGTAATTGGTTTATTGGATTAGGTTCAGATATTGGTGGAATGTTGATTTCTATAAAAGGTGAGGATAAACAACAAAAGCCAAAAGAAATTTTATGGCGTTTAACCGCAAAAAACGGCGTTGGTCCCTACATACCAACACTCTCTGCAATTATTCTTGCGCAACAATTAATAGACGGTAAATCTTTTACACCGGGAGCAACACCTTGTTTGGGACTGTATTCATTGTCTGATTTTCATGAATATGCCAAGAACTGGGGAATCTATTACCAGACTTTTATTAACAATCAGGAAATTAAAAATGGATAATTATTTACTGCTTAAATATATCCACATATTGTCTGCATTTGTATTAGTAGGGACAGGGGCTGGCATAGCATTTTTTATGTGGATGGCAACGCGCACAAAAAACATTGCTGTTATTGTAGCTACTGCCCGGCACGTAGTATTGGCTGATTGGATTTTTACCGCACCCGCTATTCTTGTGCAATTCATAACGGGAAGCTTGCTGATGAAAAAGCTCCAATATAGTTTTGAATCACCCTGGTTTATGGCGGTATTTAGTTTATTTTTCTTTATTGGTTGCTGCTGGCTTCCCGTTGTTATTCTTCAATATCGTTTGAAAAAATTGGCAATAGAAGCGGAAACGAGCGGTGAATTAAGTAGTAAATTTTTTCGAACATTAAAGTATTGGGTGGCTTTGGGCATTCCCGCTTTTACCGCAATTTTAATCATTGTTTGGTTGATGGTATTTAAACCGCTGGACGTTATGTAATGATAAAAATGCCAAGCCACATTGAACTCATCGCCAGGATCAGCTTGAGTTTTTTGTGGCTATTTACCGCAGCCACATCTTTTTGGTGGGCAAGAGACACGGGTTACCAAATATTAGCGCAGCAAAATATCTTGGGAGATTTTGCTGATATCTGCATCAATAGCGGAAGCATGCTGGATGCACTCATTGGACTCTGGCTATTAACAGGCTACCGCTTAAGATGGTGTTACGCGCTGCAACTGGTGTTGATTACATCCTATAGCATTTTAATTTCGTTTATAGCGCCACAATTTTGGTTACACCCTTTTGGTCCTGTCACAAAAAATATCCCCATCCTTGCACTGATCATAGTGTTAATGAAGTCTGAAACTCAGTCGATCAAATAAACTTAGTGAGCAACCATCAAGTTTTGTAATTTATTTTCCTGTCTTGTATACAAGTGACACACCTGTGTCTAATAATTGGAATAAATGTCAAGGGTATGGTCAGGCGGTGTAAATGAAACTATTTCTGAAAAATGTGGCGATACTTTTTTTGTCATTGGCTTCTACGTTATTGGCACCAGTGTTGTGTGCCGATGAGATTCCCCATATTCAAGTAACGCCCGCACCTCAACTAATGGTCGCTGGAGAGCCTTTTATTATTCTTGGTGGTGAGCTGGGTAATTCCACGGCCTCCAGCACAGAGTATATGAATTCTGTGTGGCCGAAATTAAAAACCATGAATTTGAATACGGTGCTGGCACCTGTCTATTGGGATTTAATTGAACCGGAACAAGGTAAGTTCGATTTTACCTTGGTTGACGATTTATTGAGGGATGCACGCACTCATCAAATGAAGCTGGTGATTTTATGGTTCGGTAGCTGGAAAAATAGCATGTCCACCTACACACCTTCCTGGGTAAAACACAATCCACAAAAATATGAGTTGGCAAGAAACCAGGCAGGAATTAATCAGGAAATTTTGTCGCCCTTTGATTCCGATAATTTACAAGCTGACGTAAATGCTTACAGTGCCTTGCTCTCACATTTAAAAAAGATAGATGCAAAAGATCACACCGTATTAATGGTACAAGTTGAAAACGAGATAGGCATGTTGCCGGATGCACGCGATTATCACCCAGAAGCCAATCGTCAATTTAATTCACCTGTACCTGCTGAACTTATAAAATATTTGGAGAATCACAAACAACATCTGGAACCGCGCCTTGAGAAACTATGGGCCACACATGGCTATAAAACCTCTGGCAGCTGGCAGGATATTTTTGGAAAAAGTCTTGCGACTGATGAAATTTTTATTGCCTGGTATTTTGCGCGTTATACAGAATCCGTTGCGGCTG
>CBHTVU010000266.1:0-5335 GCA_966096785.1 uncultured Gammaproteobacteria bacterium | reverse complement strand
AAGCCCGAAGGGTCACAACAAACCATAGTTTGTTGTGATTAACTCCAGTTGCGAACTCCCAAGCAATTATTGTTGCAATCTATCGGGGCTTTTTTTATTAACGCGTCAGCGCAATTGCGTCTTCATTCTTCGAAGTGTCTGGTTCACAAACGCGTAGCGTTTGAAACGAGGAGCAGAGCTCCGAAGCCCGAAGGGTCACAACAAACCATAGTTTGTTGTGATTAACTCCAGTTGCGAATCCCCAAGCAATTATTGTTGCAATCTATCGAGGTTTTTTATTAACGCGTCAGCGCAACTTGATTAGTTCTTCGATGTACGTTGTTTCACAAACTCATCGCGTTTGGAACCAGAAGCAAATGCGCAGCTTTTGGATGATTGATGTACCAATAAAACCCCACTTATTGGCTTTTTTAACATTTACTCATCCAGATTATGAATAACTTAATTCTCTTCTGGCGCTTGGTTTATCCGAAAGTCAGATTTTAATTTCTTAAAGTATCTGGCTTCGATCGCCAGTCTCTGCAAATCAATCATAAATCCCTCTCTTTTTAGCAAAAAAACTTCAATTTTTTGCAGTTGTCAATTATTCCTGCGATTCAATCAAGTTATTTAATATTTTCTCAGCCAAGATCCACATGAACGCTGAAGTTAAAGGTTCGAAAAATAATGTCACCCATTAACAAATCAGGAGTACCCCATGCTCAATAAAAATAACATATTCGGAAAGTTGATTTTTTCGACTTTGTTTTTAATCGCGACAAATAAAGTCGTAGCTGCACCCGATCCAAATTTTCACATCTATCTCATGTTTGGCCAATCCAACATGGAAGGAGCAGCGCCAATTGAATACCAGGATCGCATCACCAATCAGCGTGTAAAAGTGATGGCTGATTTAAATTGCAGCAATCTGGGCCGTACTTATGGTAATTGGTATGTCGCATCACCACCGCTCAACCGATGCAATGGCGGCCTCGGTCCTGGTGATTATTTTGGAAAAACCATGGCAGATGGAATGCCAAGTGCCGTGACCATAGGCCTGGTTCCAGCGGCCGTATCCGGTACCCCGATTGAGCTTTATCAAAAATCAGCGCCAATAGGCCGCAATAATCAAAACATACCCACACAATTTAACGGTGGATATGCGTGGTTGCTCGACCTGGCAAGAAAAGCCCAACAAGCAGGTGTTATTAAAGGCATTATTTTTCATCAAGGTGAAAGTGACACCAGCGACCCGAATTGGAAATATCAGGTAAAAGAAATCGTCACAGATTTGCGAAAAGATCTTGGAATTGGCGATGTCCCTTTTCTCGCGGGTGAGTTACTTTACCAAGAGTATGGATCTTGCTGTCATTGGCACAATGCCGAAGTGAGAAAGCTGCCAGGATTAATCAACAACGCCTACGTAGTTTCAGCAATGGGATTACCTGGAATGGATGTCTATCATTTCACCACTGCTTCTTATCGCGAATTTGGCAAGCGTTATGCGCAACTTATGTTGGATAAAATTGATCGATACGGTGTGAGCAGTGTGAGCTCAAGCTCTTCAAGTAGTTCTTTAATTAGCTCGTCCAGTTCATCGAGAAGTTCAAGCCTTTCTGTTTCATCCAGAAGCTCGAGCACATCAACGGCTTCAAGCTCCTCCAGGGCTTCGAATAGTGGCAAATGCACCTACTCCATCAACAACGACTGGGGCAATGGATTTACAGCAGCAATAAAAATCACCAACACCAGTTCGAGCGCGATCAACGGTTGGAGTGTCAGCTGGAGCTACGCCGATGCGACTCGAGTTACCAATGTGTGGAATGGCGTAATGACTGGAAACAATCCTTACACCGCTACAAATTACGACTGGAATAAAACGATTCAACCAGGTCAATCAGTTGAATTTGGCTTCCAGGGCACCAAATCCAATGGAACTGCAACTATCCCCACCGTAACAGGCAGTGTTTGCAATTAGAACCGCATACATTCAGTAAGAACGCAAACGTTAAAAACCCGCCAACTGGCGGGTTTTTTATGAATTAAAATCGGTAATAATCCGACAGAATTAACGCTAGCGGTATTCCACTATAATACGCAGCCTCAAAGCCAAAGTGACAGCCCTCTATTTTTACAACTTGCAGCAGCAGCCGAACGCTCTTTCGTTAGCGATCTAAATACCACTCTAATTAGTATCTGGAGCAAGTATTTTGGTCAACGCCTTTGCAAACCACATCCATGCGGCTTGCCCTTCGGGCCAGCCTCCGGTTGTCCAAAGTCGTTCCAGACAATTTTGTCGTGGTGAACTAACTACAAAGTGGCGCGCGCAGGATCCGGAATTAGTTTTGGGGGAGAATTCGGCAGTACGCTTTTGGAAAGAATTAAAGTAGAGCATGATGCAACAGCAAAACCTAAAAGAAGTTGAGAACATAATCAAAACCTCATTAAGCTCAAATAGTCCCACAGCTATTGACGATAAATTTTTAAAAGGAAGACACAATCATGGCAAGCTCAAGTGAACTTCTTCTGCGAGACTATCAAGAACATGCCGTATCAGAAGTAGAATCACATTTTAAGGAAAATAATAAAGCTTCCATTGTGTTAGCGAATGGAACTGGAAAAGCCAGAGTTCTCATTGAACTTGTGAGGAGACTATCATCAAGTCATCCTACTTTGGTGATAGTGGACAGAGTCGAAACCGCACATCAGATCTCACATAGCTTTAAAGATGAGTTTGGAGATAACTTTGCGGAAGTTATATCAAGCGATAGCATCGAAAAACATTATTTCCCTGTAAAAATTACGACATATCAAAGTTTGAATAAGGCCGTTGGCTCCAATCACGAATACAGTTTGGTTGTTGTCTTTGATATTGGAATTTCTGACACTCTTGCAAAGCATTTAACGTCGATCTTTTTATCGCGTAGCAAGCAATTATTTTTGTCCTCCGTAAGAAATCGGCAAGTTACCGAATTTGCAGGAGAGCCAATTTTTGAATACTCGCATATTAATGCGATATCACAAGGAATTTTAAGACCAATAGAGTACAGAGTTTGCACGCAGTTAGATATGCAGAAGCATATGGACTTCGAGCGTATACCTTCGCTTCTCAAGGAACTCATAGAAAAACTTTCGAATAACTCCTCATTAAAAGCTTTAGTTGTTTGCAACAACATATCTGAAGCGGAAGTGATATATAAGGTTTTTCAAGCTGCTGAATTAATTCGGCCAATTCTATTGCATTCAAAACTACCCTCTGTTCACGAATTAGTAAATCAGTTTAAATTTGATGACAGTTACTCAATAGCAATCGTAGTTGATTTCTATATAGGTCTAAATCTTCCCAACTTGACAGATGTGGTTTTACTTCGAAAATTCTCCAGCGAGCGGGCGTTTCTTCAGGCTATATCATGTGTAATGCGCCTCAGCCCCGATTCAGACTACGGGTATATATGGGATTTTTCTGGAAACCAACATTTATTCAATCAAGAAATAGGGTTGTTGGTTAATAAAGAAAATGGAACTGAAGAACCCGCCCAAAAAAATGGTAGTATGAATAGTGAAAAACCTACTGCGAAAACAGGTGATCTAGTTACTCCCTTAGAAGATAAACCGGCAAAGGTTGATCTGTTGGGCCGAAAGGGTTTAGTTAATATATTGAAAGGATTGATTGAGCGAGATACAAAAGACCATTTAATTATTGCTTTGTTTGGTCATTGGGGTAGTGGTAAAAGTTCTGTTATTCAAATGCTGCGCGATAAATATAATCAAAACCCAAACAGAAATTTTATAGAGTTTAATGCGTGGCAAGCCGAACACAGTAATAGTATGTCTGCTTCAATTGCCCATCAAATTGTTAACGACCTCTATGAAACGAAAAATATTGTGGGGCAAATTTTTTTCAGTTTTAAAGCAAGATTATTACTATCTAAGTCCGAGTTACTTATTGAATTTACATTTATTGCAGTGCTTACCGCTCTCTGCTTTGGTTTCACTCTTCCTGAATTTATAAATGAAAATAAGTTTAAATACGGTCTCCTTGTAACTCTTTCTACCTTATTTCCTGCGCTGTTCTCTCTTGTAATTTCATATCTGAAACATCCCTTTACAGGACAGCTAAAGGAGTTAGCAAAGCGCCCAAACTTTAAAGAACATATAGGTGTTGGTCATGCTATTCGAGAGCAAATTTTTTGCTTGCTGTCGGCACACTCCTTGACATTCTGGCAAGCACTAAAAAAGGCCTGCGGTATAGCAGTTCAAAAGGACCACAAATATATATTGGCTATCGATGATTTGGATCGCTGCTCTGATAAGAAAATTATCGAGACACTTGAAGCTATACAGCTTATTGTCGATCTTCCTAACGTGAACATATTACTAGCCGTAGCCCCTGATATATTACTTGATGCAGTAGCATCCCGTTATAAACAGCAGCGCCAGGGATTGTCAAATGAAGATGCCAAACACTTGGCTAGGGATTTTTTAGGGAAAGTCCTTCAAATTACCATCACATTAGATAAACCAACCTCATTAAATAGAAATCAATTTATCAATACAAGGCTGTATTCCAATGTTAAAAGAAACATCGAGGCAACACCTACTCCTTTGCCAAAAATAAACCTGGAAACAAGTAAAAATTATGCACCTGAAGAAATTCTCGATTTTACGGGTTTTATTGATGAGACGGATGAAGATTATGATAGAACCGAAAGTTACTTAAAAAGCACTAATGACGAGTACGATTTTTTTATTAAATGCTCCGAATATTTTGACATCCATAATCCACGAACACTTATTCGAATACATAACGCAGTTACTTTATTGAAAGGTGTATATCCTGCAATTTACCAAAACGACGAAATGTTAAACCATTACATCTATTTAACATTTTGGCATGAAATTTATGCCACTGTAGGTGCAACACAAAAGAAAGTAATGCTAAGCATAATTCTTCCTGAAAGACCTAATCCAGATGCAAGTAAAATCGCTGTGAATGACCAGCTTATCAGTTTTGAAAAGCTGGATCACAGTGAAATAAAGACCATATTATTTCGCGTTAAAAATATGTCATTACCTGCTATGGAAGCAGATTAGTGTGAATTGATAAAAATAAGCAATCTCAGCCTGGTTGATTAAAGCTAATTAGTATAGCGAATATGAAAAAAATTCTATTTTACAGAGACCTTTATGAAAATACGGTGCAATGCATTTAAGGAAATTAAAGTGACTAAGGTTTACTCATTATTGCGAGGAAAGTTTAGGCTCCGCGTGCAATGCGGAGCCTAACATTAAAATCCATAATTTTTGAATGGGTTTGGCAGCAAAAAAAAATTCTGGAACTTAATTTCCATTAATA